>CAYTJV010000121.1:296-4185 GCA_964438165.1 uncultured Planctomycetaceae bacterium | reverse complement strand
CCCTCCCCACCGGCCCCGTGCCGGTGGAAACGGGTTTGACAACTACACGGCGGCCACGTAGTCAAACCCGTTTCCACCGACGCAGGGTCGGTGGGGATTTCGTTGCATTAGCCATCTCTCACGTAGTCGCCAAACCGCCCCTCCACCGACACGGGGTCGGTGGGGACGTCCGCTGAATCCGATCGCGAGAAATCCGTGCTCACCGCAGCGGTCAAGCAATGCCGCACGGCTGAAAGGATGTGCCGCAATCACCCATCACGGCTGGTCGGCCGATTTCATCGTTTGCAGAAACGCGCGGAATTCGCCGGCCCGCTCGCCCACGGTCTTCTCCGGACCAGTGCAGTTGACGATGTACACCTTGCCGCCGAGGAAAACCATGGCATTCAAAGCGCGATAGCGGCCTTCGTTGGCCGGCGACGAGGAAGGGTCGCTCTCCTCGTCGCTGCCATCGTCGTAATCTCCCGTGCTATCCACGAGGACTACCTCGTTGCCGGCGATCTGGAGGTGCTCGACCGAGCCCTCCTCAGGCTTCTCCTTGAGCTGTTCTCGCACGCGCTCAAGGGCTTTGGGGTCGTGCTCGCCCGGCGAGGTCACGGTCAACTGGGCGTCGGACTTGTCCCCGTTGGCGCGCGGCAAGCTGAACTGGGCAAGGATGAAATTGATCGGCGGTCGCTCGCGCATCCAGTTCTTCGGCGCAACCAGGCTCATGCCGCCGATTCGCACTTCCTTGGTCTCGACTTTCGCGGTATCGCGGCCGGCGGTTTTCGGAGGCGTGGCGTCGCCGGTTTTCGCCGGCTTTGCGGCAGCGGCTTTCGCCAGCGTCGTGGGGGGCGTTCTCGTCGGCTTCGTGGCGATTTTCGCCACTTTCGCGTCACCGGTTTCCGCCGGTTCCCTGGCAGGTTGTTTCAAATCCGCCGCCTTGCCCGCCTCTGCACGCGCAGCGTCGGCGAGTTTCGCCTGGGCCTGGAAGTCGCGTTTCGGGCGAGTCCTCTTGGGGAGCGAGGATCCCGGGCAATCCTCGGGAGGTTGCTGGGAATTCGACGCCGTGCTCACGCTGCTTTCATCCTGGGGCGTCATGGAGGTCTGCCGAACGGTCGGGCGATCGCTCCGCCCGCAACCCACCACCAAAGACAAGCCCAGCGTCAAGAGAATCCCTGGTCGAATCATAGTCACACTCCAGCTTTTCGAGAGATGCCAAACGACCGTTGAAAACTCGGCCGCCTCCGGCGTCTGAGCAGTTAGGGTGGGACGAGCGAGCCCCACCAGAATCGAGGAAACTGGCTTCAACTTTGAGTTTAGCACATTTTGGGCGGGCACGTCAACCGGGGCAGCGTTGTTCGAGCAATCAGCACTTTCGGCATTTGCCAAATGCCAGAGTAGCGATGGACGGACAACCATGGACCAAAAGCACGGAACCGGAAAGGCGGATGGCCCGCCTTTCCGGTTCCCAGTACGGAAGACAAGTTGACCGTTTGTTGTAGGGCGGATTTGACAATCCGCCCTACGGTTGGGCGTTGGCCGTGCAGTCTAACGTTTCGTGACGTAGACCGGCACGCTGTCGAAATGCTCTGAGTCGTCCGTCGGATAGATGCCGACCCAGTACGTGTAAAAGCCCGGCGGCAACTTTGCTTTTTGCACATTCTGCTCGGCGTCAACCACGGGGGCGTTCCTACGCCAGGCGCGAAGCCCGGGCTTCCATTTTTTTCCGTCCCAGGAGGACCAGCCCTTCGGCCCTTGGCAAATCACCCACCATTCGGCGTTCATGCCGTTCTGGTATGCTTCGACGGAGAAATCGACCGAGGCCTGGTCGGTTTTCTTGACCTTCAGAGGTCCGTCCTCGCCGTTGACCGTAAGGTCAACCACTCCGGGTTGACGGTGGATGCCCTTGGCCGCTAGCGCCATTTGCTCCAACGACATGTTGGTGTGGCAATTGGTGCACACCATGTCCAGCGTGAGGAACGAGTCGCCGTTGAGGGCCGTCGGGTTCGTCGGGTCCGTCGGGTCCGGCGAGTTCCAATACTTGGTGGTGCCATCGAGAGTGACGTTGTCCTTTGCGGCCAAGGCGGTGGGGTTGATCCGGAAGAGGTGTGTGGCCCTCGTACCGAGCGGCCCTACGGCAACGCCGGCAACCGCACTGCCCGCAGTTTTCTCCGGCATATGGCACTCGACGCACTCCAGACCGAGCTTCCCCATGGCCCCGCGGAGCCGCACCTTTTTCGCATTCGGGAACTCTGGGTTGTTCATCTGGTGGCAGTGCTTGCACATGTTCCCTATACCGTGCTCGTCGGCAAACCGTACACCGCCCTTATTATGCCAAACCGATTTGTGCGGACTGTGGCACAAGACGCAACCCAGGTGGTAGCCGTCACCCTGGTCCACGTTCTTGTGCGGTGACCTTCGGTATTCATCCCCTTCCGGATGACGGTTCGTGAAAACCCCGGTCTTTCCGTCCGCGGTTGGCGCAAACGGGATCCGTTTGTTCGGATCGCTATCCACGCCGGTTACCTCGTTCTTCCTGGTGCGGGAATGGCAATCTCTGCACAGCGTCCTATCGGGGATTGCCATCGTCCCGGCCGCACCGTGACAGTGCTCGCACTGAACACCCTGGAGCGGCTTGCCGTTGGGGTCGGATGCCGGAGCGCCCAAGTTCCAGTCTGAAATTCCGTACATGGTTCCGGTAGGTTGGTACCCGGTCGGATTGTGACACTGGAAGCACTGGGCTGGATAAGCGAACTTCCTGCCGTGCGCAGCGAGGTACCCCTGCTTCTGGCCGGTAACAGGATCCGTGCGCTCGTAGCACATATAGCCGTCGCCCTCCTTGAAATTCCCGACGAGGGCCCTTATGTCAGCCCACGTCAAGCCCTCCGCGGTCGGATCGGGAAGGCCCACTCCCACGGAGGCAAATCCAAACAGATCCGCTCCCGGCTCCTGCCCTCCCGTGGGAATCTCCATCCATGCGTGCCCGTGCTGCTTGTGAGCCGCGTACTTGCCCGCATGACAGACCTTGCACATCTGGTCGCCCACGTACTCTTGGGCGACGGCGTTTGAGCCTAGGGCCACGAGACCGAGAGCGAGCACGAAGCCCGAAACGATCCGACCCCAACCGAATCCTCTCACGAACATGTTCAAACCTCCCTCGCTTATCAGAACGATTTCCGAGGACGTCTCGCCTACATAGTGCAGCGACTTGATAAACATCCTCGTCGGTTTCCCGGTGTGGTGATGGATGGCGTGCTTGGCATCCCTGCGGCGGCGGAACTCAGGCGAATCTGGCTCGCTTCTGGTAGGAGAGTCCCCCAGCCGCTCAATCTTGGACGTTGCTGTATAGAATGATCCGTTTGGCGTTTGTGTCAAGCCTCTTTCCAAAAAACGGCACTTTTCGCATTTCCCCATATTTGATCTGTTAATAATTGCATTTTGAGCCGCATCGCACGTCGCGGGCTTTCAGAGATGGCGCGGTAGTAAGACTCGTCTTCAACAGTGTGATTTCGTATCTATCGCTGCCGCAAGAGGTTACGGCGGCGTAAGTGCGGCTTGGCACCATGCGCCTGTCGGCATAAGGGGGGTGTTGCCCTTTACTCCTCGGTTCTCTGCACGCTCGGTGGAATCGCGACGCCGGCAGCACGGAATACGGCGGCGGTCGTGTTTGCCAAGTCGCTGCGGAGCAAGAATCGCTTCCCCTGACTTTCGACCTCCGTGGACTGCAAAGCCTCCAGGTCGCGAAGCAAAGATGTCCCTCGCCGGCAGCGTCTCCTTGAACCAAGCCCCACCGACCCCGCGTCGGTGGAATCGAGGTTTGGCAACTACAGGCCATTCGAGACGAGACGCATCGAGCCAAGCCCCACCGACCCCGCGTCGGTGGAATCGAGGTTTGGCAACTACAGGCCAT
>CAYTJV010000121.1:0-196 GCA_964438165.1 uncultured Planctomycetaceae bacterium | reverse complement strand
GAGCCAAGCCCCACCGACCCCGCGTCGGTGGAATCGAGGTTTGGCAACTACAGGCGACCGGTCTCCAACCGATTCCTTCCCCCTCGCCTCGCCGCCAAGGCGGCGAGGCGAGGGGGAAAAGCACAGAAAGTTTGGTCGGCGTAGTTGCCAAACCTGTCTCCACCGGCACGGGGCCGGCGGGGAAACGGAAACCGTC
>CAYTJV010000120.1:0-15655 GCA_964438165.1 uncultured Planctomycetaceae bacterium | reverse complement strand
GCCGACATCGGCTTCGAGAAGTTCTGGAACGTCAAGTGCCGGGTTTCAGGCAACGTTCCCAACGTTTCGGTCATCACCACCACCATTCGCGGGCTGAAGCACCATGGCGTGAATGCCGGCGCGCTGCCCTGCCCGCCGGGAAAACCCATCCCCAAGGAGTACTTCCAAGAGAACCTGGCCTGGCTGGAGGACGGCGCGTGCAACCTGCTGCACCATATCGCAACCGTCAAGAAAGCGGGGATCAAGCCGGTAGTGGCCATCAACGCCTTCCACTCCGACACCAAGGCCGAGACAGAACTGGTGCGCAAGATGGCCGAGCAGGCGGGTGCCCGGGTGGCCCTCTCCAAACACTGGCAATACGGCGGCGAAGGGGCGCTGGAACTTGCCGACGCGGTGGTCGATGCCTGCAACGAAAAGGTCGATTTCAAGTTCCTGTACCAGATGGATACCCCGCTGCGCAAACGGGTCGAGCTCATCGCCAAGGAGGTCTACGGGGCCGACGGAGTGTCGTTCAGTCCCGAGGCGGAAGCCAAGGCCAAGCGATTCGAGGCCGATCCCAAGTACAACCAATTTGCCACCATGATGGTGAAGAGCCATCTGAGCCTCAGCCATGACCCCACGCTCAAAGGCGTCCCGAAGGGCTGGACCCTGCCGATCCGCGACTTCCTCATCTACGGCGGCGCGCGGTTCATCTGCCCGGTGGCGGGCAACATTTCGCTCATGCCGGGCACGGCCTCGGACCCCGCCTACCGCCGCGTGGACGTGAATCCGGACACCGGCAGGGTCAAGGGGCTGTTCTAAGAGTAGAACTCGCGCACCCGCATGATGGCCTCAAAATCGGGCCGCTGGATGCAGTCTTCGAGGCATTGCATGGCCGGATGGTCGGGCGGGAGGGTCTCGTAGCTCCGCTTTACGGAGCCGATGATCGTGTCCAAGCCCAGCGGCACGGCCTTGGTCAGAAATGCGCTCTCCAGCGGGCCCTTGACGGGCGAGCCGTCGGCCCGCTTCGGCGGCAGCATCACGGTGAAATTGCTCAAACCAACGGAGATGTGCACGCCGGCGAACTGAGGGTCTTGATGGATCAGCCCCATGGCCGCCACGAGCCGCGCGAGGTTCCCTTCCGCGTCGCTGCCGATGGGGGCAATGCCGGGATCGAAAATGCAATCCTCGTTGGCGATCGCGGGATGGGCGCTGCGTGCCGCGGCCAACAGAAACTTGGCGGCCTCATAGGTCTCCTCGCCGGTGCGGCAGGGGCGCGATGCGCCGTTTTCCACCCGCTCCGAAACCAGCAGGATCGGCCGGAACGGCTGAACGGCTACCAGGTCGAACATCGCCGCCCGCAGCGCCGAGATCGAATTGAGGATCGCCCTCTTGCCGCCGGTGCGGTCCAGGTCATAGGCTTCCAGTCCGGCCCGCGCGATTTCCGGGTCCGGAGTGTCGATCGAAAGCGGTTTGGCCGTCACCCGCTGGATCTTCCGGATCAGGTCGGCCATGAACTCCGGCGAGCGGGGACCGACGTTCACGTCGATGTACGCGGCCCCTTTTTCATCCTGGGTCCGCGCCAGCTCGAGGATCCCGTCGATGTCGCCCGCGTCGAAGAGCTTCTTCGTCGAAGGAACCGAGTCGTTAATCGCCTCGCCGATGATCGTTAGGCCTGCAATCGCCATCGTAGCACTCCTGAAATCGTATTCTGAACAGGAGAAAACGGAGGGAACAGAGGGCTTCTCTCCGTTGCCTCCGCTGCCTCCTGTTCAATCTTGCTCAGGGCCTATCCCAAAACTTCCGAAGTCTCCAAGACTTCGGAAGTTTGCGACTGCCCACCGCGGTTTTGGGATAGGCCCTAAGCATTTCCGGCTTTGTCTTCGTGGGCTGGGAGTACCGGAAACAAGGTAACGCAAACCCGGTAGACAAACACGATGGCAGCGACAAGGCCGATGCTCAGCGCGAATTCCCCAATCGCCGGGACGTATGCCCTTTCCGCGTACGGGGGCTCATAGGCAATGAAGAAGACCGTACAGCGATTTAGCAGGACCCCGACGATATACATCGCTGCGGCAATAAACAACCCACTAGGTGAACGGCGGATGTCGGACGACATGAACAAGAAGAAGGGCACGATGGTCAAGAGACCGAATTCGATCCAAAACATGAAGGACGCAGCAGAGCCCTCGAAGAGAAGAACATAGCTGCCGCGGTAGAACATATCGCCGACCCTGAAGGCTATGTATGCGCCCAGCAGATACGGCATTACTGCTGCAAGCGGCGTCAGGACGTGCATTTCCGGCTTCCGGCGGAACGCCTTGCAGGCGATCATCGATTCCAGGATCACGACGGGGAAGCCCACGGCTATCGCGGATGTAAGAAAGAATATTGGCAACAGGCGAGACCAGTACAGCGGGTGCAGCTTGTAAGGAGCAATAACCATCAAAGCCCCCAGGGATGACTGGTGCAAGCACGACAGGACCACGCCGGCAATCACAAAAAGGAACATCACCTTCCCCAGAACGTGATCCGCCAACCTGAGGGCGATGTCCACCGGATCGTTCAGGCGCGCCAGCCTTCCCGGCAAATGAACGCGGCCGATAAACCGCTCACACACAATCGGTGCAAATTCAATATACAAGACCGTCAAGTAGATCATCACGCACATGCCGACTTCGAACAACACCGAATTCCCTTGCCACATCCAAGGCATGGCCGGATGCCAGACGTTGTACCACCGCCCCAGGTCAAAGAGCAGCCCGATGGCCACAAAGGTATATCCCAGCATCGCCGTCAAGAGGGCCGGTCTGAGGATGGCATGAAAATGTTCGCGCTGGACGACATAGACCAGAGCAGCGGTCGTGAATCCTCCGGCGGCCAAGGCGACACCCGTGGCCACATCAAGACCGATCCACAGGCCCATGGGATACTGATCATTCAAGTTGGTTACGGACGCCAAGCTCGCAACGAGGCGGTACAACCCGACACCAACCCCGCCCACCATGACGGCTGTAAGGATCTTCATGCCCGGCGTGAAGAACCTCTTGATCACAGGCGCAGCCCGGTCATCTGGGCTCATGGGTGCCCTCCTCGCCAGACGCCGCTTCGGCCTGCTTCTTTCTCGAGCTCATAAGCCGCATGAGGCCACCCAGGGCCCCATACAGTGCCAGGGGCGGAAGAAACCATTTGAAAAGCGCATGTTGAACGGGCTCCGTATAGGCGGGGATCGGCTGATATCCAAATCTGGGGAGGCCGATCTTCTCGAAAGGCATGCCGGATAGATAGAGCCAAGAGGTTCCACCCACTTCAGCCTCGCCATAAATATGCGGAGTGTACTGATCCGGGTGCTTCCTCAGTATTTGGCGGCCCAGCCGGAGAAGCTCCATCCTCTTGCCGAACGTCATGACCTGCATAGGGCAGGACTGCACGCAGGCGGGCATTCCACCTTTGCTGACCCGCGCCTCAAAACAGAAAGTACACTTCCTGACTTGCGGCGTCAACGCGTTGTCGTATTCGTATGTGGGAACCTGAAACGGGCAGGCGACCATGCAGTAACGACAGCCGATGCACTTGGAGGCGTTATAGACCACGGCTCCGTTGGGCTCTCTGGTAAGCGCCCCCACAATACACGCCGACACACAGGCAGGATGAAGGCAGTGCATGCACTGAACCTTCGCGTACACGGGGTTGCCCGGATGGTCCGGGGCCTCATAGCGATTCACCACCGTGTAGGCACTGGAATCCATTCGCCTTCGCTGCTCGAAAACAGACTGGTCCTCAAAGGTGACTGGAGGTCGTCGGGGCAGGTCCTTGTTGATTTCGTTACATGCCTTTTCACACCTTCGACAGCCCACGCATCGGGTGCAATCCACCAGGACCCCCAACTGGTCCGGACCGACCTTTTCCGGGGTTGCACGCGCTTCTGGACAATTGCCAAGAATGGCAAGTGCCCCAATCCCCGTCGCACGCTTCAAGAAGGTTCGTCGGTTGCCTGACATGAGTTCAATCCTGCACTTGCGCAGCGAAATGGCTTTCCGTGACTCCGGGAGGATCGGCTGTAGGGAACGCCCTCCGTGGCGTTCCGGGAATCGACATCGACGCCGCTACTCCGCCGCCCGGAACGCCACGGAGGGCGTTCCCTACAGTCTTAAGCGATTTCTCTTCGTGACACCCGGTGCAGCTCTGGGGCATCTTCCGCGCGTCCCTGTCCATCTGTCTATGGCAGCCCAGGCACTGCTGGTGATAGGCCCCGAGCAGCGTGGGCATTTTGCCGATGGGCTCGTGGCGAACCGTATGACAGGTGCTGCACCGCGGAGGTTGCGTCTTCGCCTCAAGCGGGGTTAGGTGATGGCAACCCGCACAAATGGTCATCGGGTCGGTGTGAAAGTGCCTTGCCAGGGTGCTGCTATTGCTCAGGTCGGTCAGTCTCTTGGCGATCGCAAGGTGCGGCATCGTGGAGGGCGCGTAGGCGTCTTCGAGTTCGCCGATCTGGATCTTGGGTTTCGTGTCGGCCGGAATGAGATCCTCCGGCGCCGGCAGCTTCGCAGCCATGTCCAGCTTGTCCAGAGACCCTGTGTGGCAACCGGAGCAGGCAGACTGAACCAGGCCGCGTTGCATGCCCTGATGGCACCCCGCGCAGTCGGGCTTGCTCTTCTCCTTCTCGTGGCACCCCACGCAACTCCAGTTAGACGAGACCTTGTGATGGGCCTCGGCGAGGGTCACCCAACCGCCTTCCTCGCTGCCCTTGACGCCATGGCAGTCGCGGCAAGCTCGCAACGTCTTGTGGTGACACTCCTGGCACGAACGACTACTTGCCACATGTGACGCGTGGTTGAAAGCCACAGCTTTTGCCCGGGCGCCCTGGTCGAGCCGCATCAGAATCCTGTCCTCCTGATCGCATTTGGGCCGCGGGACGTCCGCCATCTGTTCAATCGTGCGCTGAACGCCGTTATGACATTCGCCGCAGGAAACGGGGCCTGCCCGGTTGTCTTGGCCCCTCCGCTTCAGATGGCAGTTGATACAGCGGGCGTGGGCGACGGCCCGCTCGCTCAGATCGTTCGTCTCATCGATGTCCAACAGCCAGTCCCGGTGGGCAGGTTGTTTCCCCTCTGCACTCAACCTGTTCTGCCTCGCCGGGGAAATGTAGTGGCACAACTGACATTTCCCCTCCAGGGCTTTGTCGTGCTTGTCGTGGAGGAAATAGTCAAAGTCTACCTTGGGCCAGCGCTCTTCGGTCTTGCTCTTCTGGGCAACATAGAAGCTCTTCCAGTCCAGCGCCCCGGCATTTTCCGCCATCTTTGCCGGCTCCCGATGGCAGGCGATACAGTCCCTGTGGTAGGTATCCCGCAGGACTTCATCGTATTCGGGCAAGACCGGCACGTTCGTATGCCTGGCATACTCGCGATCAAGGACGTGACACTCGCCGCAGGTCACGGGCCCCGCCTCCTTCCCCTGCTTCCTCCGCTCCTGATGGCACCCGATGCAGTCATCGTGAAAGGAGTTCATCAGGGCTTTTCGACCCGTCCCGTCCCTGACTTTCGGATAGGTGAACAGAAGGTCGCCGTTCTGATCCTCTCGGTGGCACTGCTCACAGCCTTCGGGTTGGAGGGCGAAGGTGTGCTTGTCATGATCGAACTTCACGGGCGGCCGCTCGAGCCGTCCCGGGAAATCGTCCGTGGAGACCAACAGCGCGCGCCCTGCCGCCGGCTCGCCTTCCTGCTCGGAAACGCACTTCGAGAAGGCGCAGGTCGCTTCCCGGCCGCAGCACGACTCGAACAGGCTTCCTGCCGTGCTCCACCAGGATCGCGGACCGATCCCGAACACGATCACGGACAAGACCCCCACACACGCGCCGCACCCGAGAGCCAGCCACCTTCTTGTCATAGCCATCGTCTTCTTCGCCCAAGCTGCCCGAGCCGTGACCAAAGTAGCAGGCACACTCCGTGTGCCGTAGCTCCGCGGCGGACGGCACACGGAGTGTGCCTGCTACTTTCTTGCCGTCCTGCCAGCAAACACCGCCACACAGCCTCACCCGAAAACCGGACGTGGCAAGAGCCCGGCTCGTTCAACAATCTCCGGAACGCGCTGTTCCCACTCGATTGCCATGATGTGAACGCCGGCGACGCCCTGCATTTGTCTGAACTCCGCGATCTGCTCGCAACAGATGGCGATTCCCTCGCTCGCCTGTTTCTTCTTGTCTACCCCCTCAAGGCGCTTGATCACCCAGTCAGGCACGTCCAACCCGGGCACGTTTTTCTGCATATAGCGGGCCATGCCAAGCGACTTCATCGGGGTAACGCCGGCAAGAATGTACACCTTCTGGGTGAGCCCCATGTCGTTGGCCTGCTGGATAAACTGGCGGAAGCGTTCCATGTTATAGATGCACTGGGTCTGAACGAAATCGGCCCCTGCCTGCACCTTCTTGGCAAGGCGGAAAACCCTGAATTCATACGGCTCGGCGAAAGGGTTCGCCGCGGCGCCAATGAACATCTTCGGCGGCTCCGTGATCTCCTGACCGTTGAGGAACTTGCTCTCATCGCGCATCTTCCTCACCATCGCGATGAGTTGGATGGAGTCGATGTCGAATACTTTCTTGCTCTTGGGGTGGTCGCCGAATATCTGGTGGTCGCCGGACAGACAGAGCATATTCCTGATCCCCAAGGCGGAGGCGCCCAGGATATCGGACTGCATGGCAATGCGATTTCTGTCGCGGCAAACCATCTGGTAATTCGGCTCCAGCCCTTCCCGGATGAGAAGAGTAGAAGCCGCCACGCTGGACATGCGGACCACGGCCGTCTGGTTATCCGTGATGTTGACCGCGTCGACCATGCCTTTGAGATGCTTTGCCTTTTCCCTCACGGCGTCAACGCTTGCACCCCGAGGAGGGCCGAGCTCGCCGGTTACTGCGAACTTGCCCTCGGTCAACACCTTTTCCAAATTGCTTCCTGATTTCATGGCCCTTCGGCTTCTTTGGCGTACCTATGTTGATATGCTTCCAGCACCACGCTTCCTTGAATCTGGTCTTCCCATTCCCTGGCCGGGAACACCCCGAGAATCTGGTCCAGCCTGCCCTGCGCCTTGAGCCGTTCATAGATCTGGATCCAGGCGCAGGGGGTGTCTTTGTCCACCTCGCAATGCCCGTCCCGAGGCCCGCCGCACGGCCCGTTCAAAAGCCCCTTGGCGCACATTGCCACCGGGCATATCCCCCCGGTCACGGCCAGTACGCAATCCCCGCAGCATTTGCAGCGCTCCTCATACCACCCGACATCTTTATTGACCCCCACAAACTTCGAGTTGAGTGCCGGGAATACCGGCTTGTCCGGATAGCGCTCCGCGACGAACTGCACCCCCGCGCCGCAACCCATGGAGAGAATCGCATCATGCCGCCCCACCAACGGGTCCAGCTCCGCAACGAACTGGACCTCACACTGTCGTTCCACCGTGAATCCATCAATAATCTTCAGCGGCGCATGATCCGCCTTCAACGAGGCGGCCAGTTGTGTGTTCAGATTGTCGACTTCTCTCTGTCCTCCGGCAAGACAGACGGAGGTACAACCTCCACATCCCACGATAAGGACTCGCTTATAGCCCTCAAGCATCTGCTTGATTTCTTCCAATCGCTTTATCTCTGCAATGATCACTTTGTTACTCCACTGGCAACGGGGGCTGAAGAATACCCGTTTCGCGCCGCAATCCTATGCCCGCTCATGAGGCGTCATTCTACCCCGTTTCTGAAGACGCTTTCTCAGTCACGGCTGTTTCCTCTCCTCCTCGGGCGCTCCCAGAGAATAGGGGTAGACCCCATTAACCCCTTGTGAGCGCAGAATACTTCGGACAAAGGCGACCATACTCGGAAGGTCGATGCCGAGGGGACAGTAGCAGCGCCCACACAGCGCGCAGTCTTTCCATACGATCTCTTTCATCTGATCGAGTTGCTCGCGGCTTACCTTTCCCCCTTTTCTGTAAAGCACACCCAAAGAGTTGAGCACCTTATAGGAGGGCATGTAGCGGGGGTCTTGGCCATGGTTCATGAAGAGAAAGCAACTCTCCGCGCAGAGAGTGCAGCCGGCGCAGGCGCTCAGACAGAGTTTCATCCGCCCCTTCTTGCTATCCAGCATGGCCCTGACTTGATTCACGTCAACGGGTTTCTGAGCATCTTCAGGCATGCTGTTTGTCCTGTCCTAGGCGCCTATCCCAAGACTTCCGAAGTCTCGAAGACTTCGGAAGTTTGCGAGTTCTAAGTTGACCACGTTCTGTTGCCCCGCCAGAAGCTGAATTCACTTCCCAAAAAGATTCGGGCAAAGAAGAAAAAGACCATGTGTCCCAACTTGGTAAAGGGGATCGCAATCAGCATCAGTTCACCGGCTAGAATATGGAGCGTCACAATCGTCCTGTAATCGCCCCACTGGTGATAGGCCGCCAAGCCGGTGAAAAAAGGGGCTGCCGTGATGAAAAGGACCAGGTGATCGTTCAGGGTGGAAACGGCCCGCACGCGCGGAACAACCAACCGCCGCACAAGGAAAAAGAGCGCGCCCAGAAGAACGATTACGGTCAGGATGTCGATCAACGGGTCAGGGAGGCTGAAGAAGGATATTCCCCACGATTCACGCAAGAGCAGGTTATGGGCAAGGGTGAAGATGGGAACGGCGAAAAGGCAGCAGTGGAACAAGAATGAGACGATCGCCATCACCGGGTGCTGCCCGAGAAGGCTGTTCTGGAGGGCGAGGATCGCCTTCAGTTTTCGTTCCTCCGGGGAATAGGTCCTGATGCTGCGTGAGGGGCAGCTAGCCCTCGCCTTTCTCTCGGTCAAGAAGAACAGTTGGACGACCCGATACCCGGTCCCCGCGATGAAAACGATCGCGGCGACCGACATCAAGGGCCCTCGCGCCAATTCGTACATGGTGGGATCTCCACTTGATTGTATCGCCGAAGCCGGGAGTCGGGTAGTCGCAGGTGATCGCCCGGATGTTCCCAAACCCTTCAGTGGCGTAGCGCCAGGCCGCCGCCTCCAAACCCTTGCGGTTCATGTCCTTGCAGGTCAGGTGCATCACGACCCGAGACCGATCGGCAGCCAGTTAGCTGGCGAGCCACTCGGGCGGGAGCATCGGGGCCCCGCCGGGATTATTGGCGATCGAGACCCAGCCAATGCGCGGATCCTGGAGAAGCTTCTCCCCCAGCTCGACCAGTTGATTCGGAGCCCCCGGAAGGGTATAGCCGCGCGTCGTAACAATCTCCGCCCCATAGTAGAAGCGGTTGCCCGTGAGGATCTCACGGAGAGGCGGAGAGATACTCGATGCCATTATCAAAACGCGGGATTACCGCGTCCCGTTACGTCTTTGATATTCGCACGTGGCCCAGTCTCTCCGAGACTGGGAGATCGCGTCTCGCCAAAGACGCGACCACGTGATTCCCGGAAACTCAAACCGCAACCAGCTTCCTGGCCAGTGCCACCGCGGTGCTGGCGTTGTCGCCGTAACCGTCGGCGCCGATCTCGTCGGCGTACTGCTGGGTGATCGGCGCGCCGCCGATGATCACTCGGACCTTGTTGCGAATGCCGCCTTCGTCCAAGGCTTTGACGACGGCTTTCATTTGGGTCATCGTCGTGGTCAGCAGGGCCGACATGGCGATGATCGAGCCGTCCTTCTCCTTGGCCGCGTCGACGAACTTTTGCGGCGGCACGTCCACGCCCAGGTCGACGACTTCAAATCCGCCCCCTTCGAGCATCGAGGCCACGAGGTTCTTGCCGATGTCGTGCAGGTCGCCTTGCACGGTGCCGATCACGACCCGGCCGGTGGCCTTCGCGCCCGCGGCCGCCAGCTTCGGATTCAACAGGTGCAGCGCGGTCTTCATGGCCCGGGCCGCGATGAGAAGCTCCGGCACGAAGTACTCGTTGCACTCGAAGCGCTTGCCGACTTCGTCCATGGCCGGAATCATGTACTTGCCCAGCAACTCAGAAGGATCCACGTCGGCCGCCAAGGCCGCCTTCGTGACTTCCTCAGCCTTCTTCGCATTGCCGGTCAAAATGGCATCGTAGAGCTCTGCAGGGTTAGACATGGACTCCTCCCGTCAATACCAGGTGCGTGCCCAATACGAAACCCTTATCGTAACCGTCAAGTACGCGGCGTGCCAGTCCCCCGGCCCGGCGCGCGGGGGCCGGTTTCCAATCGTCCTTCATAATCACAAAGAGTTATAGATCATTCCCATTTCGTGGGGGCTGCTCGACTTCGCAAAGACGCGACCGGTGGTCGCGCTGAGTTACGCACTGGTTTGTCAAAAGGCCACCATGCACTCGGACTGCCCAACAATTGACACCAGCCCCCGTTGGGGTGTACGATGTCCAATAGAACGGAACCTGCGAGGGGTCCTGCACGGAGACTCACATCATGCCGGAACCAACAGCCATGGGACGATTCTCGGTCGAGTTCGTGGTGGCCAACAACCGCGACGTGGTCAACCTCCAGGTCGGCGATCGGGCTTTATTAAGAGACCGTGTCAAGCACGTCGTGCTCTCGGGGGTGGTCGATAGTGGGGCGGCCCGGCTCGTGTTGCCTCAGCGCGTGGTCGACGAACTGGAGTTGCAGGTCGAGGGCCAGACAACGGTGCGTTACGCCGACCAACGGCGCGAGAAGCGGCCGCTGGTGAGCAACGTTTGGCTTGAGTTGTTGGGTCGCCACGGCGTCTTTTCGGCGGTTGTCGAGCCCGAGCGGAACGACGCCCTGATCGGGGCCATCGTTCTAGAGGAACTTGATCTCTTGGTCGATTGCGCAACCCAATCGCTCTATCCCCGCGAGCCCGACGCGATCCTGACGGAGATCGAATGACGCTGCATGGCCGCTAGGAACGCGGCGGTTTGCCGTCCGCGACAGGCACCATCTGCCGCGTGCCGGTGTCGTAGACGATCAGGGCCCGGAACGGTTCGTCCTTGGTGCGGGCCATGTGGGGCACGCCGCGGGGAATCCGCAGCGTGTCGCCAGTCTTCAGCGGCACCCAGCGGCTGCCCACGCGGTGCTCGCAGGAGCCGGAGAGCATGTGCAGGTACTCGGCCGAGTTGGGGTGGACGTGCAGCGGGTTGGTTTGGTTCGGCTGGACGTACACGACGCCCAGGGTCATTTCCGCCTTGGGGTCGATCTCGGCGTTCATCAGCCAGCGGATCGATCCCCAGGCGAACTCCTGAAGCTTGGCCTTCTCGAACGTTTGAAGGCTCACCGCGGCGACCTCCTCCGCGGCCGTGAGCGGCCCCTCGGAAGAGAAGGCCGCGGCCGCTGTCGAAGCGACCACGGTGCAAAGCAGATCCCGGCGGTTGAGGTCACGACGCATGGCAGGACGTGTAGGCATGGATGTCTCCTGAGATCGAAAGGAACGCTCTTCCCTGCTCGTCAGTAAAGGCAGGCATCAAGGACCGACAAAACCTCTTCCAGCACGCTTTGGGATGCCCTCCCAAGCAGCTTTGCCTTGCGTGTGAGAAAGTCAATCGACTTGACCTGCTCCACCATGACGAAACCGGTCACAACCGGATCCCCTGCAACGTTCACGTGGAAGGGGAAATGCCGGTCCGTGTTGGTTAACGGGCAGACAATTGCCAGGCCCGTATGCCGATTGAAGAGCGTGTTGCTCACGACCAGCGCAGGCCGTCGCCCTTTCTGCTCATGGCCCGACTGCGGGTCGAAAGTCACGGCAATGAAATCGCCCTTGTCGGGCACGTAATCGCTCATTTACCAGGCCTCCCTGCCGACTGGTTTTCCCCAGTCGGTTTCCTCGGCCTGATAGCCCTTGGGGATGCGCGAAATCAACTCCTGCAGGCTCGTCTTCCGGCGCGCCGGCGCGATCACGATCACACCGTCGCGCACGGTCACGTCGACCACGTCTCCCACCGAGATCCGCGCATCCTCGAGCACCTGTTTGGAAAGACGCAGCCCTTGGCTATTTCCCCATTTTTGGACTTTGGTAACCATCAATCGCGACTCCCATGGATATACTATGTATATCCTCAGCCTGCCCCGCTGTCAAGTTCCACGCTGCGCCAGATCTCGGCCAAGTGCCTTTGCCGCCATGGCTTTCATCTTCTCCAACCCGGTACGCGCCACAACCAGCGGGTTTTCTTGCCAAAGTTTCCGGTTGAACAGCTCCAGCGACAACATTCCGCGGAAGCCGCTGGCGCGCAGGTCGCGGAGGATCTGGGCCACGGGGGCCACGCCGTCGCCGGGGTAGACGCGATCGGCGTCGGTGATCTTCTCGCGCGGCGGCTGGGCCGGATAGTCGTCCACGTGCAGCACGTGTATCGCCGCGCCGTTGAACATCCGCAGGCCGCCAAAATCAGAGCCACCGCGGTAGATGTGGAAGATGTCCAGCAGGGCACAGGCGTCCGGGTGCGCGGCCTCGGTGATCGCGTAAGCCACCTCGCCCAGCCGCCGCAAGGTGTTCGAGCCGCCCCACAACTCCAGTTGCGGCACAACCCCCATTTGCCGGCCCAACTCCAGGAGCTTGCGGTAACGCTCGGCAACCTTCGGGAGTTCCATGGCCTCCTTGTAGGCTCCGACCGGGGGGGCGGCGATCCGCTTGCCGCCGATCTGGAGCACGAGGTCCATGTCGCGTTTCATGTCTTCCAGGCCCTTGGCCCGCTTGGCCTGGTCGTCGTTGATCCAGTCGGCGAACCCGATGGCCCCTTCCACCGACAGGCCCAGGTCGGCGATCCGCTTCTTCATGTCGGCCAGCGAGCCGCCCTTCTTCGTGTACTCATCGATCTTGCGGATCCAAGGCTCGAACCCGCGATAGCCCGCCTTGGCGGCGACCTCTACCTCCTTTTCCAGAGGCAGGTTCTGCCCCATGATCGTCGCCGTATTGAAGCAGTACCCGAAGGGCTGATCGCGGCGGCTTTCCGGCCGCTGGTCGCCAGCCGCCGCCGAACCATGTGGAACCGCGCACGCCGCCGCCAGGCCTACGCTTGCCGATGCGAGCATCGTGCGCCGGGAAAACGACTCAGTCATCTTGGCACTTTCCTCGGATGCGAATGTCAGGTCACACTCCATATCGGGCAATCACGAAAGCCCGAAAGCTCGAAAAGCACCGGGAAGAATGAATGTTTGGCCGACACCCTTTACTCGCTCTTTCGGGTTTTCGTTCCTTCGGGTTTTCGTGATTCGTTTGTTCCTTTCCTTGGTTCCCAAGCTCTGCTTGGGAACGAGGCAAACCCCGAACCCCGAACCCTCATAGCCGCCAGGCAATGGCCGCCGGTTTCTCGCCCTCAGAGATTCTCCACGATTTCCCGCAGCGGGACCAGCCGGGTGCCGCGTTGCCGGTCGACGCCGCAGGTGGCCAGCCAGCGGTTGCGGAGGTCGTCCTGGAGGTCTTCGGTGATTTTCGGCCCGATGTCCGGGATCTTACCTCCCGCGCGGTGACGGTGTCCGCCGCCGCGGCCGATGCCGGCCAGGGTCTTCTGCGCCAACACGGCCGCATCTTCATTTTCATGGTCGGTGCGGAACGACAAGAGGAGGTCGCCGCCCACCCCAGCCCCGCACAAAACCCGCCGGATCGACTCGCAGCGGATCAACAGATCGGCCACTTCGCCGACAATCTCCGGCCCGCTCGCCCGGGGCAACAGGCAAAAGGCCGTGTCGTCGTAGAGGAACGTGTTTTGCAGCGCCAGGACCAGGTCGCTGTAGTATTCCGGCGACAAGGGCGCGCTTTCAATTTCGGCCAGGCGGCTGGGGTCGGAGCGCTCCGCCAGCCACGGGAGCACCGCGCGATCGAGCCGCGAATAGTGCGTCTCGCTGCCTTGGGTCTCCGTGCGGATGGCAAACAGCAGGGCCGTTGCCAGGCGGGCGCTGGGATCGAGCTTCTGCTCCCGCAGGTACGAGGCGGCAATGCTCGCCGAGGCCGCTACGCGCGGCCGCACGTCCCAAAACGCCGGCCGCTTCCGCCGTCTACGGCCGGCGTGATGGTCGATCACGCCGACCAGATTCACGTCGGCCTCGCAGAACAGGTAGTCCTGATTGCCCGGCTGGCAGTCGACCAACACGACCGCCGCATCCGCCGGGCAGACCACGTCGCCAAGCAACTCGATCGGCGGCTCCAAGAGCTTGACCATGTGCCGGTTCTCGGCCCGGGAGATGAACCCACCCCCGACCAGGCGAACATTCTTGCCGAGCCGCTCCTTGACCATCAACCATACCGCCCAGCCGGTGGCCACGGCGTCGGGATCGGGATTGTCGTGGGTAACGACCAAGACCCTCTCATATTCGGACAGGACCTTCCGGAGGCGATCGGACTTCGTGGGGCGAGATGCGCTCACAATTGATCTTGCAGGATCTCCTCGGCGAACGGGCCTTTCGACAACTCGCTCCGGTCCCGCGCATACACCAAGATGTTGGTGTCAAGAAAGGCCTCCGCCACGCCGCTCATAGAGATCTTCTCGCTTCCAGGTACGACCTGTTGGCTGGAAATCGGGCGGCAGTGGCCGCGACCAAAACTCGTACGAGAACGCTCGCCACTCGCGCAAAGCCAGATCCCGCTGGTCTGGAATGGATATTTCCACAGGTGTATCGGGGCGCAGATCGTTCGGGATAGGCTCGTCCAAGACGATCTGAGTTCCGTCGAAATGACCTCGTAAGCGCACCATGGATCGCACCCCCGCACCAGGCTGTCCCCGATTAAATCTAGGCGGTGGCCGACGCGCTGTCAATCTCCTGCTTGAATCTTCTGGTCCTGCCGGCGCTCGTCGGTCGCTTCCGCCGCCTCAACCGGCCGTCGCCGGCGGGCTTCGATGAACGACCTGATCGCCAGGCCCATGAACACTCCGCACAAAACCGCCGTGATGGACTCGATGACCAGCGCGGGCTGCTGGAGCACCAGTTTGATGAGTTGCAGTAGGGGAAGGGTTGTCCCCACCAGCCCCAACAGCGCCACCAAAACGGCCGCGTGCATGGCGTTCCTGCGAAAGCTCGGCTTGAGGGCCAACAGGCCCGAGACGAGCAAAGCAAGTCCGAGCACCGTGGGGATGAGGGCCGGCCAGAACGCATGCTCGGCCACAAAATAGCCCAATATCCCTAGGACGGCTAACAGCACGCCGAAAAGCACGGTGGTCCAGACCATCAGCGGCTCCCGCAGGCAAATGCGTTATATTCGAGTCTTGGCCTGAGCACACGTTCGTAGTCCCGGCTTTAGCCGGTAATCCGCGAAGAATACCGCCTAAAGGCGGGACTACGAACGGTCGTGCCAGCCGCGTGAAGTATAGCACCACGAAGGACCATCCCCAATGTCGCGGATTCTCAGGGCCGCCGCAATCCTCTGGGCCTCCCCGTGGACGCTTTTCGGCTTGGGCATCGGCGTGCTGGGCCTTGCTGCCGGAGGCGGCGGGCGGTGCAACGGGCGAACGCTGGAATTCTGGGGCGGATTGGTGATCTGGTTCTTGCGGGTGTTCCCTCTGGTCGCCGGGGCGGTTGCCGTCACCTTCGGTCACACGATCCTGGGACGGACCTTGGCCGACCTCGAGCGCGTCCGCAGCCACGAAATGGTCCACGTGCGCCAATATGAGCGATGGGGACTGTTGTTCGTTCCCGCCTATCTGTTCCACTGGGTCCGCTTGTGGATCAAGCGTGAAGATCCCTATCGCGGTAATCCCTTTGAACGTCAGGCCTTCGACGAGCATTTCCAGGTCGACGTGCTGCTGGGCGACCTC
>CAYTJV010000119.1:0-15666 GCA_964438165.1 uncultured Planctomycetaceae bacterium | reverse complement strand
GCATTCACTTCGGCGATAGTCAGGACATCAATCGTGGCCGCGGCGAGGGCAACGTTGTGGGCGTAAGGGGGCCCGTAGACCGGGATTTTGACGATGCGGTCCATCCGTTTCAACGTCTCAGGCTCGATGCCCAGTCGTTCGTTGCCGATCACCAAGGCCGTGCGCCGCTGGAAAGGGAATGCATACAGCGACTCTGCCTCGGTGGTCTGCTCGAGGCCCACGAGTTGGAACCCATCTTCACGCAGCTTGATGAGGACCGGCAGCAACGTGCGATGGAACTCGATCTCAAGCGCTTCGCCGGTGTCGCGGGCGATTTCGCGCTGCACTTTGGCGTTACCGCAGCAGATCAGCCGCCGCACGCCGCAACAGCCCGCGGCCCGGACGATCCGCGAGAGGTTCACGTTGCTCCGCATCGGCGGGCAGGCCACGACGAGCTCGCGCGGTTGTTGGAGGACGACCGGCGGCTTGTGACGGTGCTGGACATAGTCCGCCATGGATTCGTGTCCTGAGGGGGAACAAAAAAAGGCCAGGCGTCCTGCCCCTGCGCTATTGGCTGGGCAGGCCCTGGCCCCCGTGCTGCGCAAAACGCTACGGTACCTGTGCGCACTGTCGTCGCCTTTAGCCTCCCGATCTGGCAAAAGCGGATTGAGGGATCCAGGAGCAGACCTTCCTGGCCGTGGCCTTCAGCATCATGCGCCCACCCCACGGGCCCTGCGATATCCCAGAATAAGGTCGAAGAAAGGCTTGGCCGAGATCCTTACTCAAGCCCTACAGGAATTCTAGCAACTCGTGCAGAGCAGTGGAAGAGGGCGGTGCCAAGTTCGTAGTGCCGGCTTTAGCCGGAAATCCGCGAAGAACGCCGCCTGAAGGCGGGACTACGAACGGCCACTGCTAGCCGCGTGCAGTGTATCTTCACGCCTTGCCGCTCTTGGCGGTCCAGAGACCGAACAGCCGGCCAAGACCGGAAGCCTTGGGCGATTCTTCGCCGGACTGTCCTTTTCCCTCGCTGG
The DNA here is from genome assembly GCA_964438165.1 of uncultured Planctomycetaceae bacterium. Taxonomy (GTDB): domain Bacteria; phylum Planctomycetota; class Planctomycetia; order Pirellulales; family Thermoguttaceae; genus CALFBP01. The sequence continues at coordinate 14,656 of CAYTJV010000119.1, read as the reverse complement.
AGAGCGCCTCCGCGAGGCCTATATACGACTGCGTAATGGCCGCTTTCGGACTGTGCTCGATGAGCGGGACGCCGTTGTTGCGGACCTCGATCATGGTCCGATAGTCGTTGGGAAGCTGCCAGAAAATCTCGCGACCGATCGTATCCTGGGCTTTCTTAAGGGTGATCTGGCCCTGTTCCAGGCCCGCCCGGTTCACGAGGATCTTCACCTTATCGGCCAGCCCCTTCATCTCGTTGAAGGACATCATCAGGCGGACCACGTTTCGCAAGCAGGGGAGGTCAAGCTGGGTCACCAAGAGAATCTGGGTGGCCATTTCCAGGGCGACAACGTCGACGAGGCTGTAGCTCTTCGACAGGTCAATCAGCAAGTGCGTGAACGTGGCCTTCATCAGTCCGATGACCCGCTGGAGATCCTCCGGCGTAACCAGCCGGACGTCCTCCAATTGCACCGGCCGGGGCAGAAGGTAAAGCCCGGAAGAATGCTTGGTCAGGGAACGCTTGAGAAGGGTGAAATCGAGCCGGGTGACGTTCTGGGCGACGTCGACCAGCGTGTAATCGGGGATGGCATCGAGGAAGACGTCGGCATCACCCAGGCACATGTCCAGGTCGATCAGGGCGACCGAGTTCTTGACGGAGCGGGCCAGCACGCAGCCCAAGTTCACGGCTAGGCGAGTGGTCCCCACCCCGCCGGTGGCACCCGCGACGGCGATCACTTGGCTGAAGCGGGCACGTTTCTCGCCCTTGCCGAAACGGCGCTCGCTGATTCGGCCCAGCGCGCCGGCCAAGTCCTCAATCCGCACCGGCTGGGTCAGGTACTCCTTCGCTCCCGCTCGCATGGCCTGGAGGATCAGGTTGCCGTCGTTGGAAGAGCTGACCACGAGGATCGAGCAGTCGGGCAACGACTCGGCGAGCTTGGTGACCAGGTCTAGCCCTTTCTGGGGATCGTTGTCCAACGACACGACCCCGATGTCCGGGCTGGTCTGGCCCACCACGTCGGCAAAAAACTCGTAGCGCGAGCACTCCGCCTCCAGCCAAACCATGTCCATCCCGAGCAAAGCCCTCTTCGGCGCTTCGCGGCTGGAGTCGTTGGGATCGACGATCGCTACCCGGAGTACGGTGCTCATGAACGATGGTTGTAGGGTGGATTTCAATCCGCCTCGTATTTCGTGGGCGGACTGAAGTCCGCCCTACGTGCAGATTACTCGCCCCTATCGTAGCCAATCGGCCCAAGGAAACCTGGCAGCCCACTCGATTTGCTCCCTTCGCCCGCACTGTCGCCGGGGCGCGACGAAGTGGAGGAGTCTTGCCGATTGGTCAGACGGGTGCTTGCGCGGGGCACCGAGGATCCCCCTATTGGTGAATAGCTGCCTCCCCTTGCGGTTGATGAGGTCTCGGCCTTCGGCCTGGGCAATGGCGGCATAGGGGTTGGGGCGTTTGCAGGATGGGTGGCCTCGGGCTCTGCAGCGGGCCCTTGAGTGGGGTCTTGTCCTCCGCCAAGCTGCGTATCGTGCGCGTACTCTACCCCATCGCCAGTGGGGCGGTATCCGGGCACTTCGATCTTGCCCAGCATGTAAAGCTGCCAATCGCCGGGGCTTGTTGAATTCGTCCCCGGCGGACAGGGAGGCACCTCGTGGGGATCCATGCCGTCCACGATCTCCGGGGTCACCAGGATCATGGTCTCGATGTCGTTGTTTTCTTCCTTCACGCGCCGGAACAGTGCCCCGACATACGGCACTTCGGACACCCAGGGGAGCCCGCGGTTCTGGGCCTCGACGCGGGTCTGCACCAGGCCGGCAATGGCCAGGGTTTGGCCTGCCTCGAGTTCCACGCCCGTGTCCACCTCGCGGACCTTGATGGCCGGAACCCCGGCAACCGAGCTTCGCGTGTTGTCGACCTCGCTGACCTGCGGGCGGACCTCAAGTCGGATTTTTCCGTTGCCGAGCACGAAGGGCACGAAATCGACGCGGGTCCCGTAGTTTTTCCATTCAATCGAGACCGCTCCCAAACCTTGGGATACGGAGTAGGGGATCTCGCCGCCGACGCGGAAGTAGGCCGGACGTCCGCTTTGGGTCACCAGGGTCGGCTCGGAAAGGACCTTCGCCAGGTCGTGTTGGCGAAGGGCATTGAGGATGCCGAAGAAGGTGCTGCTTCCGCTGACCGCCTGGAAGGCAAATGTCGACGGTCCGGCCACGGCTGTCGAGCCCCCCCCGGCCAGAATACTGCTGATGCTCGATGCCACAAAACCGCCCGCCGTCGAGAACTGGGCGAAATCGAATCCCAGGTTCCGCAGCTTCGTCCGCGAGACCTCGTACACCTTGATGTGCAAGAGCACCTGCTGGACGCCGGCCACGGTGATGTTGTTGATCACCTTGGGGTAGTACTCTTCGGCGAGCTGTTTGATCCGATCGGCGTCGTCGGGCCGGTCGACAAAGCCGGAGATCAAAACGCCGTTGGACACCGGCCGCACCTTGATCGCGGCCGAGGGAAATTCGCTGGCCAGCAGGGTCGTGAGCTCCCTCGCATCGCCGGAAATGATCACGTCGATGGTGTAGATCTGCCCTTTCTCGTCCCAAAGGTTGACCTGCGTCACGCCCGGCTTCTTGGCCGAGATTTGGAACTGCGTGGGCGAGAGCGCGGTGATCGCCGCCAGGTCCTTGTTGTTGACCATCGCCTCGGGGATCCTGTGCTGGAGCGTGAGAATCCGGCTGGTGTTGACCAGCATCTCCAGCCTTTCGGCGGGGCGGACGATGTGGACGATCGGTCCGGACGAAGGCGGCGTTTGCGGCGAAGCGTCCCGCTGGCCCTGCTCGGCGGCCTGAACTCCTCCTGCCAGCAGCGCGCAGACGATTACCGCGGCGAGGACGAAGCGCAGTAGGATGGGTCTCCAGACCCGTCCCGGACGGCTCGGGAGAGCCGGGGCAAGCTCTGGGGCGTGGTCCAGCCCGACTGCGACCCGTCCCGGACGGCTCGGGAGAGCCATCCTACATGATCTACTCTGCTGCCGGGTCATCCTTGACATCCCTCGTGAGTATCAGTCGTCCAGTGACTTCTTCTTGTCGGGCCCTTCGGCAGGATCGTCCGGCTCGTCCAGGGGGTCATCGGGCGGTGAGGCCTCCGCCGATTTCCCGTCCCCCGTCGCCGTTGGCTCCGGGCTAAACGATGCGGGTGCCTGGGGCGCCGGGGCTGGCGATGCCGACGCACTTGGCCTCCAGCGGAGAAAACTGGAATCCGCCCCCAACGACTTGCCGTCGCCGGTCGATTCCAAGACCGTTTCCGTGGGTTGCGATTCCGACAGGATGCGGATCGTAAAGACTTCCGTGTTCTTGGTCTGCGGCGCACTCGGAGTCGCATCGCCCGATGCCGGCTTGGGCTTCTTGGCCCCGCTGAGCAAACTCAGCAGGCCGGTCATGGGACTGGGCTTGGGCTTCGCGGCGGGAAGTGAGGGGAGGAGTGAGCCCAGCATCCGGTCCATTCCGCCGCCGCCGCCCCCTCCCAGCACGTCCATGGCGACCGCGCCCGGCACCTTCGCCTGCTCCTTGTCGTCGGGGCTTCGCATCACCAGGCGGATATTGCCCATCTCGGAAGCCAGGGTCACCTTTTCCGCCTGAGCCGGCGTGACTAAGAGCGAAATCGTCTTGGCCACGATCGCCTTCTCTCCGGAGCTCGTGGCGGCTTCCCAGAGATTGTCGACGGCAAAGACCTTGATGTCCTGTAGGATAGTCTTGGTGACGGTCTTGTTCAGGTCGCTGCCGCCCCGGTTCAAGTGGGCCAGCACGTCCACGCGATCGCCCGGCCGGATCAGGCTCGCGTTGCCGCTCACCGAGTCGACCTTGACGGCGATCACCCGCATCCCTTTGGGAATCGAATCCGAGGCCCCTTGGTCCATCACCCCTTTGCCGAGGAGTTGGTTATCCATGACAGGCGAGCCGGCAAAGATCCGCGACTTGGGCCGACGGTTCTCGATCTCCTCCAGGGTTTTGAGCGCACCCTTGGGAACCTTATCCTTGGGCCACTCTTCGAGTTTAACCAACTGCGGGGAGACCGGATCGCCCATCGGGATGTCGAGGGCCGCCACCACGACGGTCTCGAGTTCCTGCTGGGCGGGATCGGCGCCGCGTTTGGCCATCACCTGGGTAATGCCAATCGAGGCCACGACACCGCAACCAAGCGCTAACATGAGGAGAACAATCGACTTGGGTCGCATCCGGTTCCTCAATTGTTGCCGGCCGGAGCGAGCCCGCGGTGGGCATCGGCTTTCGCGCCGCCGTCCAGCCTGCGGCGACCTCACCCCACCAGCCTATTGTACGGTTTCTCGACGCATTACCGTGGTGGCACTTAACGTCTGGCCGCCTAAGAACATTGGCGAGGGAAGCCAGCTAACTTGATTAAAATTGACAGAGACGGTAATCGTCACAGGTTCGCCATAACCGGCAGAACTGGGCGGATCAGGATTCACGGTAACCTGAGCACCTTGAACCGAGGCGCCCTGCACGTAGGTCTGTATCGCACTTTGCACGCTGGCGGCCGTAGCCCCATCGAGAACGCCCATCCTTGCCCCCTCGCGCGAGGCATTCGTGATGACCTGTTGGACCATAATCATCCGGCCGAACTCGATCATCCCGAAAACCATCAGGAAGAAGAGCGGCGCAACGACGGCGAACTCGACTGCGGCAGCCCCTCGACGGTTTCTTCGGCACAACCGGCGAACTTTCTCCAAGAGGAAATGCCGCCTTGACCTGATTCCTTGAACATCGGCCGTGTTGAGCGTCATAACAGCATTCCTGTCCAGGCAAAATAGGCAATCGATCCGACCGCAATCGGAATGCCGTAAGGAAGCAAGGTCATCGAGCTCTTCCGCTCGGCGGCAATGGCCGACAGCTCCGACGGATCGCGAATTACGAGGATCTCCGTGGCGATGGCGAAAAACTGCCGCACGTGGTGCAGCCATTTCCTTCTCGCGGCGATCATGCCCAGGGCGATGATCCCGCCGACGATCGCCGAGGCACAGAAGGCGTAGAACGTGGTGGTGCCCCAGACCCAGGCTCCCACACCAGCCAAAAGCTTCACGTCGCCTGCCCCCATCCCGCCAATGGCGTAGGCCGGCAGCAGCAGGCACAAGCCGACGGCGGTTCCCGTAAGACTCCAGCCCAGACCATCCCAGCCGAAGCAAACCCCGCTGTAGACCCACCCGGAAATGATCATCGGGAAGGTCAGCCAGTTCGGGACCTTGAGCTTCCAACCGTCGATTGCCGCGGCCACCACCAGCGTGACGCTGACTAGCCAGACGGGCCAATGCTGCGCGAGATTCTGGGCCAGATCATGATTCATGGGGGCAATTCTCCATCAGTCAACAACTCCACCGTGAGAAAAACATCAGACTCATCAGCATGGCCACCGCAGTGACGAAATAGATCGCCATTTGGGCGGCGCCGGCCACGGCTTCTGGAGGAATAACGGCCGAGTACATTTTTGAGCTCCTCATCCCGATGCCTCGGCTGCCCTTTGGAGTGCGGCGACTTGTCGCCGCTTTCTTTTTCTTGGCGGCACGCGTCGCCACGATCCAAAGCGGCGACAAGTCGCCGCACTCCAAAACGTCCCCCTCGGGCCGCCGCGCGGGCGTCCCGAGGGGGCGATTCTCCAAAGCGCGGCAGCAGCGCCGTTCCGATATGCCGCGAAACGGCCCTCCGCGACGCGCACGATGGCGGGATCAACTGCCGGTGCCGTCCGGCAGCGCGTTCTTGACGTTCGTGAACGTCGTGTTGACTTCCTGGCCCAACTGGGTAATGGCCGTGAGGCACACGATGATAATCAGGGCCAGCATCACGGCGTACTCAACGGCAGTGGGGCCGTCTTCCGAAACGAGGAAACGGTGCACCTTCTTCGCGAGCGACGTCATAGGGATTCCTCCATTTCGGTCAGGCTTCGGTAAAGCCACTTGCGGCGTAAGCGAAGCACCAACCGGAGTGAAACGTAAATGGGTTCCTTCGGGTGCCGCGCCGGCCCTAAGGGGCCGGCGCCGGCCTGCCTCGCACCCTGCGGAGCCCAGAACCAACAACGTGCCTCTCCCTCGCGAATTGCCGAAGCGATTACGTGCACCAGACGCCAGCGCGGCTGACACCATGGTCCTTTCGGCAGCCAGGCTGCCGGCCAAAAACGGCCGGCCCTTGGCTTTGCGTCCCGGCCTTGCGACCGGTTTGCCTTTATCGAGGATCAGAGACGTGCAGGCCCTTGGGGCACACGAAGGCCGCGCCGCATGGACAAGTCGTGAGAAAACAACGTCGGCGAACTCGGCCTTTCGTGTTCGCACGGCCCCGCGGCCGTGCTCGGCGGCAGCCACGCGATGCGTCATCGACGCCTCGCACACTGCCTCCATAATAGAAACTAGGTCGTATTTCCGGCTTGTCAAATGCGAAAGTTTAGAGAAATTTGTCGGACAGGCTCAAGAACCCTGATCCACGGGCCGGATATACCGCCGCGCACAACGGTCGTAGGGCAAGCTGCTAGCTTGCCCTAGCGCGGCTCGGGCAAGCTAGCAGCTTGCCCTACGGCGGGCGGAGCTACACTATTGAAGAATGCGCGACTGCGCGCCACGTTGCGGAGTCCCTTGGATGACTTGGTTGAACGAAGCGCTCTTGCACTTGAGCTCCCAGCCTTGCTGCGGCTACCGGCCGAATGGCCCGGCCGCGGTCGAGCCTACGGCGCTTGCGGCCATGGCCCTCTCCGCCCATGGCCGCCGCGAGGCCGCGGACGCCGCACTGGAGTGGCTTGCCGGCATTCAATCGCCCGAAGGGTCGTTGGGCATTAGCGCTGCGCTAGCGCGTCCCCGTTGGCCGACGGGTTGGGCCCTGTTGGCCTGGTGCGCGGCCTCCGGCGCGCACGACGTGCCCAGCTTTGGCTCAGCCGACGGAGTCCGCCGTCCACCCGAAGCCTCGCGCTTCAGCCCGATGATCCGGCGCGCCGCCCAGTGGATCCTGTCGTTCAAAGGGCGCCCGATCCTGCAATCGCCCGAGCTCAATCACGACACTACCCTGGAGGCGTGGCCGTGGGTTGAAGGGACGCACTCCTGGGTCGAGCCGACGGCGATCCATCTCCTGGCCCTGAAGGCATCGGGGTACGGCCAGCACGCTCGCAGCCGCGACGCGGTGCGCCTGCTCTGCGACCGCGCCGTGCGAACGGGCGGATGGAACTACGGCAACCCCGAGGTCTTCGGCACGCGCTTGCCCCCGCACGTGCAGCCGACCGGACTCGTCCTGGCGGCGCTCGCCGGCGAGGATTCCGCGAAGCGCGAAATCGAATTGGCCGTGGCCTGCTTGCGCAAGGCCCTGTCGCCCGACGTGACCACCGCATCGCTCTGCTACGCGCTGATCGGCCTGGCTGCGCACGGCCAGCCCGTGCCGCAATCCTCGGCATGGCTGGAGCGTGCAGCACGGCGAACGCTCGAAGAACGTGCTGCGCCGTACCTGTTGGCCCTCTTGGCCCTTGCCGCCTCGGCTTGAATGAAGGTGAACCGATGACGATGCCCCACGACGGCCCGACGTGCGACAGCCAATCGTCCGAACGCGGTGCGGTACTCGATCGGCGCGCACTGCTGGTGGGGGTGGGTGCGGCCGCGCTAGGGGCGGCGGGACTGGCGCTATACGCTCGCCGGCGCTCGAGCCGGCCCGAGCCGGTCTTCCTCGCGCGGCGCCAACGCTACGACGGCCCCCTGGCGGCGACGATCCGCGATGGGCTCGTGGCCACGGGGCTCGATCGGCAATGGGTGCGAGGGCGCCGCGTCCTGCTGAAGCCCAACCTGGTGGAGCCGGCGCGCGATGCCCCGCACCGCACCACGCACCCGGCCATCGTGGCCGCCGCGGCCGAAGTCTTTCTCGGCTGGGGGGCCGAGGTGGCGGTCGGCGAAGGCCCCGGCCACCTCCGCGACACGGAGATGGCGATCGTCGAGTCGGGCCTGCACGATGTGTTGCGAGCCGAGCGATTGCGCTTCGAGGACCTGAACTACAGCGAAGTCCGCAGCACGGCCAATCGCGGCCGCACGAGCCCGCTGGCCGAACTTTCCTTCCCGTGCCCCGTGCTAGACGCCGACCTGATCGTCTCGCTCCCCAAGTTGAAAACGCATCATTGGGTGGGCGTCACGGCGGCGATGAAGAACCTTTACGGCACGCTGCCCGGCGTGGTCTACGGCTGGCCGAAGAACGTGCTTCACTATGCGGGCATCCCGCAAACCGTGGTCGACATCAACGCCTCGCTGCCCAGAACCATTGCCATCGTCGACGGCATCGTGGCCATGGAGGGCGACGGCCCGATCATGGGAACCCCCAAAGCGCTCGGCCTGCTGGCCATCGGCGCCAATCCGACCGCCGTCGACGCCACCTGCGCCCGGATCATGGGGCTCGAGCCGAGCCGCGTGTCCTACCTCGCCCTGGCCGCCGGCCGACTCGGCCCGATCGACGAAGCTATGATCCCCCAGCGGGGCGAGCGGTGGCAGGACCTCGTCGAGCCGTTTGAATTGCTCGACGCCCCGCACCTCCGCGGACTGCGTTTGAGATCGTAGGGCAAGCAGTTTGCTTGCCCGGGTCAGCGCTAGGGCAAGCTAGCAGCTTGCCCTACGGCAGATCGAACGCCTGCGCGGGCATCGGACGCACGGAGCGGACCAGCGGGGCGAAAGGCATTCGATCCAGCACGTCGGCGGTGACGTCGATGCCCGGGGCGACTTCGATCAGCTCCAGGCCGGCATCCACCAGCCGGAAGACCGCCCGCTCGGTCACGTAGAGCACCTCCTGGCCCACGCGGCGGCTGTGGGCGGCGCTGAAGGAAAGCTGTTCGACGTCTTGGACGAATTTTGAGATGCGTCCTTCGCGCACGATCTTCAGCCGGCCTTCGGCCACGCTCACTTCCAGCCCGTCGGCGGTGAACGTGCCGCAGAAGACGAGCTTTCGGGCGGTTTGGGTGATGTTCACGAATCCGCCCACGCCGGCTAGCCGGGAGCCAAAGCGGGAGACGTTCACGTTGCCTAGAGCGTCGATCTGGGCCGCGCCCAAGGCGGCGAAATCCAATCCCCGGCCGTCGTAGAAATCGAACTGCGCGGGCTGATCGACGATCGCCTGGGGATACGCCGAGGCCCCGAAGCTCAGCCCGCCGGCGGGCGCGCCGCCGATAGGGCCGCTCTCCACGGTCAAGGTGATGCGTCCCAACAGCCCACGCTCGGCAGCGACCCGCGCGATCGCCTCCGGCATCCCGATGCCCAGATTGGCGATCGCCCCTTCGGGGATCTCCTCGCACGCCCGGGCGCCGATGATCCGCCGGGCGTCCATCGGCAGCGGCTCCAGCAGGCCGGGACAGGGATCGGCGGTCGAGGCAGGGCTGACGAAGGCCGGATTGAACTCCACCTGGCTGAACGTTTGCGGGTGTTCCTCCGGCGAGGCGAGCACGATGCGGTCAACAAGGATGCCCGGCACTCGCACGTGCTGGGGCATGGCGGGCCGGTCCAAGAGCTTGACCACTTGGGCCAGCACCCGCCCGCCGCTGTTGTGCGCCGCCTGGGCAATCGCCAGCATGTCGCCGAAGATCGCCTCCTCGTCCATGACCAGGTTCCCGAACGGATCGGCGGCCGTGGCGCGAATCAGTCCCGCGTGGATCGGGATGGCCTTGTACCACAGCCACGTGCGCCCGTCTAACACAACGCGTTCGACGAGGCCCGGCGGCGTGCGGTCGTTCAGACGGCCCCCGCCGAGAGCCGGATCAACGAACGTGTCCAGGCCGACGTGGGTGATGCAGCCCGGCCGGCCGGCGGCAATGTCGCGGAACAACTGGCAAATGACCCCCTGCGGGAAGTTGTACCCCTCGATTTTGCCTTCCAGGGCCAGCCGTCCCATGCGCGGCGCCAGGCCCCAGTGGCCGCCGATGGTCCGCCGCACCAGGCCTTCGTGGGCGAGATGGTTGACGCCGCGGGTCTTGCCGTCGCCCTGGCCCGCGGCGTAGATCAAGGTCAGATCGCGCGGCCGGCCGGTCGCCAGGAACCTGCGCTCCAGGGCGATGAACAGCGCCTCCGGCACGCCGGCGCCGACGAATCCGCCGGAAGCGATCGTCTGCCCGTCCTCGACGAGCGCCACGGCGGCATCGGCAGTCACGAGCTTGGCGTCGCGCGGGGATCGGGAGTCTTTTTCCATGTCGGCAAGTTCCACGCAACTCGGTCTCTGGCTGCCTTCCGGAGCCCCGAAGGGGCGAAATAGGATAGCCCAGGGCAACGCCCTGGGGAAGCGGGTCGCCATGAGCGCCGAAGCCCTGAAGGGGCGAAATATGCAACTGCGTGGCGCTTATGTCGCCCCTTCAGGGCTTCCCATTTCGTGCTCGATTCCCCTCCCCAGGGCGTTGCCCTGGGCTATCGTATTTCGCCCCTTCGGGGCTGATCCCTTCAACGTCCCTTGCGCTTTTTGCGTTTCTGCCGCTCCTTGCTACGCCGTTCTTTTTGGCGAACAAGGAGATCTTTGTCGCGCCGCGACTGTCCTGCCGCGAGCCACTCCATCGCCCCCTCGGTCGCCGCAAACGCGGGCTTCAGCTCGTGAGCGCAGAAAATGGCCTCCTCAACGCTGCCGTGACTGTAATTCTCAGGCAAAAGCGGCTCCTCCTCGGAGAGCAGAAACTTGGGAACGAGAGAATTCGAGCGCAAGGCGGTGCGGAGCTCGCGATCCGCGGCGGCCGGTCGGCCGCTCAGGCGGAAGGCAATCAGCGCTCGCGCGTAGGCCCAATTGGCCGATTGCTCGTCGTACGCCTTCAGAAGGCGAGCGGCCTCGGCGTCGCGCCCCAGTTGCAGCAGTCGCGGCATCAACAAGTAGCGCACGCCCTGGTTGTCGTTGGGATTGAGCCGCAGCAGCTCTTGGTAGTGGCCCAGGGCCTCTTCCGCGCGGCCGAGCTTTTCGAGCGTTCCCGCCACGCCGAATCGTGCCCGCATGTAGGGCCGGGTCTCCGTCGCGCCCCAGAAGCGCCCGACACGTTCCTCAAAAGTCTCCTTGCCCAGTGCCCGCTTGCCCGCCGTCATGCCCTGGGCATAGTAATCGAGTCGCGATTCCAGTGTCGCGGCGTACTCGGCGAGGATCACGTAAGCGTCGGTGCAGTCGGGCGATATCTCCAATGCCTGCCGGGCCAATTGCACGCGGCGCCGGCCGTGCGTGGCGAAAGCCTGGTAGCACAGGTCCTGGGCCCGCTCCAACGGCGTTTCAGGCGACGTCACCAGTTCATCGATCTTCTTGCCCGAGAACTGGCTTTGGAGCACCGCGTTCATTTCCTCGACACTCTCCGCGGGATGCTGGGCAAGGAAGCGGTTGATGTCGGCAAAGCCGCGTTCGCCGGCGCGGCGGTCGGGCATGAATCCTCGCTTGACCCACGCCTGGTAGGACGGCGGCTTGAGCAGGTCGGGAATGGCCAGGGGCACGCGTGCCGGGCCGTCGTGCGTGGTCACGCTCTTGTGCCAACGGCCGGAATCGATGTCCGCCTCGCTGGTGGCCGCCAGGGCCCACAACCACGCCTCCGCATGAGAAAGCTCCGCCGCCCCGGCGCGAAGCACCTTTCTTCCGGGACCGAACCTTACCAGCAGCGGATAGGGCGCAGGCCCCTCCCCGGTAATCCAACTGGGGACGCGCACCAGCCCGCCTTGCCACGTCTCATGAGGACGATTTGGGAAACTCGCCCACTGCTGGATCCTTGGGTCCGTCATGGTTTCGACTCCTTCATGCCTTGCGAAACGGCGGCGATTTCTTCCGGCGTCAGGGCTCGCACGTACATTCTAAACCGTGCGAGCCGGCAAGCCAGGTGTTCACTCTGGCCGGTGAAATGGGGATTGCCGCCGAGGGCGAAATCGCGGGCCGAGGACTGGATCTCCACCGGGACCGCCATGGCAGCCGCCCGCTTGCCGTCGACGTACAACGTCACCTGCGAGCCCGATTTGACCACGGCCACGTGATACCATCGCCCCGGCTCGACCGGCACCCCTTCGGTCGAATAGCCGCCGCCGGCCTCGATTCGCGCGAAAAGCTTACCCCCGACAATGCAGATGCGGAGCGGATCGTCGACCACGTGATCCCAGGCGCTGAACACCTGGCCGAGGCGGTCTTCCTTGCGGTCGTAGGCCATCCAGACCGACACGGTGTATTCGTAGCTGGGAAAAGCCTTCAAAGCGTAGACCAACATCCCGCTTTTTCCATCGAGCTGCACCGCAGTGCCCGGCTTGTCGTCCACGCCCGCCGCGGGCTGGAAACCGCTGGCGCGGACGAGCTTGCCATAACCAGGCTTGGCATCGCCCGCCAACTCGGCGGAGACGAGAACTCCGTCGGGCCCCTCGCCATACTCGGTGAGCTGATCCGCGGCCGACGGCGGAAGCGCAGGATCAATGTGGAATCGCTTGACGGGCGGTACACTCGCGGTCGCGCCGTACTGGTTTCGCGCCACGAGCTTCCAGTAGTAATCGACCTTGGGCCGCAGCCGGCTTGCCTCTTGAGCCGAGAGGACGAGCCTGTGCCCCGCCTTCCCGCCGACTTCGAGCACCGGCTTCTGAAAGTCGGGCGTTTCCGCAATCACCAGCGCGTGCGTGCGGCTCTTATCTGCGGCAGGCGGCCGTCGCCAGCGGAATTCGATCGGCCCGGGCGGCACTGCAGCGCCCTCCGCCGGCCCCGCAGGCACAGGCGGCGGCGGGACGATCTCGCGTGCCGCAAGCCACGAGACGTATCGCGCCCCCGTTGACCCTGCGGTCGCGTAGTCGCACAGCAACAGCACCGACTTGCCCGCGGGAATCTCCGCCACGAGCCAGGGCGTGAAGCGGCCGATCCGCTGCTCGTCGGACGACGGCGAGGGGAACGAAATCCGCGCGCCGGCCAGCATCGGCGGCGAGAGTACCGGAATGCCCGCTTCGTCGAAGGCATTGCACCGCTGGTCATAGGCCAGAAGCAACGGGCCGCGGCAGACGGAAATCCGCCCCAGGGCCTCCTGGTCGCCCGATTCGTATCGCAACGGCATGTCCAGTTGCAGCGTGACCGTATCGCCCGCGGTCCATTGCCGACGGGCCTCGAAGTACGAGCCGCACTTTGCGGCCACTGGCGGCGATCCCGGCAGATTCACGGAGGCCCGCGCCGCCCAGCCGGGAATGCGGAGCCGGAGTGTGAACTCGCTCGGTTTCTCAGGCCGGAGCACCAACCGCACGTTGCCATCGAGCGGATATTGCGTTTCCTGTTTCAAAGCCACGCTCGCTCCGTCGGCGACCTTCCAGGCGGCTTCCATCGGGCCGTAGTAGTTCACCGTGAAGCCGTCGGCCGACTGCATCACGGCCCATTCCGAGAGCATGCCCAGCCCGCGGGGGCCGTTGACCGAGCAACAATTCAAATCGGGCGTGCCGGTCCGGGCCTGAAAGACGATGGTGTGATGCGATGCCTCGCGCGTGCCGTCCATGGGCGTGTTGTAGGTACACCATGAGCCGGCCGGATTGTAGGCCCCCATCATGCCGTTGTAGGTCGATAGCTCCAACTCGTCGGCGGCCTGGGGATCGCCGGTCACGCGGAGGGCATCGAGCGTGATCGCCATCCAGGCCACGGTGCAGCAGGTCTCGATGGCATTAGGCTGGTACGGGTTGCCCGTGGCCTGCTCGCCCGACGAAAACGCCCCGTTGTTGTGCCGGTCCCAGCGGCGGATGCTGTGCCAATGATGGAGGAACGACTGCCGGTAGCGCTCGTCGCCGGTAATCAGGTAAAGCTCCACCAGGCCTTGCAGATCGTGGAGGCTTTCCCAGCGAGGCCGGGGGATGCGGTAGTAATCGACGCCCGCCATGCCGGTGCGGAAGTAATCCCCGGCCTTTTCCCAATCCTTTTCGATTTCCCGCATCATGGCCAAATACCGCGGCTGGCCGGTCTTGCGATAGAGCACGCCCAGGCCGTGGATGACCGCCAGATTCATCTCGTCGGAGCCGGCGCTCAACATGCGTCGGCCGGTCCCGAGGTAGATCTTGCACATCAGGTCGGCGGCCTTGCGGCAGGCATTCAGGGCCGCTTCGTCGCCCGTCCGCTCGTGCCACATCATCAAGCCGAGCATGATGTGATAGTGGCCCCAGAGGTCCCAGTTGGCCGTCAGGCGGATGTTCTTGGGAAACGGGCCGAGGTAGCCGTCGTCGGCCTGGCTGGCCAGCAGGCGGGCGATGACCGCCCGCGCCGTCCTCTCCAGCTCCGGGTCATCGCTCATGCGCAGCGACTGGATCGCCGAAATAAGATACTTGCCCACGAACTCGCCGGCCCAGGGAACGAGGTTCGGCGCCGGCTGCCGGTCGCGAAGCTCGAACATGCCCAACAGTCCGGGATTGGAGGCGGGAGCGCGGATCAGCCAATTGCGCACGTTGGCGTCGATCTGCTTCCCCACGCCGCCGCCGCACTGCATACGCACGCCGGAAATCGGCTCCAAGACGGCCTTTCCACGCGGCGGCTCCCCCGCAATAATGTTTGAAACCACGAGAGCGACTAGAATCGACAGAAGCAACTTTCGCATTGCACGTCCTCCGTATCCCGGGTGACGGATCGACCACTAGGGTAACCGGCCGATGGCCACGGATCAACCCACCGGGCGAAGCGTGGAGCCGATTGCGCTGTTCGTAAACCCTTTTGACACAAAGCGCCGGGAAGGCGTCT
>CAYTJV010000118.1:0-15684 GCA_964438165.1 uncultured Planctomycetaceae bacterium | reverse complement strand
CGCAATTTTCAGCTATTCGATAACCGGACATTCCTCGCCGCGTGAGGTATAGCAGCTTGCCCTACGACAGCCGGCGTCGCCACGGTTTGCTCGTCGGGCGGCTCGGGCAGGAGCATGGCCACGACGGCGGCCGGGAGGAAGACGAAGGAGGCGTAGAACAGGGCCGGCCGGTGGTCGCCCAGGTGCGAGAACAACCCGAAGAACACGGTCCCGCCCGCGGCCGCGATCCGCCCGATGTTGTAGCAAAAGCCCGCCCCCGTGGTCCGCAACAACGTGGGAAATAGCGGCGGCAAATACATCGTGAACAGCCCGAACAGACCCTGGCAAACGCCCATCGCGGCAAGCCACCAGAATTGCGCCCGGTGTGAAAGTGGCGTCGCGTAATCGAAGTACGCAATGGCCATCACCACGCAGTACGCCGCGCACATCAAAGCAATCGTCTTGCGATACCCGAAGTAGCGGGCGATCAGCCCGGCCAGGTAGTTGCCGCAAATCGACGTGAGCATGACCAGGATCATGGCCAGGGTGAGAAAGCGGGTCTTTTCGGGGTCGCTCCAGGAGGCGATGTCGGGCAGGTTGCGCAGGTGCTGGAGGAACCAGTACATAAAGGCCCAATGCGCCGAGAGCGCAAGGGCGCAGACGAAGATCGTCAGCATCGTGGTCCGCCGGACCGCGCCGCGAAACAACTCTCGCACGCCGGGCATCGCGTCGCGCGACTGGACCTTGGCCGTGTGCCACTCTTCGGTCTCGGGGACCGCGCGGCGGATCCAGAGGACCAACAGGGCCGGCAGGATGCCCACCAGGAACACGATACGGTACTCATAGTACGCGTATTCTTGCCCGAAGGGGATCAGGGACAGCAGGGCGACCGCCACCATCGCCAAGAGGACGCCGATGTTCACCGCGCTTTGGAGGGTCGCGGCGATCCAGGGGCGCCAGCGCTTGGGCCACGTCTCCGACAACAGCGAGGCCCCCACCGCCCACTCCCCGCCAATGCCCAAGGCCGCCAGGAAGCGGCACAAGAGCAGATGCCACCACGTCTGGGCGAAGAACGACAGGCCGGTGAAGAGGGCGTAGGTGAGGATGGTGAGCATCAGGGCCCGGGCCCGGCCCATCCGGTCGCCGACCCGCCCAAAGAACCCTCCGCCCAGCGCCCAGCCGACCAGGAACGACGCCTGGATCACCGAGCCGTAGTAGCCGACTTCCGGATGCCTCAGGTCGCTGACGACCAGCAATTGGGCCACAAACGGCGTGGCCACCAGGGTATAGAGGTGCATGTCGAGGCCGTCGAAGAGCCACCCCAGCCAGGCCGCGATCCCCGACTTCCACTGGTGGGGCGAAAGATCGCGGAGCCGGGTGGCTTCCCGGCCCGAAGTCTGCGGAGCGGCCGCGTCGGCGGTGGTGCTATCCATAATGGCAATCTCACAGGGCTCTTGGAGTGCGGCGACTCGTCGCCGCTTTCTTTTTCCTTGTGCGGAGACAAGTCGCCGCACTCTAAAGGGGCGATTAGGGCTTACGCTAATGTCACTTGACGAGCCTGTCAAGCGCGTTCGGCCGTTGACGTTGCCTCTGCCGCAGAGTACCCTCGTGTTCATGTCTCTGCAGGGAACGCCCTCTGTGGCGTTCCGTGGCGAACGACGGCAGCCGCTTCTTCCAACGCCCGGAACGCCACAGAGGGCGTTCCCTACAGGCTGTCCTCTGACTACTGCCTACTATCCATGGACCAGTCCGCCGCCAATCCCGAGCCCTCCCAGCCCCATCTGCTGCGCCGCTTCGGCCTTCTCCAGGCGACCGCCCTGAACATGGCCAATATGGTCGGCGTGGGGCCGTTCATCACCATTCCGCTGTTGCTCTCGGCGATGCGCGGCCCGCAGGGGATGCTGGGCTGGGCCGTGGCCTTCGTGATCACGCTTTCCGACAGCATGATCTGGAGCGAGTTGGGGGCTGCGCTGCCCGGCTCCGGCGGCAGCTACGTCTTTCTGCGCGAGGGGTTCGGCCGCGAGACCTTCGGCCGGCTCATGGCCTTCCTGTTCATCTGGCAGTTCATCCTCAGCGGGCCGCTGGAGATCGCCTCCGGCTACATCGGCTTCTCCCATTATCTGAGCTACATCGTGCCAGGCATGGGTGGCGTGGCCAAAGTCGCGGTCGCCGCCACGGTGGGCGTACTGACGATCGCGCTTCTCTATCGCCGGATCGCCACCATCGGCAAAATCACCGTCACACTCTGGGCAGGCACGGTGCTGACGATGCTCGCCGTGATCGCCACCGGCGCCATGCGGTTCAATCCGCAAACGGCCTTCGATTTCCCGCCCGGGGCGTTCGATTTCTCCGTGGGCTTCTTCCTCGGACTCGGCGCCGCGACGCGGATCGGCGTGTACGACTACCTCGGCTACTACGACATCTGCTACATCGGCGACGAGGTGAAGAACCCCGGCAAGGTGATTCCGCGATCAATCTTCATCAGCCTTACGACGATCGCCATCTGCTACTTCGCCATGAACCTGTCGCTGATCAGCGTGGTGCCGTGGCGAGAATTCGTGCCTGCCGAGAAGAACCCGAATTCCGATTTCATCGTCTCGATCTTCATGGAGCGGGTCTACGGAGAAGGAGTGGCGACGGTCTTCACGCTCCTGGTGCTCTGGACCACCGTCGGCTCGGTGTTCGCGCTTCTGTTGGGCTACTCGCGGATCCCGTATGCGGCCGCGCTGGACGGCTACTTCTTCCGCGTCTTCGGCCGGCTGCACCCGACCAAGAACTTCCCGCACGTTTCGCTCCTGGTCATCGGCGGGATTTCGATCGCCTGCTGTGCCCTGCCGCTGGGCATGGTCATCGACGGCCTGATCCTCACTCGGGTCTTGGTGCAATTCATCGGCCAGATCTACGCCGTCGCCCTGTTGCGGCGGCATGCGCCCGAGATGCCGCGCCCCTACCGGATCTGGCTCTATCCTCTGCCCAACCTCGTGGCCCTTCTGGGTTGGCTCTTCGTGTTCTCCACCGCCGACATGGCCATGAAGCTACTCGGGCTCGGCATGGTAGGGCTCGGGGTGCTGTTCTTCCTGGCGTGGTCGAAGTACACGAAGCGGTGGCCGTTTGCCAGCCCCGGCGCGGATCAAAGCGCGCTAGCGCTCGGCGCGGGTCTCCCGACCCCGCCGGAGCCATGACCGAAGGTCTCCCTGCGTCTCTGGGGACCGTCGGTCGGCCGGGTGAATCGTTTAGCCCGGAGCCAACGGCGACGGCGGGCGCGGCGCATCCCTCCCCGTCGCCGTTGGCTCCGGGCTAAACGATTGGGCGGCGCCTGATTCTCCCCAGCGCGCTTTCGCCGAACTCATTTGTCTGTTCCCTCCGCTGCCTCCTGTTCACCCGAATAATCGGTCGCCGCTTGAACGGTGCGGCTTTCACCGGGTATGCTTGGAGGGTCAAGACAAGCCTCTTTGGGGAGAATGTTGAGGAGAACATCATGCCAAGAGCTGTTGCCACGGGAATCTGCGCGCTACTGCTCACCGCTGCTACCGGCCTAGCTGCGGAAGAGGGGTTGGTGGGGCATTGGAGGTTCGATAAGACGGGCCAACGGATCGCCGATCTCTCGGGCCGCGGCCACGATGCCACGCTTGCCGGCGGGAAGCTCGTGAGCCAAGACGCCAAGTCTTTTCTTCGGCTCGACGGCGACCAGACGATCACTGTCCCCTCTGCCGACGACTTGAATCTCCGCAAGGGTTTCACGATCGAAACCAGGTTCCGGCTTGCCGATCTGAAGGACGGCCGGATCATCGTCTTCAAGGACCAAGAGTATCAGCTTCGCGTCGATTGGGGCAACGAAGGCAACAAGCTCTCGTTCTTCGTGTTTGTCAACGGACAGTGGGAGTCGCGTGTGAGCGCGTATACCCCGACCCTTGACCACTGGTACCACGTGGTGGCCACCTGGGACGGCCGGAGGGCTTTCCTTTGGGTCAACGGAGGGCCGTTCTCCGTGGCCCGCGAGGGATCGGCGCCGGCGCCCACGGCGAATCCCGTTTACATCGGCTCGGGCATGTGGAAGGGGGCGAATTTCGTCGGCGCCATCGAATACGTGAAGATTTACGCCAAGGTGCTCCCCACGACGGAGATCGTCAAACGGGCTTACGGGATCGAACAGGGCGCGCCGGACAAGGCCTCGCGGCAGGCCGAATTCGACTTTGCCAAGGGCCTGCAAGGCTGGCAGCCACGCGAAGGGGCCACCGTTCGGATGAGCAATACCAGGCTCTTCGTGAAGAGCGAGTCCGCACGTGGGCTGCTGCTGCACAACGCCCTCCAGGTCCCGGTCGACAAGAAAGATTATCTCGCCCTTCGCATGGTGCTCGGTCAAGGCACGCGCGGCGAGTTGATTTTCGTGACCACCGAGGGCGCGGGCCGCGTGCCGTTTCCGACCCACGCCGACCGCAGGCCGCACACCTACGTATTCGAGCCCTGGACCTGGGCCGGTTGGGGTGGAACCCTGCTGGCCCTGGGCCTCGTTCCTTCCGAACTGCCCGGCTCTGCTGCGGCCATCGAGTACGTGCGACTTATGGAACAATTACAGGCCGAACCCGAGTTGGAGATCAAGACCGTCTTTCCTGAATCGACGCTGCCTCGCGCTCGGCGTGGGTCTCCCGACCCCGCCGACCGCTCGACCGAAGGTCTCCGTCGCGATGGGAGACCTGCGGTCGCAGCCGGTGCGGGGTCGGGAGACCCGCGCACAGCGCCGGACGAGCGCGAGGAAACGATTGTGGCCCGCGTGGGCAACGCAGGAGGAAGGGCTATGGGCGTGAAGGCTGCCCTCGGCGTGCCGGAGGGGGTGACAGTGCAAGGCCCTGCCGAGCAATCGGTCGCGGACCTCGAATACCTCGGTCAAGCGGAGCTGCGATGGAAAGTGGTCGCCTCGCGGCCCACCTCGGGCGAGTTCCGCGTGACGCTTGCGGCCGACGGCGCGCGGGAAGTCGCTTCGTCGCAGACGATCCGCTTCCTGCCAAGTCTTCGGCTGCCCAAGGCCGCGTACGTGCCGGAGCCGGTCCCCGCGCGCACCGGCAAATACACGATCTGGACCCACTATTGCCCCCTGTGGAAACACGGCACCCATTACGGTTGGAAGCTCATCGAGCCCTGGCCGGAGCGCAAGCCGGTGATCGGCTGGTACAACGAAGGCGAGCCGGAAGTGGCCGACTGGCACATCAAGCAGTGGCTGGAGCACGGCATCTCGGGCGTGGTCTACTGCTGGTACCGGACGAACCTCAACGCCCCGGTCGCGCAGCAGTTGGGCCACGCCATTCACGACGGCCTCTTGAAGGCCCGCTACATCGACCGCATCAAGTTCGCCATCATGTGGGAGAACGGCTGCGGGCAGGGCGTCGGCTCGGCCAAGGACCTGATGGAGAACGTCCTGCCGTTCTGGATCGAGAACTATTTCTCGCACCCTTCGTACCAGCGGATCGACGGCAAGCCGCTCTTGTACATTTGGGTGCCGCCGAACGTGACCAGGCACCTCGGCTCCAGCGAGAAGGTGCGCAAGACCTTCGACGCCATGCGGGCCGTGTGCAAACAAAAGGGGCTCGGCGGCCTGTACATCGTCGGCTGCGTCGGCGGCCAGAACCGCGACGTGCTCGAAACGATGGTCAAAGAAGGCTGGGACGCCAGCTCCGCCTACGGGTCCGACTGGCGTCCGCCGCCGCAGGTCCGCACCGTGGGCGACTTCGTGTGCGCCCCGTTCGAGGGCTTTGTGGACCAGCAGGAGGCGATCTGGAAAGCCAAACGCGGCTTCGGTCTCCTGCCCGACATCACGGCCGCGATGATGGGCTGGGACTCGCGCCCCTGGAAGGAAACGCCCTTCTTCTGGTCGGAGAACACGCCGGAGAAATTCCGCGACCTGTGCCTGCGGGCCAAGGCAGTGATGGACGCCGGCACCGGCACCGGGCCCGACAAGAATACCATCATCTTCTGCTGCTCCAATGAGTTCGGCGAAGGACACTACATCGAGCCCACGCGGGGCTACGGATTCTCGTACCTCGACGTGATCCGCGACGTGTTTACCGAGGGGCCCAAGGAGCACCTCGACATCGCTCCGGAAGACGTCGGCCTCGGCCCCTACGACTCCTGGTACCGCCAGGCCCAGGAAGCGGCCGCGAAAGAGCCCGCTGCGAACAAGGACTCTTGGTCCGACAAGCAGCTCTCCGCCTGGAACTCGATGATGGGCCTCTCGGAGGTGAAGCTCGAAGAAGGCGTTCTCCGCGCCCGGGCCAGCTCCGACGACCCGGCCTTCAGCCTGCACGGATTGCGCCTGCGGGCAAGCCGCTACACGAAGGTGATTGTCGAGATGCGGGTCAGCCAGCCAAGCGGGGCGCAATTGTTCTGGTCCACCGTGTCGCATCCCGACATGACCGAAGATGGCAGTCTCACCCTCCCCACCACGGCCGACGGCCAGTTCCATCGCTACGCCTTCGACGTGGCCAAGAACGCACACTGGAGCGGCTGCGTCACCGGCCTCCGCTTCGATCCGGCCGCCAAAGCAGGCGTCGTCATCGAGGTCCGCTCCATCGGCCTGGAATGACTCAAAATCTGAAGGGCCGCGTATCACGCGGGCGCGTGGCTCCGTGCTGCGACGGCGATGCCGGACAAGGTGAGATGCGGCACGTGGCGGGCCGAGGGGTCGAGCAAGGCGGCCACGGCCGGGCCGGCGCCGCCGGTGAGGAAGACGTCGGTCCGGTCGATCTTCTCTTTCGCCATTTCGGCGATCAGTTGGCGGATCGCGCCTATGGCGCCCCAGAACAGCCCGGATCGCATCGCCGGTTCGGTGGCAGTGCCCAGGGCGGGAGGCGGGACGGTCAGCTCCGACATGTCGATCAGGGGCAGGAGATCGGTGAAGGTGTGCAGGGCCCGGGACGACATGGCGATCCCGGGCAGGATCGATCCACCGAGGAAGGCCCCTTCCTCGGAAACGAAGTCCACGGTGATTGCGGAGCCCACGTCGGCCACCACGGCGGCGTGGCCCGGACGGCGGAGCTGATTGGCCGCCACGGCGTCCAGAAGCCGGTCGATGCCTACCATGTCCGGTCGCGGCAAGGCGACGCGAAGCGGCAAATCGCCCGACGCCAGGAGCCGGACCGTGTCGCACGGCCGGCGGCTGCGGATCCACTCGATGAGCCGGGTGGCGCCGGGACGATTGACGCTGCCGATCCACCATGCGATTGGCTTCTGCGGGCAGCGCTCCAGCAGCGCGCCGATGCGGTCCAGGTCGTCGCCGGTGAGCGTGACGGCGAGGGTGCCCTCCGGTTCCGGCAGCACGTCGGCGGTCTGAGCCGGGAAGAAGCCGCACTTGATGCGGTTATTGCCCACATCGACGGCAATGAGCGGAAAGGGAGTCATAATTCCGGTTTCTCATCCAACGTGCGCGTCACCGCCGCGATCAGCTCGTTGAGTCCCAGCCCCGTGACGGCGGACGTCAAGATCACCGGGCGGCCCGACTCGGCGGCCAATCGGTCGCGGGCGGCCGGCGCGCCGGGCAGATCGGCCTTGGTCACGGCGAGGATCTCCGGGCGCTGGCCGAGCTTCTCGTCGTAGCGGACCAGCTCGTCGCGGATGGCGCGGTAGTTGGCCACAGGGTCGGTGCCGTCGAGCGGCTCGGGCTCGACCAAATGGACGAGGATCCCTGCCCGCTGAATGTGGCGGAGGAATTCATGCCCCAAGCCCGCCCCGGCATGGGCCCCTTCGATCAGGCCGGGGATGTCGGCCAGGATGAACGAGCGCTCGAAGTCGACCTGCACGCGGCCCAGGTTGGGATGTTTGGTGGTGAACGGGTAGGGGGCGATTTCGGGGCGTGCCCGGGACAATCGGCTCAAGAGCGTGCTCTTGCCGGCGTTGGGCTTGCCGACCAGGCCCACGTCGGCGATGAGTTTCAACTCCAGGCGGATTCGCCGCGACCGGCCTTCGCCGCCGGGAGTGGACTGGCGCGGAGTACGGTTGGTGGCCGACTTGAAACGGACGTTCCCCTTGCCCCCTTTGCCACCCCGGGCAACGATCACCTCGTCGCCGGCCTGCTTCAGGTCCGTGAGGACGAAACCGGCGGCGGCATCGAAGACCAAGGTGCCGGGCGGGACGCGAATCACGAGATCCTCGGCCGAAGCGCCGTGACACTGAGCGCCGCGGCCCGGCTTGCCGCTTTCAGCTTTCCAGTGCTTGCGATGGACCAGTGCGACGAGACTGTCGGCCCCCTCTTTCGCGCACACCACGACGCTGCCGCCATCGCCGCCGTCACCGCCGTCCGGACCGCCGCGGGGCACGTACTTCTCGCGGCGGAAGCTCACACACCCGTCGCCGCCCCGGCCGGCTTCCACGAGAATCTCGACTTCGTCAACAAACACTCAGTTGTTTTCCGCCGGTATGATATTCACGCGCCGGCCGCCACGATCGAACTGCACCAATCCGTCGACCAAGGCAAACAGGGTGAAGTCTCTTCCCAGGCCGACCCCCTTGCCGGGGTGGAATGCTGTGCCGACCTGCCGAACCAGAATACTCCCTGCGCGGACGTACTGGCCGCCGAACCGCTTCACGCCGCGGCGCTGGCCATTGGAATCACGACCGTTGCGGCTGGAACCTTGACCTTTTTTGTGTGCCATACACGCTTCCTCGGATTACCACGCAAGGGGGGATTGCGACAGTGCGTCCTAATGGGTGCTAATAACAAATCCGGCAATTCGGCGCGACCAACGGTCGCGGCTTTATGGCTTGGAGCGCCCGGCGGTCCACCGCATTCTATTCAGACGGCTCCAGAGCAGCTCTCCCCAAAAGGGCTGGCACGCTCGCGGGAGACTTTCTTTTTAGCGATAGACCCACTCGTAGTCAAGCTCTCCGGGGACCCCGAAGCGGATCTCCCTCTCCTTGGGGTCAAACTCGTCGCCGGGGCGCCAGAAGTTGAGCTTGAGGGTTTTCCGCTGCAAGCGGCGTCCGGTTCCCAGCGGCGAGCCCGGCTTGAACTTGCCCGACTCATCGGCCCAGCGATAGGCGTTGGTCAGACCGCCGACATAGACCGAGAAGCGATCGGTCCGCGGATCGATGTCCTCCCACGTGGCAACGCCCCAGACCGTCTCGCCCACCTGGATCTCACGGACAATTTCGATCGTATTGGAGAACGTGCGGTTGGGATCCTCGCGCGTACGGATCGGGCCCATCGCGGCCGGAATCACCCGATCGGGATACCACTTGTCCTGCTGGGTGCTCTGCAACAGGAAGCTCGGCACGAAGCGGATCGGCTTGTCGACATACTCGATGTTGTACGCGCCCTGAGCGCTCCCTTCGGCGGCGACCGGACGCATCGTCTTGCCCGCGTTGGTGACATGGTAGACCATGTACCAGATCTGCTTGCGCTGCATGAGTCCGCTGGGCTGGGGCAGATCGACGAAGATCATGCGGATCGGCTTGAAACGGAATTGCAGGGCCCAGATCTCGCGGCGAAAGGGGACGCTCTTGGCCCAGTCGAGCTTGGGATCGGAGGCCAAGAGCTCGACGAGATCGTGGCGGCTGACCGTCTCTTCCACCTGGCGCATCGAATCGATGGTCTTCAGCGCGCCCGGGGAAAGGGGGCGGAACGGGCCGCGGGACGGAGCGGGCCGCGCGGGCCCCGCCGCATTCGGCAGGGCGGGCGCCTTCTCACCGCCTGCCGCTTTGGCCGGTGCAGGCGATTCTTGCGCCGCGGGAACTGGCGCGGCCGGCTTGGCCGCCGCTGCTCCGGCCGCCTCGGGCTTCGCCTTCTCGGGTACGGCGGCTTCCTGGCTGAAACCGAACCGGCCGCCAACCAGCAGCAGGCCGAGAACCATCGATCCGAACCACCTCATCCAGCGCGGGGTATTCATCATCGGCGAGTTTCTTTACGAAAGCGAAATGAGACCGATCCGTCCGTCGAAAAACGGGCGGCGCCAATAGCTTAGTATAATGTCGGCGGGAATCCGCCGTCAAGGTTTGCAATCCCCCCAAAAGTCCGAGAGCCGGCGGCAAGACTTCCGAAGTCCCGAAGATTGGCACGCTACCGCGTTCTTTCGTTCTCGTTCTCGCCTGCCTGCAACTCCTCTGGACAAGGCAGGCGCGACCCAGTAATCTCCCCACTCCCGCCACCTCGCAGACCGGTTTTGGCCCGAGAGCGCGGCACGATTTCACGGAGGTGACCATGGCAGTCAACTTCAACTTCTTTACCTGGATTCGCGACGGAGTGAAGCAGTCGGTCCTGATGGGCGTTTCCGATGCGGTTCATCACCTGGGTACTCCTCGGGAAGGGGACGAAGTCCATCAGCGTCTGACCGCCTTCTTGCAGGACCAGGGTTCCGGGACTGCCGCGCCGCGGCTCACCGACGCCTCGCCCAGGAAGAAACTGGGCCGCACGCTCCAAGATATCCACGCCAGTAGCGAGAAATCGCCCTAAGAGCACGCGCAGGAGCGTGTCAGCGTTCAGCAACGGATGTCCTTTCCGCCGTGTTCCTCCGCGTCCTCCGTGGTGAAAAAATCGATTCACCACGGAGGACGCGGAGGGCACGGAGGAAGAGAAAGGGGCGGGCATTTTGCCTTTCCCGCCTGATCGTGGTAGTCTGAGTATCGGCCCTCAAAAGGCAGGGGTCGTGTCGCGAAGCATACGGTTCGGGCTTGGCGTGCCGGGCCGTCAGCGGTTCTCAGGGGGAGGAGCGCCATGCGCTGGGGTCTCTTGATCTGGATTGGGGTGCTTGTCGCGGCCAGGACTTGGGTCGTTCATGCCGGAGAAGCTCCGCCTACGCCCGCAGCCCCGTGGTCGATCGGGAAGATTGGCCGGTGCGAGGATGCCCAGCCGGGCGCCGGCGACAAGACGGCCGACGTCCCCTCATCGAAGTACCTGCACATCCAGATTGCCTTTCCGTCAGCACACGGCGACCTCAAACTGCACCAATTCCGCATCGCCGACGGCAAAGGCAAGACCGTTGCCGAGGTTTACGGTTTTCACAAAGGGCGCGCGATTCTGGTCTTCGAGGGGGACTGGTCGCGTCTGGAGGGGCTTTACCTGGAAGGGGCCGGCCATCGCCAGCCGCTGATTCCTGCCCGGCCGTCCCGGCAGCCGATTGCCAAGACCGAACCGAAGCCTCCGCCGTCGCCAGCCGAGCCCGAGCCGCCGGTGGTCATCTCGCGGCGTCCGGCGCGTCGGGCCGCGTCGGCGAAACTCGAAGGGGTCGAGCCCGCCGCACCCGTCAATCCGGAACCCGCCAAGGGCGAGATGCACGCCCGGCAAGAGAAACCATCCCGGCGTTCGGCGGTCATGGAGTTGCCCTCGGAAAGCGAGAAGCTGTACCAGGAAGTACACGTCACGCAGCGGTCGCGAGTGAGCATCCAGGGGCTCGATTTCGACGGCGATTTGCAGTACCGCGTACTGTCGAGCCTGACTGTCGACAGGCGAAACGCCGATAGCAGCCTGTCGGTCACGCAGAAAGTGGAGCAGGCCGAAGTGATCAAGGCCGATCCGCTCACGCAGTCGATCGTCGGCGAATTGCTCGGCAAGCTGGTCGGAACCACGTTTCAGATCGCCGTGGGCCCGGACGGCCGGGTGGTCGATTTCCAGGGGGCGAAGGGGCGGGTCCGTGCGGCCGCGGGCAACAACCCCTTGGGGGGCCAGTCGTTTCTCATGGCCTCGATCATCGATCCGGACGGCTGGCGTGAGATCGCCGAGCTGACCTTCTTCCGCCCGTTGCTCCCCTCGGAAGGCGGGCAGACGTGGGACCGCGCGATCAAGCACAGTTGGGGGCCGCTGGGAAGCTGGAACGGAAAAGTAGTCTATGCCCGTACGGGGCAGGACGGTGCCCTGGAGCAGTTCCGGTACACGTTCAAGCTGGCCTACCAAGCCCCGAAATCTGGAGCAAGCGAGTTGCCGTTTCAGATCGCCCGGGCCGATTTCAAGCACCAAGAGGCCGGCGGAACGATCGCCTTCGACACGGCCAAGGGCCGCGTAGTACAGGCCGAGGAGCACTTCCCCGTCAAGGGCAACCTTACCATCGGACTGCTCGGGCAGGAGAGTCCCGTGGATCTGGATGAGACCCAGGATTTCCGCATCCGCATCCTGGACCAAAGACCGAGTCCCGACCGGCGATAGGGCGTAGGCTGTGGGCCGTTGACCGAACTGAATGGATGCAGTATAAAAGACCTCCTGGCGGGGTGGCCGACAAGGGGCGATAGACATGCTGTAATGCGACGAGTTGGCCCCTTGACGGTGGGTACAGACACCCGCTAATGTGGCGATAAGTCAGCGCACGGGCCTTCTTCAAGGATAGGCTTTCGCGGAATACCGTTAAGGAGTCGATTACTGTGTCGATATGTGAGCGGAAAAAGGAGTTGCAGCGTCGGCGTCATCGGAAGAAGAAGTTGTCGCAACTGGCCCATCGGCTGAAAAAGGCGACCGTTTCTGAGAAGGCGGTGATTGTGGAGAAGATCCGCAAGCTTACGCCCGGCTGCGAACAGATCATCGAGGCCTGGGGACTCCGGCAGCGCTAACACGTGGCTCGGTCTCCACGTGGCTCGGTCTCTCCGAGACCGAGAGTTCGCGTCTCGGAGTGACGCGGCCACGTGCGGCAAGCGGAGCGAGTTACAGGCGCCATGGCTCGCGCATGGCCCGGGCGCGAAGCCGATTGGCCTCTTCATCGCCGACGAATTCTTCTTGGACCGGATCCCAGGTCAGCTCGCGCCGCACGAGCATCGCGATCGCGCCGATCGAGCAAAGCGTGGTCGAGCGGTGGGCCACTTCCACCGGCGCACAGGTCTGGCGGCCCTGCCGGACGCAGTGGACGAAATCGCCTTCAAGCGGTGCGCGCAACTGGACCTTCGCGCTGGGCCCGATGGCGACCTTCAGCAGCGACTTCGGATGGGCGTCGACGTACCCTCGCCAAATAAAGACCCAGCCTTCCGTGCCCTCCAGCAAGATGCCCATCCGGTGCTGCGGCCAGTCGGCGTTTGTGCGCGAGCCGAAGCCGTCGCCTTCGCAGTCGGTCCAGTGCCAGGTGAGGCCGTTGGCGAAGGTGTAGTGCATTTGCCAGCGGTACGGATTGTCGAAGAGCCCTTCGGTGGGGAAGATGCCGCGGGCCTCGATCTGGACCGGCCCGAGGCAGTCGTCCAATCCCGAGCCCTGCATCGCGCTGTCGGCATGGTGTACGCCCCAGCCGGCAATGTAGCCCATGGAGTAATCGGAGATGTGGTACCAGGGATGGCTGGCGATTCTCAGCGGCGCAAACGGCGCCCAGGGGGCGGGCCCGAGCCATAATTCGTAGTCGAGCCAGTCGGGCACCGGCTCTGGGCTCCAAGGCCCGCTCGACGGGCCGGCTGGGCTGCCGATCCGCACGTGCCGTAGTCGGCCGATATAACCGTTTTGCACCAACTCGCAGCCGAAGAGCATCGCGTGGTCGTGCCGCTGTTGGGTGCCGTGCTGAAATACGATCCCGTGCCGCCGCACCGCCTCGACCACCGTCCGGCCTTCCGCGATCGTCCGCGTCAGCGGCTTCTGGCAATAGACGTGCTTGCCCGAGCGGGCCGCGGCGATCGTCACCAGCGCGTGCCAGTGGTCGGGCGTGGCGATGTAGACGGCGTCGATGTCGTCGCGGGCCAGCACGTCGCGGAAGTCGCGATAAGCTTGGCAGCCTTTGGAGCGCTGCTGCCGGTCGACCGCCGCACGCCCGTGCTCGCGGCGGTCGCGGTGTACGTCGCACACGGCGAGGTACTCAACGTCGTCACGGAGGAACATGGGCCAGCCGAATCCGAGGCCGATCGCCGCCATCGTCACGCGATTGCCGGGGGCCGTGCGTCCGGCCAACCCCAAGGCCGACGACGGAACCACCATGGGCAGCGCCGCCACGGCCCCCGCGCCCAGGCCGCGCGCGACGAACTGGCGACGGCGGACTCTCTTAGTGCCTATCCAAAAACTTCCGAAGTCTCCAAGACTTCGGAAGTTTTCTCCTGTAGCAGGGGGTGAGGGGGCTTTGGTCAGTTTCATGGGCAATACCCTGATTCCTCTTGCACACTGGATCGGAGCCGGCGGCGCAGCCGCCATAGGTCGCGGACGACCTTGGTGACTTCGCGGGCCAGGCTGAGATGCCCGCCGGGGATTTCCTTCCACCGGATCGGCACCTCGGCAATCCCATAACCGAGTTTGACGGCCAGGGCGAGCACTTCCAGGTCGAACAGGTATCGCGGCTCGCGGGCCAAGGAGAAGAGGCGCTGGGCAACCTTGGCGCGGAACATCTTGAAGCCGCACTGGGGGTCGCGGACCGAAAGCCCCAAGAGCCGGCGCGCGACCGCGGCGAAGAGACGCCCGGCCAGGCCGCGGGCCCAATTCCTCGATCGCTCGACGCCGGCGGCGGCCACGAGCCGCGAGCCCACGGCGAGATCTGCCCCGCTGCGGATCACCGCGGCAAGCCGCTCTTCCTCGTCGATGGGAGTCGCCCCGTCGGCGTCGGCGAACAAGACCCGCTCTCCGCGCGCCGCAAGGACCCCGGTGCGCACGGCAGCCCCTTTGCCCTGGTTCTGCGGATGCTTCAGCACGCGAAGTCGAGGCCACTGGGCAGCCGCTTGGAGGAGCAACTCCGCCAGGTCGTCGTTGCTCCCGTCGTCGACTACGATGACCTCGTAGCGGTCGTGGTACCGGGCATCGAGGTAGTCGCGGACCGCTGCCAAGTAAGGAGGCAGACGGTGGGCCTCGTTGTAAGCGGGAATCACTACGGATAATTCCAAGCGGTCGTCCGGCACCGATGCTCCTCCGCAGAGCAGATTAGCGTCCCGGCGCCGGGAAGTCCACCTGATGGCTTGCGTCCGGCCCTTGGGGATGGGTATAGTAGTGACTATGGGTATTTCCTTGGATAGGTCGCACAGTTGTGGGAGCAAGCTGAATCGATGAACACGAAAAACAGTTCGACATGGGGAATCGCGTTGGTGGCGTGTGTTGCGGGCCTGGCTTTGCTGACGGCGGCCTTGGCGCAGGGGGCCGATTCCCCCGCCGCGGGCAAGGATGGGGCGAAACTCGCGCCTCTGGAAATCAAGCTGCCCCGGCCGCTCTTCCAGGGCACGCCGAAGAACATCAAGCCCTCGCCGACCATGGAGAAGTACAGCGAGAAGCCGCGCCCGCCGTTCCTCGCCCCGCCGGGCTGCACGAACCTGTCGCTGAACAAGAAAGTGACCTCCAGCGACATGGCCCCGGTGGTCGGCGAGTTGAACCTCGTGACCGACGGCGACAAGGAAGGCTCGGACGGGAGCTTCGTGGAGCTCGGCCCCGGTACGCAGTGGGTCCAGATCGACCTCGGCGCTCCGGCCGAGATCTATGCCTTCGTGGTCTGGCACTACCACGCCGAAGGCCGCGTGTACCACGACGTGGTCGTCCAGGTGGCCAACGATCCCGACTTCATCGAAAACGTCAAGACGGTCTACAACAACGACTTCGACAACTCCTCCGGCCTCGGCCTCGGCAAGAACCTGGAATACATCGACGACTATCGCGGCAAGCTCCTCGACGCCCGCAACGAAAAGGGCGAGCCGGTCAAGGGCCGCTACGTCCGCCTGTACTCCAAGGGCAACACCTCGAACGACATGAACCACTACGTCGAGGTCGACGTGTACGGCAAGCCCGGGAAGTGAGCGGGGAAGGATGAAGGATGAAGGATGAAGGATGAAGGATGAAGGATGAAGGATGAAGGA
>CAYTJV010000117.1:0-15754 GCA_964438165.1 uncultured Planctomycetaceae bacterium | reverse complement strand
GGGCACGTCTTTGAACCGCGGCACCTGGTAGCGGTTGAAATTGGCGTTAAGGATTTTGCCGTCCTCGAAGCGGATTTCTTCGGTCAGGGCGCCGCCTAGGCCCATGATGGTGCACCCTTGCACCTGGGACAGGAGTCCGGCCGGGTTCTGGATCGCTCCGCACTCGAAGACTTCGCAAATCCGGCGGACCTGAATTCTCTTCTCGCTGCGGTCGGCGGCCACCTCGACGCAAGCGGCCACATAAGAGCCCTTTTCCGTTCCGCAGGCCAAGCCCAGGCCGATGTCCGCGGCACGATGCTTTTGCCGCTCGGCCCAGCCGAATTTCTCCACCGCGGCCTGGAGCACGGCCCGCAACCGGGGATTTTTCAGATGGGCGAGCCGGAACGCCAGCGGGTCGGAGCCGGCCGCGTGGGCCATCTCGTCCATGAACGACTCCCGCGCGAAGTTGTTGGCCGTGGCCGCCAAGGCGCGATAAGAGCCCTGACGCAAGGGGGAACGGCTGCCCAGGGACCGGACGGCCTTCTTGGAGACTTCGTAGGGCGTATCGAGGGCCGCCCCGCCGGAATTGATGTTGATCTGCTCCCAGGCCACCAGCGCGCCGTCGGCGTCCAATCCGCCGCGGATTTCGATCAGCCCGGCGGGCCGGAAGTAGGCCCAAGTGAACTCCTCTTCCCGGTTCCAATGCACAGCGACGGGCCGGCCGGCTGCCCGGGCCAGGCGCGCTGCCTCGACCGCCGCCTCGCCCTGGTGCTTGCCGCCGAACGCGCAGCCCAGGTCGGGCACGATCACCCGCACCCGATCCGCGGGCAATTGGAACACGCCGGCCAACTCCCCGCGCACGCCGAAGGGACTGGCGGTGCCCGTCCACACGGTCAGCTTTCCGTCGTTCCACTCGGCCACGCCGGCCCGGGGCTCCATCGGCACGTGTTGGATATAGGCGATCTCATAGCTCTGCTGAAGGACTCTTTTGACGCCGGCAAACGCCGCCTCGGGGAGACTCTCGGCGCCGCCTCGGGATCGGCCCAAAGCGCCTCCTCCCGCCTGGGCATGTTCTTTCAGATACGCGAACAACTCCTTGCTCGAAGGCTGCGGCGCGGTCTGCCAGGTTGCGGTCTTGGCGATGGCCTCCACCGCCTGCTGGGCACGCAGCGACGTCGGGGCAGCGCAGCCCACAAACGCCCCGTCGCGGACCACGACCACCCCCTCCATGGCCTTTGCCGGGCCCAGATCAATCGCCGTCAGCGTTGCCCCGTAGCTCGGCGCACGCAACACCTTTCCGTACAACATGCCCGGACGCAGGGTGTCGGAGGGGTACCGGTGCGATCCCGTGACCACGTCGCGGCGATTCGGCCGCGCCAGCGGCGTGCCGAGCACTTTCCACTGCTTGACCGGCGTCAGCGAAACTTCGGCAGGGATGGCTTGGGCGAGAGTCTTGGCAAGGTCTTCCGCCCGGGCCAGGTCGGCGTAGGACATGGTTTGCTTGGTCGCCGCGTGGGTCATGACGCCGTCCTTGACCTCCACGGCGCCACGGTCGGTTTGCCATCGCTTGCACGCCAGGTTGATGAGCAGTTCCCGCGCGGCCGCGGCAGCTCTGCGGACCGCGGGCACGGTCCTCGGCGTCGTGCCGCTGCCGGCCGTGACGCCGTCGTTGGGGACCACCGCCGTATCGGCCATGATCAGCCGGATCCGATCCGCGGCGACGCGCAGCTCTTCCGCGGCCGCCTGGGTCAGTTGCGCCCGTGCGCCCTGGCCCAACTCGACCTTGCCGGTCAGGATCGTAATCGTGCCGTCGTTGCCCAGATGAAGCCGGGCCGCAATGGTCGACGTGCCGCTTCCGCCGAATCCACGCCGCTGACCCAGGGCAGCACTGCCCGTCACCGTCAGCAGCAATCCGGCACCGAGAAGCTGTACGAACTCGCGCCGGCTCACGCCGGACCCGTCGTCCAACCCCTGATCCGATTCAGCAAGCTCCGGGTCGATCGTTTCCTGGAAGTAGAATTCGTCGTTCATGACTGGTTTCCACGAATAGGATCGAATATGGAACGTGAGACTCCCTTGGCCGTTGACGGTCTTCCTTTCCCCACCGGCCCCGCGGTCTGTTAGTTTAATCCTGAGAGGCACCGACAAACAAGGAGTTACGTCAACGTCCTCGTCGTAAGTCCTTTACGGTTTGAGGAATGAGACTCACCGCGGCTCCCATTCTCAAACCGGCGAGGTGCGCGTAGACTGGACTGCTGACCCATGGAGCGCCGACCAGCCATGAATCGCCGAATCCTTCGACTCTGTGCCTTCTCGGTTTTCTGGACCGCGGCTGCGCCGCTTTGGGCCCGGCCGCCGCTGGAAGTCAGCGGGCGATACCCGCACCTGGCGATGTTCAACCATCAGGGCGAGTGCGGCACGGGGGCCGTTGTGCCCTGGGCCGAGCGGCTGTGGGTGATCACCTACGGACCGCACCTCCCGGAAGGCTCCGAGGACAAGCTCTACGAGATCGACTCGGGCCTTCGCCGGGTCGCCCGGCCCGAAAGCGTCGGCGGAACGCCGGCCAACCGGATGATCCACCGCGAGTCGAGCCAATTGAACATCGGCCCGTACTTCATCGATGCCGGGCGCCGCGTGCGAGTCATCCCGCCGTCGAAGATGTACGGGCGTCTGACCGCCACGGCCCGGCATCTGACCGACCCGGCCAACAAGGTCTACGTCTGCGACATGGAGGGTCTGATCTACGAAGTCGATGTGTACAGCCTGGACGTGAAGCTGCTCTTCAAGCGGCCCGTGCCCGGCTGGCACGGCAAGGGCGGCTACACGGGCCAGGGACGGCTGGTTCTGGCCTACAACGGCGAGAGCGGCGCCGGCTCGGTCGACCGCTTCAAGCCGTTCGACTCCTTCCTCGACCCGGCGCCGCGAAGCGCCGAAGACGCCGGCTCGTTGTGCGAGTGGGACGGCAAGACATGGCGGCTGATCCAGCGGCGGCAGTTCACCGAGGTCACCGGCCCGGGCGGAATCCTCGGATCGCCCAACGACACGGCCCCGCTGTGGAGCATCGGCTGGGACCGCCGCTCCCTGATCCTGAAACTCCTCGACAGCGGCCGGTGGCAGACCTTCCGATTGCCGATCGCCTGCTACAGTTTCATGGGCCGTCACGGCTGGCACACCGAGTGGCCGCGGATCCGCGAAGTCACCGCCGCCGTGGGGCAGGTTGCCAACCTGCCAAAAACAGGGCAGATTGGCAATCTGCCCCACATTGGCATGCTGCAATATTATTGGAACGGGCCATTGCACACACCCGCATCGCGAGGAAACGAAACGGGGGTACCCGCGCGCACGATACGGGCCTCTCGCTCGTCGATGGCGTGACCGCCAATGCCACGCTGGCCGGACGCTTGGTCGGTCCCCGCGTGGTCAACGCCTTCATCCGGTTCAACCTGGATGGCGATGGGTACTCGGATGCCTCGACCGTGCCGCGCGAGAACGGCCAGTTCAGCTTCACCCCCTCGTATCTGACGCTGGGGCAACGCACTGTCCAAGCCCGGTCCACGCGTTACGATGACTTAACCGCGCCCTGCGTGTTCTACTGCCCGGCGACCTGCTCGACCAACTCCTGACAACTTGCTGGCAATGCTTGCTTCTTGGCCATCCATGGCTCCTTCCATCAAATCTCGCCCCCCGCAAATTCCAAAATCCGAGCCGACATGATACCCCATCCCCCCGTGTTCACAAAGTGCGTCGTGCGCTCTTTCGCCGCGGTGAAACCAGGTACCTTGCATCCACGGGCCGAGGAACGCTAGGATGAAGGGGAGAGATTCCCGATCCCATCTCGATTCCCGGTCCCGGCCATGCCGCGCCGCAATTTCTGGCTGATGACGACCCTGCTGGTGCTGTGCCTGGCGTGCCACGTCCGGGCGCACCGCTATGGGCAGATCTTCAGCTACGCGCTGGACCAAGTCCATCGCCGCTCCTTGGAGCCGATCACCGAGCGCAGGCTGCTGGAGGGCGGACTGGCCGGAATGATGACGGAGTTGGAGGACCAGCACTCCGTGTACGTTCGCCCGAAGGTAATCGAGAAGCTCCGGCAGACCCTCGATCCGAAGTTCGCCGGCGTGGGCGTGGAGATCGTGCTCGATCCGGCCACCAAGCAGCTCACGGTGGCCTCCCCGTTGTTCGGGGCCCCGGCCTACGAGGCGGGCGTCCGCCCCCGCGACAAAATCCTCCGCATCGATGGCCGCAGCACCCAGGGCCTCTCTCTGGAGGACGCGGCGGACCTGATGAAGGGCAAGCCCGGCACCGCGGTCGTGCTCACCGTGCAGCACGAGGGAGAGAGCCAGCCGATCGAGATCCGCATCGTCCGCGCCGACATCCGCATCAGCACGGTCCTCGGCGATACGCGCAACGCCGACGGATCGTGGAACTTTTTCCTGGAAGGGCACGATCGGATCGGGTACGTGCGGATCCATACCTTCGCCGAACAGACCGCCGAGGAGATCGAACGGGTGCTGCGGCAGTTGCTGGCCGAGAAGATGCGCGGGCTGGTGCTCGATCTGCGCGACGATCCGGGCGGCGTGCTCCAGGTGGCCGTGCGCGTCTGCGACCTGGTGATTCACTCCGGCGTGATCGTCACCACGCGACTGCGCGACGGCTCGGTGCGGCAGAGCTTCGAGGCCGTCGACGAGGGGACCCTGCCCGACTTCCCCATGGCCGTGCTCGTCAACGGCTATAGCGCCAGTGCCAGCGAGATCGTGGCCGCTTGTCTCCAGGACCACGGTCGGGCGGTGATCGTCGGACAGCGGACGTACGGCAAGGGGACGGTGCAGGAGATCGTCGATTTGCCGGGCGGGGAAGGGGCTATCAAGGTCACCACGGCCAGCTATTGGCGCCCCAGCGAAAAGAACATCAACCGCGCCAAGGACGCCGGCGAAAACGACGAGTGGGGCGTGAAGCCCGACCCGGGCTACGAAGTCAAGCTCGAGGGCGACCAGCTCGCCCGCTTCGTCCGCTGGCGGCACGACCGCGGCATGTCGCGGCCTGCCCAAAGCGCCAACCCACCCTCGAAAGCCGTCGCGCGGAACCTCCCCTCCGACGTTGATCCGCAACTCGCCAAGGCGGTGGAGTCCCTCGAAAGAACCGCCAAGCAAGGAGCGGCCGAAAAATAAACTCCTCCATTGGGGTGGCATGCTCTCACGACGCGAAGCGTCGGGTGAGCATGGGAACCGCGATGGCCATTTTCATGCCGACCCGCGTACCCTTCCGTCGGATGAAAAAATTCTGGGAAATTCTTTTTTTTTGGGACGCGAGGCTTGGCAAGCCAAATTCCACCGGTCAACATTACAGTCGTCCGTCTGTCGCTGAGGAGTTTCGGCATGCATGACGAGGGTAAGAACCTAGGAGTCTGTCCGAGTATTCGTCGCTGCTGTCCCTTTGCGAGTCTATAACGACTTCTCGTTCACTCTGGATTAACGCACGGGCACCCCTGCTCGGAAGTAAGGAGTTGTGCGCGGGTCTCCTAACCCCGCACGCTTTGCGACCGAAGGTCTCCAGTGACGCGGGAGACCTGCGATCGGCCACTCGGTGAGGTCGGGAGACCCGCGCCTGGTGCCACTGACGTGTCGCCAGCGGCACCAACCGCTTTTGTCTAGCGTCCGGCTGTGCGTTGTGTTTTGCTCTCGTCCGCGAGGGCTTGCAGGTCGCGGCGGGGGGATTGCCAGGCTTTCTTGACGGCCGTTTCGACCAGGCCGCGCAGGGCCTGGTAGTCGGGATCGTTCGGCGTCTTGTAGACTGCTTGGCCGCACTTTTCCGTTCCGCCCGACTCCTTGGCCAAGGGGGCCATGAGGAAGAGACTTTTCTGCGGCTGGCGGAGATCGATCCAGTCGGGCCGCGTCACGTCTTCCGCCTTGTGGCAAGCGCCGCAGCGGCGGCCGTGAACGGCGGCGATCTTGCCCAAGAGGTCGCGATCGGCGGGCAGGTCGTAGGGCGGTTTCTCGGGGCGCATGTTGATGAAGGCGTCGTGGTAGGGGGCGTTGGCGTCGATCCAGGTGACCAGGCGTAGAAGGTCCTCGCGGCTGAGGTTGGCACGCTTGGCGCACGCGCCGTCGCGGATCGCCCGGATGAGCTTGCTCTGGTGCGAGCCGAAGGCCAAGGGCCGCGTAACCGCGTCGGCCGGGTCGTACTTGTTGGCGTAGGAGACGAGATGCTGGGCAATCAAGGTCCGATACGCACGGTTGTGGCCGTCCAGCGCGAGCTCGCCGCCGAAGGGGGTGCGGATCTTCGTGTCGCCCACCAGGCCGCCGGAGAAATCCAATCCGGCGGCCGGCTTCATGCCGCTGTGACACCCCACGCAGTGGCGATCGAACACGGGCTGCACGTCGCGAAGGAAGCTCAACGGCCGGTCGCCCCACGGCGGGGGAACCGGAATCGAGGGATCGCGCTGGGCGGCCAAGGGCGTCGGCGCGGCCGTGGGCGCGGCGGGCCGCGACTCGTGGCAGCCCACGCACCCCCGCACCTCGCCCGGCTGGAAACTGATGAACGACCGCATGCGCCGCAGCTCCATGTGGTTCTCGTCGAGGAGCTGGAAGTAGACCGGCTCGTCGACGGGGACCTGGAAATAGGCACTGCCGTCGGGCTCGATCGGCACGTCGCCGAGGATCCGCACGGGCGTCCAGCCGAGGCCCGCGCTCAAGGCCACGTACTCGTAGCGGTGGCCGCCGTGCTTCCGATCGTAGGGCCACGGCACGCCCTGGGCGATGCGGAGATACCGAATCCGCTCGCGCGGAATGCCCTGGACCCCGTAGCTCACGTCGCTCAATACGCAGCGGGCGTATTTCTGGGCCGGGTCGGTCTGATCGGGCAGGATCGGCGGGCGGGGCCGCGGACGCAGCGGAATCGGCAGCGACGACGAGATTTCCGGGTCGCGGTACACCAGCTCCTTGTTGCCGAACACGTCGATCAGATACAGGGCGTATCCCTTCTCGTCGGCCCCGCGGCAATACTCGGGGAAGCCCTGCGGATGGGTTTTCAGGTAACTGTAGGAGACGAGGAAATACTTTTCCGACAGGGCCCAGGGACTCATGTAATAGCCGCCGTCGTCGCACACGCCCCCTTCGGCCACCGCCGTGCCCGACATGCCGCCCTCCGGCGGCAGCACCCAGGGCGTGACAGAGCGGATTGCCCGCGGATCGTTCAACCCCATGCTGGGCGTGAGGACGACCACCGGGCCGGCCGCGAGCGTGTGGTGCCCGGCGGCGATGGCCACCAGCTTGTTGCTGGCCGTGCCGGGGATCGAGCGGACGTCCTCCAGCGCCCAGGGGTCGTTCAGGTGTTGCTTGAAGATCGCGTCGGCCCAGGTGCCGTCGGGCCGGATGCTCCATAGCGACTGGATTTGCGTCAGGCCCCGCTCCTGGTATTCCCACCGCGTATAGCCGATCGTGCCATCGTCGAGGCAGTGGGGCAGATAGTCGCCGTCTTTGTTGACGCTCAGCCGCCGGACGTGGCTCCCATCGGGACGCATCACGTACAGATTGCACGAAGTCTCGTCGAGATTCGGGTCGTGGTTGCACTGGAGCGAGTAGCCGCACCGCTCGGAAACAAAGGCAATGTCGCCGTTGGGCAAATAGGTCGGGTCCAGGTCGCTCCAGTAGTCGTGCTTGGTGAGCTGCCGCAGGCCGCGGCCGTCGATGCCGATCTCGAAGATGTGCGTCGGCTCTTCCGTCTCGCGCAGCTTGTGGGCAAGGTAGCGCTCGACGCAGTGCCCCGGCGGCCAGGCAAAAGGCGGCTGGCCGGTTTTCGACTTGGCGTAGCCGAACACCACGCGGTCGGCATCCCACCAGAGGTCCATGCCGTGGACGTGCCCGGGCCCGAGCGATCCGCTCAGCAGATTGCGCACGCGCTGGCCCGTTCCGTCGCAGGAGAACGGTTCTTCCAGCACGCAGAGGTCGCCGCCCGGTCGCGAGACCCAGGGCATGTGGTTGAGACAAATGTCGGGGTAGCTCTGCTGGGTGAAACGTTTGACGAACAGCAACCGGTCGAATCGCACCAGCGGATTGGCGAAGGCCAGTCGCCGCACCGCCCAGCGGGCCTTCAGGTACATCTGCCGCCGCGAGTCGACCGGTGCCGCGTCGGTGAGCTGCCTCGAGCGGGCCTCGATTTCGTCCAACTCCTTCAGAGAAAACCGTATGTCGGCGCCCAGCGACTGAAGATCGGCCGCCAAGTGGCGGCCGCGCTCGATGACTTCCTTGGTCGGATACGCGATCGGCCGGTTCGGGTCGACGTAGCGTTTGGCAGTCGACCACACGCTCACGCTGCTCTGATCGGCCGGCTTGCCCAGGGCGATGTTCTTTGCGGGATCCGCCGGACCATAGACTTCCACCTCGTCGAGATGGAAGAGGAGAGGGGTCTTGCTCGGGATCTGGAGGCGGACCCAGCGTGCCCGGACCTGACCCGGCGCGAAAATCGCCTCAAGCGGCTTGGCCCCGCTGATGCCCCCGAAGTGCTCGCCGCGATTCTCGTGCCGGGTAAGCCATGTGCGGCCGTCGTCGGAGGTCAGGATGACCAGGTTGTCGGCGTTGTGCAGGCCCGGGGCGTAGTCGAGCCGGTTGTAGACCACGATCCGAGCGATGGCGACCGACTCGCCCAGGTCCACTTGCCACCAGGGGTTCACGTCCCCACCGGTGTGGAAGGCGTACTTGCCGTTCTTCACTCCGTCGACGGCCCCGGCCGCGTCGGCCGCGGTCGAGACCGGGCCCATCAGGCCGCCCGAGCCCGGCGGATTGACTCGCCATGCCTCGGCCTGCTTCAGCCAATCGGCCTCGACCTCCGCGCGGACCGCGGCGGGGTCCACGGGGCCTTGGGCAGGGTTCGATAGGACACACGCCGCCAAGCCGACAATCTGCCATCCGAGGGTTGTCATCATGGAAGTGCCTTCTCGATCAAGTAAACTCCCTCACGTTTCGTGACGAACCGAATCAGGGACTCTTTTCCCCGGGCCAGGATTTGGCCGCGCTCGCGCACGATCCAATCCCCCTGCCAAGGATTAGCGACCACGCAATTGCCGCCCCAGAGGCTCCGGACCTCGGCCAGACGCACTTCGCCGTCGCGGAAGTCGGCGGCCACAAGAAAACCTCCTTCCGCGCGGAGGCGAAACATGCCGGACCACGACTTCGCCGCCGCAGGCGCAATGTGAATGACGCCGCCGTGGCTTTGCAGGAGGATTTCGTTCATGGCAACGGCGCTCAGCCCGCCGGCATCGAGGAACGGGGTTGAAGAGAGTCCGCCGGGAAAGACCCGCGAGTCGTTGCTCGTCCAGCCGCCGTAACGGAAACGCTGGAACCGCTCGGCGTGCTGGGCAAGGAGTTGGCACGCCTGGTCGCGCAGGCCGAGCCGCGCGGCCCAGATCGCGTCCATCGACCAGCCGTGCTCCAGCGGGCAGATCCGCCGCTCGAACGTCCGGCACGCCAGGGCATAGTCCGGCGAACCGATCCCGCTGAGTCCGAAGGGAAAAACGCGGTACAGCGCCGGGTTCTCGGCGTTGAAGCGCCGGGTTCTCGGCGTTGATGCGCGGATGGGACGCGCCCCGCGCGACCGCCGGGGCGTAGACGTCGACCTGGGGCAGGATCTTGCCGTCCGCTCCCCAGAGCCCTCTCGCCGGCTCCGGCAGCGCGCCGTGGATCGCGGCACACTTGCTCCTCAGTTCGGCGTCCTGGGCGTACTTCTCCGAAAGCCGGACAAACTCGGGGAACACGGCGCGGACTCCGGCCATGGTGTCGGCCGGATCGCGGACCATCCACCACGTTTCCAAGGCATTGGCGGGGTCGAGATGATAGCGGCCGTCGGCTTCCTTTCTTAGCAGGCCGCTGAGGAACTCGCAGACGCCGCGGATCACCGGGTACGCGCCGCGGCGAAGGAATTCCTCGTCGCCGCTGTATCGATAGTAGACCAGATCGTGCTGGCAGATCTCCAGGCCCGCCGTGAAGAGGAATCCGACGTACGGGTTGTACAGATCGAATCGCCCGTAAGGGTTCTTCTCCGCGACTCGGCGATGGAGATAGTCTACGGCCTTACCCGGCCCGCTGTCCTTCAAGACGAAATCTTCGGCATGTCCCCACGGCAAGACGGTTTCCGGAATCCAGAGGCCCGGCAGGCCCCACATCTTCTGCGTTTGCTCGGCCAGGTAAGGGGCCATGCCGGAGTAGTGGCGCGAGAGTCCCCTCGCCATCTCCAGGCGATTGGCGGCGTAGAGCGGCAGATACGTGAAGCGGATCTCCTGGACCCATTCCGAAAGTCCCCAGTTCCGCTCGTCGCCGCGCATGAGGCCCGGCCCGCCGTCCCATTTGGCCGGATACGGCCCGCGGTTCACGCAGCCCAGCGTGTAGAGGTGCACGTGATAGGCGGCACAGAGCCGATCGGCGGTCTTGTCCGGGCTGGTTACCTGGAGGAACGAGCGTCCCCAATAGTCGCGCCACCATGCCTGGTGCTCGGCCTTGAGCGTTGCCAAGGGCACACGGGCCGCTTCCTCCAACTCGCGCCGTGCCGCAGAGAGCGGATCGCCGGAGGGCGTGACCGCCGCGGCGAGAACTACGTGATAGGCGGCGGGCGGCTTTGCCGTGAGACTTAGGACCGCAGCCTGAGCGCCGGCCGTGCAGGTCTTCGCCGCCGCGGGACAGGCCACGATTGCCGCGGTTCCGCGTCCCTGGAGCGGATCCTGGCCCGGCCCAAAAAAGTCCTGCATGCCGGTGTTGGCCAGATGAGGCCGGGCCGCTCGCTCAAGGACTTCCCGGGCGTATACGTCCTGGTCGGTGGCTCCCACCTTCATCGTGGGACGCCACTGGGAGAGCTCGATCCTTGCCGCATCCAGGGCTGACTGCGGATCGATCACTTCAACGACGAGGATTCTTCGTGCGGGATGGCCCCAGATCTCCAGTCGCGAGCCGTGCTGCTCCTCGCCCAGCTCCACCACGATCCGGCCATGATACAGGTCCAACCGCTGGCGGAAGCGGCGCGACGCAGCCTCTTTGGCCTTGCCGCCGAGGTCGAAACGCACGTGGCCGGGACTGACGTTGTTGAAGTAGCGAGTGCCCTGCGGGGCATCGGGCGGCGCCAGGAAGCCCCAGCAGTCCGACTTGCTCAGGTGCAGGTGCAGGCTGCCGTCCCATCGCACCATAGCCGACAGGTCACCGCCGCCGGTCGGCATCGCTTCCCAGGGCTCGACCGACGGCGTCGTATAGAGAACGTCGTTGCGCGAAACGACGCCTGCGGGGTCGATCGGCCAGCGCTGCTGCCCGCGATCGACGGTCGTCGCCTCCGCGCCGAAAGAGAGTAACGATGCAGCGAGGCCCACGAACAATGCAGTCGTCGTCATGGCGTTCCTCAAAGACTTCCGAAGTCTCGGAGACTTCGGAAGTCTAGAAATCGCTCTTCGGCCGATTATCAGAACTTGATCGCCGGGTCGGTGAACTTCACCGCTTCGCCGGTGTGGAAGGTTGACATCTCGGTCAGGATGCAGCCGTCGGGCCCGGCCTGTTGCCAGTGCTTCTCCAGCGGCTTGCTGACGCCCGCGACCTCGCCGGGGCGGATCGGCGTCTCGTGCTTCGCGGTGACGAACTTCGCCTGGCTCTCGTGGATCTTGACGCTCGGCTTCTCGGTCGGCTCTCCATCGCCGTAGGCGAACGTCGCCCCGTAGCGCACTACCCACGATTCCATCTTCGGCGGCACCTTTCCGTCTTCCACGGCGACGTGCCAGTGCTCGGGGATCATCTGGTTGGGGAGCAGAAAGACTTCCAGGCTGGCGTAGCCGGCTTGCTTGTCGTTGGTCCAGGCCATGAAGGCCACCCCGATCTCCGTGAAGCGGCCCAGCCCGAAATCGGTCGCGCCAAGATCCTTGCGCACCTTGTCGCTGAGCGGGTAGCCGAAGTAGGCGCAGAGCTTGAGGTAGGCATTCTTGGCGGCCTGTTCATTGAACTTGCCGTCCGGGCCGTAGAAGTCGCTGTTGTTGAACGAAAGCGGAATCTTGGGCTTCTTGGCCGGCTTGGCTTTGGGC
This sequence comes from uncultured Planctomycetaceae bacterium, assembly GCA_964438165.1. Taxonomy (GTDB): domain Bacteria; phylum Planctomycetota; class Planctomycetia; order Pirellulales; family Thermoguttaceae; genus CALFBP01. The sequence goes on along the minus strand of CAYTJV010000117.1, from coordinate 3,732 downwards.
TTGGCGGGCTTGGAATCGTCCGCGGCCAGGGCGTGTTGGCCGGCAAGCAGGCCGGCCCCTAATCCCACCAGGCTGCCGCAAAGCCCGCGGCGGCTGATCGATGGTTCATGATTCATCGTAAGGTCCTTTCGCACTCAAAAGTCAAGCTTGATAATCGACATCGTGTACGGTTTGTTGAACGTCGTGTTGACGCCCCCGGGCACGGGGAAGTCCATGTTCGACACAATCACTTCGTTCCCGCGGACGACCACCTCGCAGGGCTGATCGAGTCGGCCGCCGGAGCCGTCATTGTCCGGATCCTGGGCCAGGGTCTGCACGGTGCCGTCCAAGGAGACCATCTGCACGGCGTTGGCCATCGAATCGGCCACGTAGATCTTCTTGGTGCGGCGGTCGTACCAGATTCCGTCGCACGACTTCATGATCGCGACCTTGGCGAAGATCTCGTTGGACACGACCTTGCCGCCCTTGTCGAACACCAGCTTGTGCACCGTGCCGTCGGCGAAGTTGCCGATGTAGAGATTCCCCTTGTCGTCGAACGTGGCCCCGTCGGCCCCAAAGGGGATCTTCTCGTTGTAGGTCTTGATCGTGGCGATCAGGTGTGGATCTTCGCCAAGCGGGCTGGCGAGCTTGACCTTTTCCTCGCCGAGCTTGAAGCGGAATACGCCGCTCACCAGCGGCTTGGAGCCGGGCTCGAGGATCGTTTCGGTCACGTACACGTGCCCCTCGTGGACCACGATCGCGTTGGAGACGTTGAAGCCGTAAACCACCTCGACCATGTCGGTCGCCTTGCCGTCCTTGACCACGATCCGCACTAGCCGCGACTTGCCGTAGAGCATCGGCTTGCCGTCGGGATCGTTGAAAATCTGGTTGTCGGCCAGGTAGATGTCGCCGCAAGGGGCCACGCAAATCCCCATCGGTCCGGCGCGCCCGGTCTCCGGATGGCCGGGCAGCTTGTAGAACTCTTCCAGCTTGTTGTCCTTGGTGATCTTCATCAACAAGGGCGGCGCCTTCTTGTCGTTGAAGTTGGGCACCGAGAGGATGATGCTGCCGTCGGGCAGCAGGGTCATGCCGTCGGGCGTGTTGCAGGAGTCGGGTAGTTCCAGCAGCAATTCGGCCTTCTTGAGTTGCGGGGCGGCGGCCGCTCGCCGGCCCTTTCCGCGGCCTCGTTTGCCTTTGCCCTTGACCGCGCTTTGCGGCTCGGCGGACGACTTGTCCGCGGCCTTGGCCGCCGGCAAGTCAGCTTTGGCGTCGGACTTCGTGTCGGCAGCACGGGCCAAGCCGCGGGCCGTAATCAAGGTAATAACCGCCGCCGCAATTACGAGACACGTGATCGGGAAGTAACGATGGATCCTGCTCATAATGTCATCTCCTTACTCAGGTGCAATGGACGGTGATGTACTCTGAAGACGCTCATATTGGTTCGCAGTGCGCTGCAATCGGTGGTCGCATCCGCGCTTCTGGCGCGACCAACGGTCGCGGCTTTATGGTTGCACGAGCCGCTTGCGTTGGCGGCCGAGGGCGTCGGCGGCGATCATCGCGTCGACGATGTCGTCGGAAGTCACCTGGAACGGGTGGTTCTTGCAGAGCGATCCGTCCCCCGCGCAGATGTCGCCGATCGACTTCAGCCGCTCCCGGGTCACGCCTTCCAGGCTCACGTCGGCGAACGTCACCGGCAGTCCGACGGCGATCTCAAAATCGACGATGCGGTAGATTTCGTCGGTCGCTTTCTCGTCGTCGAGGCACAGTTGGCTGATGACCCCGAACCCGACCTTCTCGCCGTGCATGAACCGCTTGCACTCGGGGAACGAGGGCAGGGCGTTGGCGATCATGTGGGCCGTGGCCAGGCCGCCGCTCTCGAAGCCCAGGCCGGAGAGCAGCACGTTGGCCTCGACCACCTTTTCCACCGCCGGGGTGACCACGTGGAGCTCGACGCCCCGTTTGGCCTCAATGCCGTGCATCATGAGGGTATCGAAACAGAGTCGGGCCAGGGCCATGCCGGCCATGGTCGGCACGCCGCCGGCGAGGTTCACCGCCCGCGTCTTGAACGCCGCCTCGGCTTCCAGCCATGTGGCCAAGGCGTCGCCCATCCCTGCCACAAAGGCCCGAACCGGAGCATTGGCAATCACTTGGGTATCGACCATGACGATATCCGGGTTGAAGGGCCAGCAGTCCCAGCCGATGCAGTTGCCTTCGGCGTCGTACCACACCGAGGCGGCACTGGTGGGCGAGTCGTTCGAGGCGATCGTGGGGATCGTAACCATGCGGATCCCGTTCTCCACGGCAGCCGCCTTGGCCGTGTCGAGCGCCTTGCCACCGCCGATGCCCACGGAGACGTCGGCCCCCTGCTCCCTGGCGATCTGGGCGACACGCGCCGCCTCGGCCTTGGTCGATTCCCCTTGGAAGTCGACCTCGACCACCTCCAGCCCGGCCGCCTTGATGCTGTCGAGCACGGTCTGGCCCACAATCTCCTTAACGCACCTGTCCCAAAGCACCATGGGCTTCTTGCCCAACATGGCTAGATAGGCGCCGACCTCCTTCAGCACGCCTCGGCCTTGCACGTATTTCCGCGGAGCAATCAGAACGGCTTTCATGGCATTTTCCTTTCCCCTATTTTCTTTTCTTGCCATCCTGGTTCCCACGCTCTGCGTGGGAACCCACTTCCCCGACGCTCTGCGCCGGCACGCGCGACGCAGAGCGTCGCGGAGCCCCGTTCCCACGGAGACCGTGGGAACGAGGATTAATTGTCAACAACATTTTAGACTCGGTCGCATGCCGTTGACGATCGGCAGATCGCTCTCGCCGCGGAGCATGCGCTCCAGGTGGCCCGCCAACATCTTTGGACTATTGCGGAAGGCGTCGATCGAGCTGCCGGCCAGGTGCGGCGTGATCGTCACGTTGTCGAGCTTGAGCAGGGGATGGTCAACCGGGAGCGGCTCGACGTCGAACACGTCGAGCGCCGCGCCCATGATCCGCCGCTCGGATAACGCCCGCACCAGGGCCTGTTCGTCGATCAGGCCGCTGCGGGCCGTGTTGACCAGCACGGCACTGGGCTTCATCCACGCCAGCTCGCGCTCGCCGATCAAGTGGTAGCTCTCCTCGGTGAGCCGGGCATGGATGGAAATCACCTCGGATTCGCGCATCAGGGTTTCCAGGTTCACGAGCTTCACCGACCCCGGATCGCCGCGGAAATACGGATCGTAGGCGATCACGCGGCTGCCGAGCGCGGCCAGGTATCCGGCCACCAGCCTGGCCACGGCCCCGAAGCCGACCAGGCCGACAGTCTTCTCGTTCAGCTCCGGAATGGCGTCGGTATTGGGAAACGACCGCCGCCAGTCGCCGCTCTTGAGACAGGCGTGGGCCCGGGCCAAGTTGCGGACTTCGGCGAGAATCAGCCCCAGCGCGCATTCGGCCACGGCCCGGGCGTTGCGCCCCGGCGTGTTCATGACGGTAATGCCGCGCTCGGTGGCAAAGGCGACGTCGACATTCTCCGTGCCGCCGCGCAACACCCCGATCACCTTCAGCCACTCCGCCGATTCGATGAACTTCCGGCTGAGCGGGGTGAATTGAACCGCCACGATATCGAAATCGGCGACGTTGTCGCTCACTTCGGGCGGCAAGGCAACCGCGTCCGGGCCGCTTTTCTCAATGGCCAGGTTGGCCTCCTGCAGCTCGGCCAGCGTCGGCGGCCCCGGGCCTACGCATGCCAACTTGACTCTCAGCCGCGCCAATGCC
>CAYTJV010000116.1:0-15768 GCA_964438165.1 uncultured Planctomycetaceae bacterium | reverse complement strand
TTCGGCCTCGCTGCCCAGCGGCGATTGGGGGACCGGGATCGGCCAGTTTTCCATGTAGGCGAAGGCCTTGCGGAAATCGCCGAGGAACCACCACTTCTTGGCCGCGTCGGCCGCCACGCCGGAAGCGAGGATGCGGCGATACACGAGGCGGCTGTCGGCCACGCGGTATCGCGCCAACGGATTCGGCGCATAGGTGGTCGTCGGCCGGCCGCTGGCCGCGTAGTGGATCTCGGCGGCGTTGATGACCCGGGCCGCCGCGTGGCGACACGCCGGCATCACCAGGATCGTGTTGGGCTCGACGAGGACCGGCTCGCCGGTGTTGGGATCGAGGATCTCGGCGAAGAGTTGCTCGGCGGCATCGACGTCGGTCCAGTCGACCAGCTCGTTGCCGGCCAGCGCGTTGACCCATGGCCCGCCGTCGCCCGAGGCGTAGTAGGTGTTGTACGTGGTCCCCTTCCACTTGTAGTTGTTGGTCGCGCCGATGGCGAGGTCCACGAGCCGCTTTTCCTTGTTCACGCCGAGCACTTCCCCGACCTCGGCGGCCCGGCTCAAGACCAGGTTCGTGCGGTCGAAGAAGATCGCCTCGCGCGTGACGGCCACGATCAGGCCGTGTTTGGTGGTTGAAGGCGTCTCGATGTAGTCCTCGCCGAAGCCGACGTGCGGATACGGCATTCCCGGCCGGACCTCGGTGGCCTCGTCCTTGAGCGGACCGACGCCGGGGATCTTTTCGCCGTCCAGCCGCGTGGGAATCGTGTCGACCAGCTTGGAGACGACGAACGCCTCCTGGGTATACGCCTCGAGGATCTTCGAGTAGATCACCTGGCCGGTGACGTTCAGAAACGCGGTGACGTCCACCGCCTCGCCCGCCTCCAGCAGGTGTACGCCGCCGGGGTTGCGGGGGTCCATCATGCGGACCCACTCGTGCCCCTCGCTCACCAGCCCTTCGGCCAGGTCCCGAATGCTGAAGTCCTCGGGCTTCAACTCCCCTTCGACCAAGGCTTCGCGAAGGTGCTGAACCGTCTTCTCCGGACCATCCGCCTGGTACCGGCGCCGCAGTTCTCGATAACGAATCGTTGCCACGAGTATTCTCCTTTGGTGAAAAAGTGGTCAGTGGTCAGGATTGGATGAAGGATGAAAGATGAAGGATGAAGGATAAGGGATACCCTCATCGCCGTTCCCTCGATCTCTTATCCCGCATCCTTCATCCTTCATCTTTCATCTTTCATCTCTTCTCTCACACTCCGCTGGGACTGGAGCCCTCGACTCCGCCGGTCATGATGGTCGAGCGAATGTCGACCAGCACGCTGGTCGCCGCGGGGGCGACTCGCTTGGCCACGCGGCCGATGGCGTACTTGCTCGCCGCGACCTTGGCCACCTGCTGGCTCAAGAGGGCGTCGCCGGCCGCGTTCTCGTCGGCTCCGACCAGGTCGCCCAACTCGAAACTGCCGCTCGGGCAGTCGAACTCGAACACGCCCGTGGTCGCCACGCGGACCGGCGCCGTGTCGCCGGAGCGGCTCCGCTGCATCGCCACCCCAAGGAACTTGTCGGCAAACAACTCCTGGTTGGCGGTTTCGGAGCCTTGATCGGTCTGCGACGAGGCGGGCTTCGCATCGTCGGTGTCCTGGTAGACCAGATCGCCGATCTCGATCACGCTCGCCGAATCGACGGAGGCGACCACGGGGTTCGTGTCGCCATATCTCCAACGCATCTTGTCGCTCATGGGCTCTCTCCTGAATGTGGTTAACAGTTAGGGGGGAGGATGAAGGATGAAAGATGAAGGATGAAGGATAATGGCCCTTCATCGCCGTCCAGTTGATCTCTCATCCTTCATCTTTCATCCTTCATCTTTCATCCACTTCCTCACGTGATCGCTTTCACAAATGCCCTGGTATCCAGCGGCGCGGGACCGCCCAGGGCGAACTGGTCGCGGGACAGAGGCCGGGACCGATCGGACTGCTCGGAGGGCGCGAGGGCCGTCATGCTCCGGGCCAGCGCGGCCCGCTCTTCCACCAGCAGCCGCATGGCCTCTTCGCTGGGCGACTCCAGGAGCGCCTGGAGGAATTGCCCGCTCACCAACAGCTTGGCCCAGCCTTGCGCCCGATCCGGGTCCGGCAGGTGGAATTCCTTGAGTAGTTGCCCCACGCGAAGCTGCTTTTGCCGGACGGCTTCGGCCGCCTCGTAGCGGTCCAGCTCCGCGCGGAGCCGGGCTAGCTCGGCCGCGGTCTCCTGCGCGATGGTCTCCACGAGGTCCGGCCGCTGCCGCTTCAGCTCTTCCACGGTCAGCTCGCCCAGCGGCGTCTGCCCGGTCGGTTCCTCGCGTGCCACTGCTTGCTCGCCGCCGGGGAGACAACTGCACTTTCCGCGGATGCCTTCTTCCGGCGGCGAGCAAGCAGTGCCACACCGGATGGATTCAAACAGCCCGCGGGTCGTGGCGGGGTCAGCCACCAGGTCCACGCTCTGCACGCGGAGGATCGCCTCGACGACCACCTGCTCGCCGCTGCGCCCGGTGCGCGCCTCGACGTTGTGCGAGAAGCCCACGTTCTCCGGCGAATGCTCCGCGTCCCAAATCAACTGCTCGGCCAGGGCGTGCTTGGGATTGAAGTGCAGGTCGGCGAACAATCCTTCGCTCGGCCGCACCACCGCGTTGCGAATCACGCCAATGCGATCCTGATAGTCGCGCGGGGCATTCGGGCTCCCCTTGGGATGATTGACGTTGACCTTCGCCCGCTCGTAGAGCGGGACGGCCTCGGCCAGCGCGTCGGGCAGGTACGTCCGGCCGTTACGCGACTGGAGCCCGAGGATCTTCACCCCGCGGATCACTCCCGCCTCGCGATCGACCTGCACCGCCACGCCGCGCGAGTCGACATACTCTTGAAGCATTTCCTGCATGTTCACGTCCTCTTGGCAAGAACCAGATGAGAGATGAGAGATAAGGGATCGCAGATCAACGCGTGCTCAGTTCGTTCGTATCTCATCCCTCATCCCTTATCTCTCATCCCTCTTCACTTCTCGATCCTCTCCACCCTCCGGTGGATGTGCTGGATCGTTCCGTCCTGGACGGACAGCTCGACGGCGGCCGTGCCATGGAAGCCCTGGCGGAGCACTTCGGCGAGGATTTCGGCGAAGGCCGTCTGGAGCAGGGTGATCTTCTGCTGGTTGACCGGGGTTTGGCTGAGCGTCATCGTCATGGCCTCAAGAATAGGACAGTAGTGGCCATTTTTCAAGACATAATTTTGTACATTTTATGCCGCCGTCTCACTGATGTCGCTCGGTATTCTTTGCGTTCCCCTCGGGATCATGGCGTTGCGTGCCCCGCGCGAACGAATAGAATAGTAGTCGAATTCTGCCAGCGCGTCCGCCGTTCTCCCCACCGGCCCCGTGCCGGTGGAAACGGGTTTGGCAACTACGGAGCCGCACGGCACGAATTCCTCACATGGCCTGTCCTTGCTTTTCCCCACCGGCCCCGTGCCGGTGGAGACGGGTTTGGAGACTACGGCGGCCACGTAGTTCCCAAACCTATCTCCACCGACGCAGGGTCGGTGGGGACCTTGTTGGATTAGCCTCCTGTCACGTAGTCGCCAAAGTGCGTTTCCACCGACGCGGGGTCGGTGGGACAGACAACACGGGCGCAGCCAGATTGGCAAGATCGGTCATAACAACGAGCTGCGTCCGCGTTTCGACTTCACTGCCAGCGCTGCCGCTGTTCAGCGAACCCCAATGACCGTGACGCCGCCGCGCGTGACGAGTTCACCGGCCACTCCCCGGCGGTCGCACGAGGAGCTTCCTGCTTTGAGATAGGCGCGCCTGGCGCCGACAATCTGAGCGATTTCTCGGGCGTCACTCACTCGGGAAGTCTGCAGACAGTAGTTGCTCCAGTGAGTACGGACACTCATCGGGAAACGATTCGGCCGTAAGCCCTGTTTCTGCCACCGCGCGCTCGACCGCCTCCGTATACGCATCTGCCAAGACTGCCTCCGCGTGACTGCGCAGCACGCCACGGGCCACTAACTCGGCAAGTTCCTGGCGCTGTTCGACGATCGTGCCCCGCCAGCTCCGCGATCGTTGGTCGGGCTGGTGCATCCACTTCAGGACGTGTGCGAGCAAAGTGATCAGGCGGCTTTTCACTTCTCGTCGGTCGCGGCGCGCCATGTCGCCAAGATATTCTTCGAGGTGGGCGAAGTCGAGGTCCTCACACCGGCCCTGTCGGATCAGATCGGCCATTGCTTCGAGCCAGGCAGTCTCGTCTGCATCATATAACTGTGAAAGCTCGGTGGCTGCTCGTTGGATCATGTTACGTTCCCGTCATGTGCCCTGCCGGCGCCCTCCTGCCAACGGCGCCGCGAGCGTCACCGCGGTAGATGCGGCAGTCGATGGCTCCCATCAAGTATACAGCAATCCATAAGGGGGGGCAAGCGGGTCGGGTGGCGACCAGACTCTTCGATGGGCGCGGTGCATCGCGAGTTGGCCCCAACCACGCCCTTCGCAAAGCCTCAGGGCGTGCCACCCTACGCCGTTAACCTTTTTTTCTGTTCAGCTTTGATCTGGCTTGCGCAACGGACCTGGGCCGGAGTCGCTTTGACGATCTCCGGCGGCCTGGCACCCGGCTCCTGTTTCTTCCGTGGGTAGTCTCGGCTGGCTTTGTTCTTCCGCTCATAGGGGTCGATCAGCGCGCGGTCCAGCAACTCGGTGAGCCGCTCGCCAGGATCCGGCACACTTCTGTATTCGCGCATCGGCCGGCGGTACGCACGCCATACGTTCGCGAAGCTGATCCGCTCCGGCCGCACGCCCTGGGCCACCAGACGGTGATGGGAGTGTACCCCCATGGCCCACATCCCCAATAGCGACCAATCCAGTTCGACCTTCGCGTTGTCCGGGTTGTGGCTGCGAAGCTTGCGACGCTCGAAGGTCTGCTTGCAGTGCCGGTAGTAGACGCGGAACTCCGCCACGAGCAGATGCTTCAGCGGGTCGGTCCACTTCCGCAGGAGCTTGATGAAAGCCTGATAACTTCTCGTCGGTTCGTGTTGCTCGCCGAGCACAAATCGGATAATCTTGCGGGAGATGGCAAACCGCTCGGTGAGGGTCTTTTCGTCGGACCACGACCACAAGAGGGCCGCGAAGGCCAGGGCCTGCGGCGTCCAGGTGCAATCGAATCGCAGGGCGATGCTGGCGAAGGAAAGGCCCGTCACAAGCCACGTAAATGCCTGGTGAAGGTCCTCCGCGTTGAAGCGTTGGGCCGATTTCCGTCCTTGGTCTTGATGCGCCATAGCCGACTCCTTTCGGGTGCATGGGGTTGTCAAGCCATGCAATGCCCGAAAATGGCGAACGCATCAAGACCATTTTTTGCCTCAACGGAAAAGGGTTAACGGCGTAGGGTGGCACGCCCAGAGTCTTCGATGGGCGTGGCCGGAGCGTCCCAGCGGCAGACACGCCCTTTCCACTCCTCAACAAAGTGCCCGCGCGCCAGGCATAACACAACGCCAGCCACACCTTTCGCAAAGCCTCAGGGCGTGCCACGCGACCGCAGGTCACTCGCCGGCCTGTTCCAACGTCCGACGGCGAAGCGACTCGGCGATGGAGAAGCCAAGATCTTCGGTGAGGCGGTCGAGAAGAGGGCGGAGTTCGTTGAGCAACCCGGCACGCTTTCCTCGCAGAAGGATGCCGACCGTACCCAAGGGAACCAGTCCCATGCGCTCTGCCACCGCTCGTCCGGCGCTCTCGTCAATGAGGACCGCTTTCGCGCCAAGCTCTTCGGCGAGCGCAAGGGCCTCCGATTCGCCCCGGTCAAGTTCCTTCTCGAGTTGTGCCACGCGAGCCCGACCCGCCGGCGCGCGAACCTCGATGAACCGATGCGGGGACAGGTCGGGAGGGGATTCGCAGGGACCCAGACGCGCGGGATTGCGCAGTTCATCGGCCACAGCCGGAGGAATGACCACGGCCCCAAAGAGCTTTTCCAGAAGCACGAGTTGATCGAGAAACGCGAGGGCACGGATCGGAGAGGTGTCACTGACGACGATCATCCCGGGATCCCCAGCCGGTCCATCGCCGCCAACTCACCGTTTAGTTGCTCTTCAGTCACTTCGTACAGCGGAATTCGCCGTCGGAGGAGTTCCGATTCCATCTCCGCCCGGGTCAGGCCTGCCCATGTGGCCGCTTGCCAAAGGCCCAGTCGGCGCAATTCGAACAATCGGGAAGCAATCTCGACCCGGGCTTCCTGTGCCGTCAAACCGGCCTGCTCCAGTACCGAATCGGGAATAGTCAGCGGCATCTCGTCCCTCCTGAGCAGCGTGTACCATCGAGATGAACTCTGAAGGTTCCTCACACGCTTCTTCGATATTGTACTGGCTTGCCAGGACGGTGGCAACGAATGGCGGCTGTTTTCTATTGCCGCGAAGGCTGCAGGCAGATGGCATCCAGTACCAAGACCGAAGCCTTGGGGCCCGAGGGTCGCCGCAGGACCAGGTCGCGGGAACCCTGCGCGAGCGATACTCGCCAGCCGGGGTGCCAGGATAATGCCCGGGACGAGTACGGGTCGGGTGGCACGTCCCTGAGGCTTTGCGAAGGGCGTGGCCCGGGAATCGACGCATGGAAGCCACGCTCATCGAAGACTCTGGGCGTGCCACCCAAGCCGCTCCGGCAGCGATGCCAACGATTGGTTCTTCTTGGCCATGGCCCATTGGCAACTGAAGAGCAAGGACGACGTCCGGCGGTGGTACGACAAGGCCGTGGCGTGGATGGACAAGAACAAGTGCGACGATGAAGAACTGCGCCGCTTCCGTGCCGAGGCGGCGGAGCTATTGGGGATCGTTAAGAACGAAAAGAAACCGCCGGCAGGAAAGGAGAAGACGGAGGGGAAAGGATGCGGGATGAGGGATGAAGGTGGCCAGTCACGCCGGGGCGTAGCGAGTCAGCCCGGGCACGCGGTCAAAGTCGGCGTCGTTGCTGGCGAGGTTGGTGAGTCCATGATTTTGCATGACAGCCACAATGAGAGCGTCGCCGGTGAGAAGTTCGTGTTGCTGGCTCAACAAGGTTGCCGCCTCGACCAAGGGAAAGCTGACAGGAAGGACCTGGACCGCCAGCAGCGGGATCCGCGCGACCGCTTGAAGATGAGCCTTCAGCTTGGGGATCATAGCGACTCCAGAATGCCGAACTCGTCGTCCTCGGCGATGTGTCGCAGCAGCTCAGGATCGCCGGTCCATTTGAGCAATCCCGCGGTCCGCTCCGCCCAACTGACTTCCGGCTCGATAGTGACCCGGACTTTCTCGTGCTCCACCAGCGGCAACGGCTCGGCCGGCTTGAGCACGCCGTTTTCGTAAGTGGCTTCCACAACAATGGCCATTGCAGGCCCTCCTCACGCAAGAAAGGACTTGAATCAGAGTATTATAGCACGACCGAAGACGGAAGACAGGAGGCAGTAGACCGGAGACAGGAGGGGACTGGGTGAACGCCGTTCATCCTTCATCCCTTATCCTTCATCGTTGACAAAAAGCGGCCGGGGAGTTCCAAGGCGCCAACCGCGTCCCTCCCCGGCCCAACCATCCCCCGCGCGGCTCGGTTCGCACGTCGCGGGGCGATGTCCTTACCATTGTACCGCGGACCACATTTCACGACAGGAGATCTGTATCATGTTGAAGACACTTCGACTCCGCCGCTTCTTTGGGGTGATCGCCGCGATCCTCGGAGTTGCCGCCCTGGCTTTCGCCGCCGATCCGCCACCGCCGGGAGCCTGTCTTGTCGAAGACGGTGCATGGGCGACTGCCGACGGAGGATGCAAGGATCTGGTCTCTGGATTGGTTTTCAGTTCGCGTGCCACTACCCGGGAAAACGGCTCCGGGTATAAGTGGGATCAGGCTGTGAATGCCTGCGCTGCACTCGCAGAAGGTGGCAAGTCCGATTGGCGGCTACCAACCGTGAAGGAAATCGGCGTGGAAGCTCTAAACGGCGCGTCGACTCATCTCATGACGAATATGTGGGCCTCCCAAAGCTGGCACACCTGGACAAGTAACGCGAGGGGCAACAAAGCCTATATTGGCAAACTTGACGACGGGACATACTATTTGGTGCTAAAAGGTAGCGGGACGGATACTTTCTGCGTGCGCCCGTAGGCTGTTCGGAGCCGTGCCCGAAGAGTGGTGGCTGGCGCTGGCACTGCGCCCGCGCCCTCCGCCGTTGTTCCTCCGTTTGTCTTGCGTGGGCTGCCTGATTGTTTCGACGCCGTAGGAAGGCGGCCGGAGCAACAGCCCCGAAGGGGCGCGTGAGCCGCAGTGGCTCGGGACTAAGTATACCACCAGAAGAAAGGGTGAGGCGATGAAAGGAGGATAACAAGACGCCAAAGCCTACCTGTGCGGGTCCGCGCCCGTACAGAACTCTCTGCTCGAACTCTGCAAGTTTCCGCAGAGGTGTGCAGCCAGCTTAGGCGACGGGCCTCCCGGCCCCAAGACCATGTGGATCGCCATCCGCCGCATCACCGACTTTGCCCTGGCTTGGCTGGCCTTCGGTCCCAAGCCACGCGAATCCTCTTGCGATTCGTCGAACTCCCCGCCAAGACGCCGGGCTCGCCTCCGGTGAAAGTGACTCCTTTCTCCTCCTGACCCGCATCTTCCGGGCCTCCGACAGGAAGCGACTTCCCCCCCGCTTCCCGAAAGTCCGGGTTCCGCTTCTTTAGTTCCCGGGCTTGCCAGCGGTGGACACAGAGAAGAGAAACCCGCACTCCTCCGCGCACCCACGCCCTGGCCTGCGGCCCATGGTCCGATCGCGCGCCCGCCCTCTGGTCCGCAGTCTTGCCGCACGCTATTCTACCTGAGTGCGACAGCGTTGCGTGACACGACCTGCCCCCGTCTGAAGGCATCGCCTCCGGCCGCCTGCGGCCCTGCGTGACGTCTCGGCAAATATCGGTACGTTCAGTGACCATAAGATGTGTTAAGAGGACAGGGCGTTGCCCTGGGCTGTCGTATTTCGCCCCTTCGGGGCTGAGGAAGGCCGCCAGACTTGGCGGCCGTAGGCGCGGGTGTTAGGATGTCCAACGAGGCAATCGCTCTGCCGCAAAGGGTGCGCTCATGGCCAGGTACGAAGTTTGGATCGTTGCCCGTCCCGAAGGCTTTAGCGGGGCGTCGCTCGACGACGTTCCGCCGCAGCCGGGCCAGCCGCTTCGCGTGCTCGCCGAGGCCGGCGAACTGTTCACCGCCGTGCGCGCGGCTTCGGAGTTCAACGCATCGGCACGCGGCGACGGGTCCGCGGCCTGGGCCGTGGTGGTCCAGCCCGGCAGCCCGGGCAGAACGTGGCCCAGTGCCCGGCTCTGTACGCCGCTGAGCTATCGGGTGACCGCGATGTGGTGGCCTGCCGGCTGGGAGCCGCAGTCGCCTTGGGACGTGCCGCGGTGCGTCTGGCGTGCCCAAGGGGAGACCGATCCCGCCCCCCTCAGCTACGAGCGGGCATTGGCCGTCACTGGAGGCCTGAATCAGCAGAGCATGGACCACGCCGGGTCGCTGTGGTACGTGTTGATCGCCGTGGAAAACGAGCCCATCTCGCAGACGGTGGCCTATGATCCCTCGGGCATCGAAACCACGGTCCAGGTCCGCCGGCTGCACGTCGTGCGGCCCGACGCAGGCCGACGCGGCGACTGCTCCTATTGCCCGGCGCACAGCCTCCCGTGCGCTGCCGGCGATCTCCTCGATCCAGAGCAGACGGCCAGCGCGGCCTTTTCCCGGTCGCTGTACACGGAACCGTAGCAGATCCATGAAAAAAGGAAGGCCACCATTCAGGCGGCCTTCCCTTTTTCCGTGAACTGCAAAAGAAGTCTGGCACCAGCGCCGGACCCATGATTCGCCGCCGGCTCTCCCGACAGCGAGTGGGCCGACTACTTCGCGGGCGGGGCCTTCTCGGCTGGTTTCTCGGCGGGCTTTTCAGCAGGCTTCTCCGCGGGTTTCTCGGCCGCTTTCTCGGCGGGCTTTTCGGCAGGCTTCTCCGCGGGTTTCTCGGCCGGCGGCGCAACGTCCGCAGGCTTGTCCAGGGGCTTCACGACCGGCGGGGGCACGTCCTTGATGGGAGTCTTCGACTTCTTCGGTGCTTCTTTGCCGCGGCCGATGCAAACGGCCACGCCGACGGCCACCATCAACGCAAGCAGTCTCTTCATTGTCATCACCCTTCGTTGATTGACCACGATCGTCCGAGCTTCGCAGGACCACCCTGCGCGCTAACGCGATCACGACCACCCAAATCCGCTCTTCTTCCCGGCGATGACGCGGCACGCGTTCACCGCCAGGATACACTAAGCTAAGTTGTTGCCGCCCGCCCTGCAAGCCCCGCCCGGGCATCCGGGACAAACACCCTACGAAAACGTCCCGATCGTGCGCTGGTCTTGCTGCTGGCGCTGGGCTGTCATTCGTCCTTCAACACCCATTCAGGTGGTAGTATATAGATCATACCAACTACATCCGATCTCAACACCGGGGGCGAGCAGCCGTCAACCTCGTTCAGCCCGGAGCCAACGGCGACGACAAGCACAACGCATCAGCCGCCGTCGCCGTTGGTTCCGGGCTAAACGATCTGTGTGCCGAATAATCACTATGGGTGGTAATTATACCCCATGGCGGAGCAGTCTGTCACTCCGCCATCCAAATCGACAATCCCTATATTACGTGGAAAACCTAGGTAAAATGCTACGGGCACCCGGGGGTGGTCACCGGGACTGCCTTTGAGATGGTGCGGGCCCCAAACCCAGGGACCGTTGGTCCAAAGTGACGGCACCGTGCGCGGCGGTGCCCCGATGAGGAGTGCGCGATAGATGGCGAAGAAACTTTTTGTGGGTGGTTTGAACTGGAAGACGGCAGACGATGGGCTGCACAGTGCATTTGAGCGGTTCGGCGAGATTACCGAGGCCAAGGTAATCACCGACCGCGAAACGAGTCGTTCCCGGGGTTTCGGGTTCGTCACGTTCGTGGACAATGAAGCCGCCGATCACGCGATCAACGAGATGAACGGAACGCAGTTGGAAGGGCGGACAATTCAAGTCAACGAGGCCCAGCAGCGAGGGTCCCGCGGCTCACGGTCGGGCGGGCCACGCGGCGGCCGCGAGCGGGCTGCTGAGAGCTGATCGTTTCTTTCTGGCCTAGCGGGTCTCTCACCGCCCGGGGCGCAAGGGTGCGATTGTGCGCGGTGGCGGGCAGGGTGCGCGCCCCTGTTGAACTTGCGCCCGGGACCATCCCATAATGACCCTCAAGGCCGCGACCGTCATCGTGGCGGGTTTGTGGGAAACTGGGTTCTGAATCAGCAGCGACTTGAAGGTGGACGATGCGGGTCAGCCATGACACGAAATTGGTGCGTCGAGAGTTCCTTTCTCGTGGACTTCCAGACCCGGGCCGACGCCCGGTTTCGCGAAGCCGTCCAGCGCGTACACCGGGGCGAGTTGGGACGGCTGGTGTGCGGCGAGGCGTACTACCCCTGGGCAGGCGGCGGACCCGCCAAGCTCCCCAAGACGCCCGAAGAGCGGCTGCGATGGTGGTACTTGTCGCTGGCCCTGTGCGGCGACGTGATCGTCGAGCAGGACATCCACGCCCTGGACGTGGCCACCTGGATCATCAACGCCGATCCGATCCGCGCTAGCGGCTCCTGCGGCCAGGCCATCCGCAAGAACGTGGAGATCAACGACCATTTTGCCGTCACCTATTGGTTCCCCGGCGACTTCGTGCTGACCTTCAATTCGGTGAAGTGCATTCCAGGGGTCCGCGACGAGATCCGCTGCCGCGTGTTCGGCGCCGACGGGGTGATCGACACCGATTACTTCGGCGACGTCTGGATCCGCGGCAAGAAGCCGTACGAGGGCGGAAAGAGCGATAGCACCTATGCGGGCCTTTATTTGACGGGCACGGTGAACAACATCGCCGAATTCCACCGCGCGATCACCTCCGGCGACTTCACCAACCCCACCGTGGCCCCCTCGGTCCGCTCGAACCTCACCTCGATCCTCGGCCGAACCGCCGCCTACGAGAAACGAACGGTGACGTTGGAAGAGATCCTCAAAGCGAATCGACGCATCGAGTTCGATTTGCAGGGTTTGAAGACGTAGGGATGAGGGATTAAGGGATTGGGAAGTAGTAGGAGTTACCGTGCACTGTATACTGGCCACTGACCACCGACCACTCTCAAGGAGACTGCCATGAACGACCACTTCGATCGTCGCGAGTTGCTGCGCATGGGAGCGGCTGCCGGGCTGACAGCGGCGTTGACGGCGCCGGGAGTGGCTGCGGAAGGCGCCAAACCGATCCGTCTAGGCGTGATCGGCGTCGGCGGGCGGGGAACGTATCTGCTGCAATTGGCCCTCAAGGCCGGCGTGGAGGTCCCTGCCCTGTGCGACATCAAGCCGCCGCATCTTGACCGGGCGATCGACATCGTGGCCAAGGCCCGCGACGGGCGCAAACCGGCCGGCTACTCCCAAGGGCCCAAGGACTACCAGCGCATGCTCCAGCGCGACGATCTCGACGCGGTAATCATCGCCACGCCGATGCAGGTCCACGCCCCCATGGCGATCGACGCGATGCGGGCCGGCAAGCACGCGCTAAGCGAAGTCGCCGCCGCCATGACCGTGGACGAGTGCTGGGGACTGGTCCACGCCGCCGAAGAGACCGGCAAAATCTACATGCTCTCCGAGAACTGCTGCTATTTCCAGCCAGTGATGCTGATCACCAACATGCTGGCCAAGGGCCTCTTCGGCGAGCTGACCTATGCCGAGTGCGGCTACGTACATTGTTGCAGCGGCCTGATGTTCGAGGGCGACGGCACGCTCACCTGGCGCGGCGAGATGCTCCGCGATTACCTCGGGAACCTCTATCCCACGCACGCCATCGGCCCAGTGGCCCAGTGGATGGGCATCAACCGCGGTGACCGCATGGTGTCGCTGGTAGCCGCCTCGACCAAACAGACGAACCTCGTCGAACACGTGCGGCGGCAGTTCCCCAAGGACCATCCCGCCCAGAAGATCCAGTTCAAGTCCACCGACTCGGTGACCACCCTGATCCGCACGGCCAAAGGGAAGCTGATCGACCTGCGGTACGACATCTCCTCGCCGCGCCCGGTCGTCAGCACTACGTACTA
Organism: uncultured Planctomycetaceae bacterium; assembly: GCA_964438165.1. GTDB lineage: Bacteria > Planctomycetota > Planctomycetia > Pirellulales > Thermoguttaceae > CALFBP01. The sequence goes on along the minus strand of CAYTJV010000116.1, from coordinate 2,682 downwards.
CAGCCTCCAGGGAGTCAAGGCGAGCTACGAGTCGCGGATCGACAGCATCTGGATCGAGGGCCGCACCAAGGAGAAGGTCTGGGAGCCGACGTCCAAGTACGCCAACGAGTTCGAGCATCCCATGTGGTCGCGGTTCCGCGACCAGGCGGCCGGCACCGGCCACGGCGGCGGCGACTTCTTCGTGGTCAACGAGTTTCTCAAGACCGTCCGCTCCGGCGGCCCGCCCCCCATCGACGCCTGCGACGCCGCGGCCTGGAGCGTCGTGATCCCGCTCTCCGGCAAATCGATCGCCGAAGGCGGGGCGCCCCAGGAAATCCCCGATTTCACCCGGGGCAAATGGGAAACACGCAAAGGGCTGGCCTGATTCTCACGCGCCGGAACCATGCGCAGCATTAGTTCTCGAACGGCTCTGCGAAGCGATGTTTTCCCTTCTTGTTGGGGATGTTAGAATGTTTCAGGGAGAACACAAGCCGAAGGAGAAGGGACCTATCACCATGATTCGAGCAAAGTGGCGATACCGAAACAAGACGGTGGAGCTGGAACAACCGCTGCCGATCGCGGAGGGCACCGACTGTCAAAACGACGACAGGCGTCGAACACCTCAATGCAAAGGGGCGCTGCTTTTCATGGCAGTTGCAGTGTTATCGTGCTTAGTGACCGGCTGCGAACAGAAGAGTGCGCCCAAGAAGTTAGCGACAGGCGCAATGCTAGACATCTGTCTCGTTTCTACAGGAAACGTTCCGAACGGACGAATGGCGACCGATCTCAATTCCGGCGCCACCATTAACCTAACGATGCCGCCGGTGATTACGTCAGTTGACATCGACACAGTTCAGCGCTCCGACGATTCAGCCCAATATCCCTCGTTGACCGTCAATCTGACTCCGTCCGGGGCCACGAAACTAGCCGCCGCGACCACCCCCGCAGCGGGGCAAAAGCTGGCCGTGATTGCGAATGGGAAGGTCATCGCGGTTGCACCTGTTTACTCACCGTTGTCAAAAAGCTTTCAGGTCTCGGGCGGTCCTATCCAAAGAGATCGGGAGGAGATTTTCGACACCCTGACAAAATGATCGCCAACTCGATACGTCAACGGTTCGCGAGCAGGAAGACCAATCGGCCGCCGCATTGATGGAGCCAGGGACTGATGTTCGACGACCCCATCGTTGAAGAAATCCGGCGGGTGCGCCGCGCCCATGCGGCGCAATTCAACAACGATATCTCCGCCATCGTGGCCGATCTTCGCCGGCTGGAACGGGAAAGCGGCCGGGAGCATGTGAACTTCCCGCCCCGTCTGGTGGAGGAGGAGCCGGTTCGGCCAAGGGAAAGACGATGAACCCGAACCAAACCCGCACGCTTGACGAGATACTCGCCGAACTTCCGAAGCTCTCCCACGAGGATCGTCGGCGGATCCTGGATCGGATTCTGGAAATCGACGACGAGGCCAAGTCGGCGGAGACAGCTCGTCGCACGGCGGATGAAGCCTTCCAAATGCTCGACGCGATGGAGCAAGAGTGGGATAACCCGGAAGACGCAATCTACGACGACTGGAAGAACCTCTATGGCGTTTAGCGCCGGCGAAAGACCAGCTTTCGTCAGTTCTTCCTCCAAGGCACAACGCCACGCATGGCCGACATCAAGAATCCGAAAGTGCTCTGGGCCAAAGGGCTGCTCTTCTTCGGCCTTGGGCTGCTGGCTTCGGTGCTCCTCGTGTTGGAGGCTCCAACCGTCAGGGTGGCGCTGCTTCTGCTGCTGGCGATTTGGGCGTTCTGTCGCTCCTACTACTTCGCGTTCTACGTCATCGAGCACTACGTGGACCCGGAATATCGCTTCTCGGGTCTGTTCGACTTCTGCCGCTACGCACTTCGCAAGTGGAGAGGCTAAGAGGCCCTAACAGAACCAAAGTCCCCTCACCCCCTGCCCCTCTCCCGAAGCGGGCGAGGGGAATTGTGTTGGAGCCTCTAAACGATCGGCTGGTTCGGATCGCTGGCCGCCGGTCCCGCGGCGACAAGCTCGGCGATGTGGCAGACGCGGATCGGGAGGCCGCGCAGGCGGACGCCGTAGCGGAGATGGAGGATGCAGGCCGGGCAGGAGGTCACCAGGAAATTGGCCCCGGTGCGCTGGAGGTTGTCGATCTTCCGATCGAGCACCTTGCGTGCCAGATCGTAGTGGGAGACTGCATAGGAGCCTGCCCCGCCGCAGCACCAGTCGGCCTCGGGCATCTCGCGGAATTCCACGCCGGGGAGGGACCGCAGCAGTGCCCGCGGCTCGCGCACCAGCCCTTGGCCCCGCGAGGCGTGACAGGGATCGTGATAGGTTGCGATGATCTTCCCGCCCGGCGTTGCCTGGGCAGCATGGCCGTCGGTGGGCAAGAACTGGACGAGATCGCGCACCCGCTCGGCCAGCGCAGCGGCCGCCACACTCCGGAGATCGTTTTCGCCAAACAGCTCCGGGTACTTCTTGAGAAACGCCGCGCAACTGGAACAATCGGTAACCACCACATCGAACCGCCCGGCATCGACCAGGCGGAGGTTCTTCTCGGCCAGGGCTTGGGCCGCTGCCCGGTCGCCGTAGGTCATTGCCGGCAGACCGCAGCAGCCGTTGTCCAAGATCTCGACGGTCCTGCCCACGCGGCGTAACAATTGGAGCGTGGCCCCCGCCCCGCCGGGCCCCAAGGCCTCGGTC
>CAYTJV010000115.1:0-15802 GCA_964438165.1 uncultured Planctomycetaceae bacterium | reverse complement strand
GGCGGCTTGCGATGCCGACGGGGCTATCGGGGACGGGATACTTTCCCGGATCGCTCATGCCCTTGCCCGACACAACACGAGCGGAGGAGAAGCTACTCCTGATCCGGTGGGCTCATGTCCTTCTCGAGGGTCACGCGGTTGCCGGTTTCGTTGAATTCCACTCGAGACATGAAGCTCCGCATGAGCATGATTCCGCGTCCGCAAGGGGATTCGAGGTTTTCGGGATCGGTCGGGTCGGGGACGGCGGCCAGGTCGAATCCTTTTCCTTGGTCTTCGATTTCCATACGCATGACGCTTTGAGAGATCCCGCAGCGAATCTTGACCTGTTTGCCCGGATCGTAGTGGTTGCCGTGCTTGATGGCGTTGATGAGGGCTTCCTCCAGGGCGAGCCGGACGCTGAACACGTCGTGTTCTCCCCAGTGGAGGCGCTGCATTTGTCCCAAGATCTCCTCTTGGACCTCACGGCTTGCCTCCGGCCGGCTGGGGATCACGTGATCGCATTGCCAGATCCATTGCGAGTCGGACATCGATTTCGGCGTGGGCAGGGACATGGCATCGTAGGGCAAAAGGCTGATCAAAAACCCGCCAGGGCATCGCCCTCGTCCCGGCGGATGTCGAACAGTCGGTTCAGTCTGGTGATGGCGAAAACCTCGTAGATCTCCGGCCGGATGTTGCAGAGTTTCATGGCTCCGCTGCTGGCTTTCACCTTCTTGTCGAGCGTGATCAGTTTTCCCAGCGCGGCACTCGACAAGAAGTCGACCGAGGAGAAGTTCAGCACCAACTTCTTCCGCTTCTCCACTTCCACCAACTGAAACAGTTCCTGCCCCAACTCCTGGATCCGCAAGTCCTCGATGATCTTCTGGTCGCGGAAATGCACGACCGTCACATCGCCGACCTCGTTGACCTCCAGGCGCCGATATGCACTCATCTCAATCGCTCCTATGGCGGCGACTCCCTGAGCCGCCGCACTGCATGCCGTCGGAATTCCGCCGCGCTGGGAACCAGGGAATGGTAAACATGCGCGACTTTCCCCAGCGCCGGGCACATTCCCCCCATCTTATGACCAATCAGGTGGGTGTCAAGGAGCGGTCCGGCGACCAACCAGGCACCACTTCACTAAATGGACCTTCCGCAGTTCTTCTTCCACGAGCCAGCGAACGCTAAGGAACCCAACAGAGTTATCCAACGCCACTCTCTAGTGCTTAGCAGTCGTCACCAATGCATGGTGGACAAGCAAGTAGTTCGCCCTTCGACAACCGTGGCAGCGCAACAGCATCGGTCTCGGTCTCCTTGTGCTGCCAGTTTCCCATTCTCTGCGGGCAGTGTCAACTCGGCTTGACCATGGCCCAACTTTGCAGGACGAACACCGAGCCAAGGGAAAGGAGAAACCAACTCGCCCATTCGGGGGGGTTGACCACCTTGGATGGCAGTTGAGGCTCGGTGCCGGCCACGGAGAGCAGCGTCGCACTGGCGACGGCTGCCTGGTGGCCGGTCTGCTCGGCCAAGAACTTGGTGGCTTTCGGCGTGAGCACAAACGAATCAATAAGACGGAACTCAAACCCTAACAGGAGCAGCACCACGCCGACGAGAAACACATGGTATCGGGTGATGTCCATGGCCGCACTCCAAGCCCCTCTTTTTCATCGAAGCCCGAGCGAGGAGAACTTCACAGCGCGTCGGACAGTGACGACTGTGCGGGTGGCGCGGGAAGCGCGGCCGAGCAAACGAATCACGAAAACACGAAAGAACGAAAACACGAAGGAGTCAACAGAGGATGACGGGCGAGCATTTCATCATTCTCCGCGTTTTTCGTGCTTTCGTGCTTTCGTGACTGCCCGATTTCCTTGTTAAAGTGTCCGTTTTTCCGATCATTTCCGGGAGCGAGTGCCCGTCTTATTAGGACCGTTAAGCGTAGTGGTCCTCAAGGATCTTCTAGGGGGCGAGGTCTTGTACGACGAAGATGAAGAATTGCCGTTTCCTCGACACGGACGGCGGTCGTCGAGACCCGTAGCTTCACCGTCTCCGGGCCTCCCGAGGTATCGCGATCGAGGCGGTATTCTCGCGTCGTCTGCCCCGGCGTCTGCCGGCTCGTAACGATGCTCACCGCCGCCCCGCAGCGCTCGCAATGTCGCGAGGTGCCACAGCCGCCCGGGCCTTCGGCGGAGTGCAGGCATCCGAGGAGCTCGCCGTGGCGCTTTCCCAGCGCGCAGTCCGCGAGGTCCTGGCTTTGTGTCCAGTAGCGGTTGGTGAGGATCGCCTGTCCTTTCTCGTTGAGAACGGCAACGGCGATGGGCATGGCATCGATCACCTCCTGCAGCAGTGGCACTGCCTGGAGGAGTCTCCAGGCGTCTCGAAGGTCGTCCAATCCATCGCGGCCCACCCGGCCGAAGTAGGCATCGACAACATTCTTGCGGCGCGAGAACCCAAGGTCGCTTACGTGCAAGGGGAGGTTTTCTTGTATGAGAGGCATGGCCACCTCCTTACGTGAGACTTGGCGGAAACAGTCATCCTGGTCAAAACGGGAGAAGGCACATCGGTTGGAGACAACCTGGCTGACGTGAAGGCAACACCATTAAACACTTTACGGCCGGCTCCACACTGGTCAACCGCTAGCTCGACTGGTAGCCAGCCCAGCGTAAGAGCACGGAGGCGGCCGCCCGGCGTCGTGCCGAGGCCGTTTCTTGACTCGGGGGGGCTAATTGCAACGAACGGGCGGATTCCGACCGATCCGCGCCAGCGCGTCACGGAGTGACGCGACCACGTGAGAATTCGGCTCTCCGCCTCACGATCCTGCGCGGTGCGGAGCCAGCGCCTCCGTTCCGCCCAAGCCGTTCGACCACTTCGATCAACTCCTCCCCCGTGATTGGCTTGCTGATGTAGGCGTCCATTCCGGCAGCCAGGCAGCGATCGGCGTCGCCCTCGAGGGTGTAGGCCGTCATGGCGATGATCGGCACGCGGGCCTTGGCGCCCAAGAGGAGCTTGCGGATGGCCTCGGTCGCCTGAAATCCGTCCATCACCGGCATCTGCACGTCCATCAGGACGACGTCGAAGCTCTGCCGGCGCAGCAATTCCAGCGCTTGCCGGCCGTCCGAGGCGATGCCCGCGCTCGCCGCTTGGTGGTTCTGCCTTGTCAGGGAGGCTCGAAATCCTTGCGGAAGTTGTAGTTCTCATTGCGATAGTCGAAGTCCCAGTCCGTCAGTTCCACATTGAGCTTGAGGTTCAGGTAGGTGTACTCCTCCAACAACCGCGGCTCGCCCCCGGCCTCCTCCGGCCAGTCGTAGGAGGCGTAACGGATCGGCAGTTGGAGCTCGTCGTCGATGAAGATCCTGCCAATGTGGTACCGGAAGTACGGTCGCCGAACGGGGTGCGTGACCTCGACCATCGTAGAGACGCGGCCGTTCACCTTGGCGCCGGTGTAATACTTCACCTCGCACTCCGTGTGCTGCACGTCCTCCCGGGCGACTTCGAGGAGGCGCGTCAACAGGTTCTTGAAGCCGATCTCGGTGATGGGGTAACGATTGCCCTGCATCGCCAGCTCTCCGTTGGGGTTCAGCGCGGCCGTGACGTAGGCCATGCGCAGACCTCCCCTGCGGGCAATGAGCTTCCCGTCGTAGCGACCCTCAAAGTAGATCACCTCGCGGTCCCGCACCTCCGCCGGCGCCAGGAACCGCAAATACACCGCAAACGCGCTAACCACCTTCCCTTGCTCCACCTTGCCGTGGCGGAGCTTCATGGAGAGGAACTCGGGATCCGACAGCCGGCCGTCGATCTGCTCGCGCTTCACCAGGGTGCAGGTGTAGTCCTTCACTTGCGCGTCGAGGGCGCGGTAGCGTTCCGACGCATACTTGAGCACCGGTAGCAGAGGATGCTCGCCGACTGGCTGGCCGGCACAAACCGCGGCGACCGGAAGCAGCACCAGGCCCACCAGAATGTTCGTTCGCAGCATGGAATAGTCTTCGTGTCGAAGCACCGCCCCGCGCATACCCAATCATACACCATAAGAGACGTGAGCTCCGATCGTTCGCAGAAACTTAGAGCGGTCGGCGAGAAGAGCCGACGCGGCGCGCGATCCGGACAGACTGGGACAGACGTTTCAACCTTGCCGCGTGGGTCAGGCTTTCCAGCCTGGCAGTTTGGATCGACCTTACCGGCCCGGGCTTACGGAGTGTGGCCGGGGCCACGCAAGTCAGCCTGTCCGGTGGACTGGAACAGGACCACCGCGTCGGCTACGTCGAGCGGAAGGGAAACGGCCAACTTTCCGCCACCCGCCGGACGGATCTCCACCGGATTGCCCGAGGCGCTTTTCGCTCGGCTGAATCGCGATGCGTCGTGGAGCTCAAAGGCAAATCGTCCAACGCTTGGCGCGCGGTGGTCGATGGCGAAGACGACGGCCCGGTCGGGCCCGTCGTAGCGCACGATTTCGGCGATCGGCGCCTGCGCCGAGGCCACTTGAATGGCTCCGGCCAATCGCGATGGCCAGGCGATGAAGTCACGCAGGCCCGTGCGGAAGTTCTGCGGCAGGTAGCTGTCCGGATCATAAGGCGGCTGCGAGGCCTCGTGGGCATAGCTGATGCCCGGCAAGGCCGCTAGCCGGATCGCCGTGCCGCTTCCTGCTTTGTGGATCGTGCCTGCGGGACGCTTCTGGTCATCGACCAGGAACACCTTCGCACTGGCCGCCGGTTCCAGGTGCTCTTGATAGTAAAGCTGGTCGAGCGGGACGGCCGGCACGCCGGGCACAATCACCGGCTGCAGACAGCCCACGGGCTTCAGCCCCCGCAGCTCGTACTTGGGCCGACCGGCGCTGGCCTTTGCTTGGAAGTTGCGGCTTCGGGAACCGAAGACCTGCTCCAAGACGTCCACGGGCCGGTCGAATTCATCGCGCGAGGCGGCCCCGGCCGACGCACACAACACGCCGCCCTTTTCGACCCAACCGCGGATCGCTTCGGCCGATTTCCGGCGGAACTGCGGGCCGTCGAGGTAGAGGGCTTTGTAGCGGGCGATCTCGCCGGTTTCCACATCCTCTTCGGCCAGGTAGTCGGCGTCGTAGCCGGCGTGGGTCAGGGCCCAATGCGTAAAGCCGCCGTTGAGCAGGCAGGTGTTGTCTTCTTTGGCCCAGATCGAGGCCGTGCGATTGTAGAGGATCGCGACCTCGGTCTTGCGGCGTACAGTCCCATGGAAATCGGCGTCGATCGCACCCAGCTCAAAGTTGCAGCGGCGGATCGCGCCGTACAGATCAAACTGCCGCCCCCACGAATCGATCCCTGCGTACCAAGGGCCGTAGTCGTAGCACTCGATGTCGCGCACCCCGCCGGCCACCAGCGTGTAGTATTTCATGCGCATCAGCGCGGGCGTGCCTTGGCCGACGCAGTACGCTCCCATTCGCCGGTTTTCGGGTCGGCCGGCGGCGCGGCACAATGCCAGCGTGTCGGAAAGGTGCTGTGGCCCGAGGCTGTAGCCCAGCCAGTCCTCGGTCCAGACCATTTCCATGCCGCCTATTCGATGGGCCAAGAACAGGTCGGTGCCGCGCTCGGTCCACGAGCCGCCGCTGGTGGGAGGCGAGTAGTTCACGTACGTCAGCATGGTGTCCGGCAAACGCGTCTTCTTCGCCTGCACGCACGCCTTTGCCAGCATGGCGAACGCCTCCAAACGAAAGAGGCCCGTATAGTAAAATAGTTCCCGTTTGGCGTCGCTTTCCTTGGGCAAGACGAGTGCGATTTCATCCCATGCCCTCACACCAAGCTGCGACGGCGTAAGCCCCTGGGCCTTGAGCCACTCGACGAACTTCTGCCGGCACGGCCCGGACGCGGCGATGTCCTCGTAGCTCATCCCGCCGGGCTCGTCCATGAGCTTGAACCGCACGAAGCGATCGAGGATCGGCCCGTGCTTCTCGGCAAATGCGTCGACGCGCTTCCGCATCGCGGCGAGGTCGGGATGGTGCTGCGAGCCGTGCTCGACCGCGTCCCAGAGGTCCGGGCCGCCGCCGAAGCGGGGCAAGAGGCCGTGTTGCGCGCAGAACGTCGCGGCCTGCTCCGAGGGCGCGATCAATTGGTAGGTCTGATTGAAGCCGAGGTTCTTGAGGATCCCGATCTCGCGGCGCAACACCTCGGGATCGTCCAACTCGGCCCGAAGGCTCAGGTTCGCCGCCAGGTTGAGCCATTGGGCGAGTCTTCCCTTGGCCGGACCGAGCTTGGCAATCTCCGATTCGGTCTCCCGGACGTAGCCCAACGCCGTCTTGATCTGGTCGGCCTGATTTTGGAAGTCGTAAGGCAGCGTCATGAGGATCCGCGGCGCGGCCTGGTCGATCTCCACGGTTTTCACCACACGGCGTGCCGGCCCGACCGCGAATTCGAGCCGGCCCTTGATCCGGCCCTGGACGAATCCTTCGGTGTGCATTTTCCGGGTGGCCGTGATCTGGACGTTGTTCCGGCCGCCGGCCGCCAGCAGGTAATCGCCGATCCGCAGCCACGGCGAGCGGCTGCCGCAATCCAGCCACTTCGACTTGTCGTCGGGCACGTAGTAGCTTTCCGAGAGTCCCGCGCGGGTGAGCATCCCAGGGTTGGCGTACCATTGCGGGCCCTCGTGGCGACGCACCCAGATCCAAAGGCAAAAGGGCTCAACGCCGGGCGAGAGGTTCACGAAACGAAGGTATCCCTGCGGCCGGAAATGCTCGACCTCGGGCACATAATCCTGCTGGTTGGCGAGCACAAACAAGTCGATCTTGCGAGTGACCCAGCTCGCCTCCTGGGCAGGCCGGGTGAGCATCAGCTCCACATCCCCTTCGCGGAGATTCGCCGGCAGGGATTCCCAGACCCATTGATACTGCTGCCCCAGCCGCGGATCGTTCTCGGCGATCTCCTTTTGGGCAACCGTCGCGCCGCTCTGGCGGAGCGTCAGGGTATACTTGCCGGCGTAGGGGCCGGTGTGCAGCCGGATCCAGAGCATGTGCGGGCCCGCGCGTCGCACGATCAAGGCACGGGAGACGGGGCGGTTCTCCTCCGGCTTGATCCCATGCGGACCAGCCAGCATTTTCCCACCGCTGGGGACGCCACGGTACCAACTGCCGTAATGCTCCACGACCCGCCACACTCGGCCGTCGGCCAGTTCCTCGGCCTCCAGAACGGCCAAGTCGCAGTTATCGTTCCCTGGTCCCAGTGTGCTGCCGCGAAAGAGCCCAACGCAATCGACCTCGACCCGCGACTGGTCTTGCCGGCCGGCGACGATAAAGCCCAGTCGGCAATTCGCCACCGCGGCCTCAAGCCGCACGCCGGTTTGCGCCACCGTGTGCCACGTCCCCTTCCCATCCAACGCCAGTCGTCCGAACGACGCCAGCTTCTTCGTCCCCTTTTCGTCGAAGAGGGCCAACTCGAACGTCGTCGGCTCACCCTTTGCGAAGCTCCGCACGGCGGCCGTCGCGCTCAGCACCGGCGTGCTGGAGCCGTTGCCGCTCAACGCGACGGGCCGCGACAGGATCGTGCTGCCTGCCTTGTCCCAGCCTTCAATCGCCAGCACGCATCGGCCGTCCGCGGCGCCGGCCACTTGCTCCTTGCCTGCAAAGTAGCTGGTTCCCGAGCGCTCGGCGAACCAGGCGGGAAGCGGTGACTCGAACGAGGCGTCGACAGCCAGGTTCTCTTGCCCCGCCGCGCCACACGCCAAGAAGCACCACAACAAGATCATCCAGAATCCGGTTCTGCGTATCAGGAGCATTGTCTCCCCCACAATCTGTATGGTGTGGCCTGGTATCCCATTGCGCCGTAGTCAATTCTTCTCAACATCACGGTCCTCCAAGCAGTAAACTCATTTTGCTTGCTCGGCGGTCCCGATACACCACAGATGTTGATAGGTCCGGATGAAGATCGCTCCGTCGGAGACGGCGATCGAGGCGAGCGTCCGCTCTTTGAGCGGGTTGCGGGCGAGGATCTCGAACGTCGGTTTGGCGGCCATCACGACCGTTTCGCCTTCAAGAGTCGTGACGTACAGCCGGCCGTCGGCGAACACCAGGCTGGACCAGACTTCGCCGCCAATCCGCTCGGTCCACAAGCTCTTGCCGGTCTTCAATTCGAAGCACTGGAAGGTGCCGGGCGTGTTGACCATGTAGAGCTGCTCTCCGAGGATCACTCCGGAGCCGATCCGCTGGGGCCCGACGGGCAGACGCCACAGCCGGTGCGTTTCGGTCACGTCGCCGGCCCCGCCCGTGCGCACGGCCAGCGACGATCCGCCGTAACCGCCCATCGCCACAATCAACTCCCGCGTGACCAGCGGGGAGGTATAGACGAGTTGGCTTGGGCTATTGTCCTTGTCCAGCCCGCGGCTGTTCCAAAGGAGCTCGCCGGTGCGCGGACTGTAGGCTTTGAGGACGCGGGGCCAGCTCAGGACCACTTCGTCGCGCCCGTGGAGATGAGCCACTGCGGGCGTGCTCCAGGAGCCGATCCACTCCGAGGGCCCCTTGTCGCCGAGCTTGCCGCCCAGCTCCTCGACCCTCCAGATTTCCTCGCCCGTCCGCTTGTCCACGGCCACGAGGAAGGTCCGCTCGCCGGGACCGAAGTTGAGGAAAACGAGGCCCTCGTGGATCACCGGCGAAGCGGCGTTGCCCCACACGTGAAGGCACTTGCCGAAGTTGCGATGCCAGAGCTGCTTGCCCGCGAAGTCGTAAGCGGCCAGGCCGGCCGAGCCGAACGACACGAACACCCGCTCGCCATCCGTGACCGGCGAGGCGGAACAGTAGGGATTCGTCGGATGTGTCGGCTCCTGCTCTTTATACTCGATCGTTTGTTGCCAAAGGAGCTTGCCGTCGCCACGCTGGAAACAGAGCAACGATCGCTTTCGTCCCTTTTCGGTGGCCTGGGTCACGAAGATGCGATCGCCCCATAGGACCGGAGTCGAGTTGCCCTGGTCGGCCAACGGCGTCTTCCAGCGGACGTTCTCTTGCGGCGACCACTTCAGCGGCAGATTGCGCTCCCGGCAATGGCCGTTGCCGTCCGGACCTCGCCAGGCCGGCCAGTTGTCGGCCGAACTGAGGCTCGCCGATCCCAGCCACAGGACGGCCAGGAGTAATCTTTGAAGAAAAATGCAACCGCGCATCATGACAGTTCTTTCTGACCGGGAGGCATGAGGGGGCTGGGAGCGGGCCGGTGAAATGCCGGCCCTTGAGAGCTGTCGCATGTATCTCGGTTTTGTTCCAGGCGACTCGACGTCTGGCGGCCCTGCTCAGCCCCGAAGGGGCTGAAGTCGTATTGCAGCCCTTTGGCGCTGAAGCTGCCCGTGGCCAACGCCCTTGCCGTGACACGTGCATTTCGACTGCCCTTCCCCTCGGAACAAAGCCAGCATCCATGAGGCCCTCAGTCTCTCAACGGCCCACTCCCGCCCGTTCGATCGATCTGCTCGCAACGTCGAGGCTCAGTATGTCCCATGGTTCAGGGCTTATCAAGCCGTCTCAGGACGACTGCCGCTTCGGCGAGTTCAGGCATGAAACCGGGGATCGGGCCGAGGGTGCTCGGCGGGGATCTTCAGTTGCAGATTGGCCGTAGACGTCCTTTGGCGATCGTCCTCGCTCGCCACCGCAACGAGAGTAAACGAGACCGATAGTACCGCGCCGAAGATGGCAAGGCGTTTCATGGGTCTACCCTTTCCTGTGCGTCGCGAGTTTTCAACCCGCCGCTTTCGACTTTGGAGTGCGGCGCCTTGTCGCCGCTTTCTTTTGGCATTGCGAGCGGCCGCCGCCCAGAAAAGAAAGCGGCGACGAGTCGCCGCACTCCAAAGGCGGTCACATGAGGTTGGTGATGCCCGGTTTTGCCGTGGGAAGCGTTTCAATCTTGGTATTCCAGTCGAGCTTGGCGGGCACGAGCGACTGTTGCGAGTTGAGGGCCTGCTCCCACGTGACCTCCTGTCCGGTATACGCGGCCAAGCGTCCGAGGATGGCCATGAGCGTGGTGTTGGCCATGCGCGTGCCGTCGTTGATCGGCCGGCCGGCGCGAATCGAGGCGAACAGCTCGTCGTGCTCCGTCTGATACATGTTCGTCTTGGGCCCCGTGTAGCGCCATGGATTCTCGCCCTGGATCACCGGGCGGCCGTGGTGGATCGTGCAAATCCCCTTGGCGCCGATAATGTAGTCGGCGTTCTCGGTGTAGCACCCAGGCTGCGATCGGCAGGCCAAGAAGCCGCGAATGCCGCTTGAGTATTCGTAGGCCACGAAGCAATTGTCGAACGAATTGCCGTCGCCCGGATAGACCCGGCTCCCGGTCGCCACGGCTTTGATCGGCATTACGTCGCCGAGCCACCACGACATCTTGTCGACGCTGTGGCCGCCCGAGCACGCGATGGTCGGGTCGCCGGAGAGCCACAGATAGTCGTACCAGTCGCGAAGCTGCCACTCCAGATCGGTCATTCCCGGCTTACGCGGGCCGGGGTGTTTGTGCGACAGGTCGCCGCGGAGATACGTGGCGTAGATCGCGCGGACTTCGCCGATCGCCCCCTTGCGAATCTGCTCGCACGCCGCGCGCAGGGCATGATCGTAGCGCCAGCAGAAGCCCGACACGATCGCCAAGTTCTTCTGCCGGGCCACTTCCGCCGACTGGAGCACGCTCCGCACGCCGGGCGCGTCGACCGCCGCGGTGATTTCGGCGAAGACGTGCTTGCCGGCCTCCACCGCCGCTGCCAGGTGCAAGGGGCGGAAGCCTGGCGGAGTGGTCAGGAGCACGACGTCGACCGGGCTGCCCATGAGCTTCTGATACGCGTCGAAGCCCAGAAAGCAGCAATCCGGCTTCACTTTGACTTTCTCCGGCGCTTCCTTGCGCAATAGCGTCAGACTCGACTGGAGTCGCTCATCAAAGAGGTCCGCCATGGCCGTGAGCTCCACGTTGCGGTCGGCGCTGAGGGCCTGGGCCGCGGCGCCGGTCCCTCGACCGCCGCAGCCGATCAGGCCGACCCGCAGCGTTTGGGTATGGATCGGGCCGGACACCACGGCCGGCGAGCCGATTTGCGCCGCCAGCACCCAGCCGCCAACCGCCGCCGACCGCCGCAAGAACGCCCGACGCGAGCTGGGGTGACTCTGAGAATCGCTCATGATTCAAGTCCTTTCTTATCCATCATTCTCGTTCCCACGCTCCGCGTGGGAACGCAAGTCTCGCCGCTCTGCGGCGTCTTAGCAACGGCCGCAGAGCCGCCGGATCGCCCGTTCCCACGCAGAGCGTGGGAACGAGGAACGCGAAGTTGTCCGGATTTGGGAATGGCTCATCATGGACCTCCTTCTTTCAACTCCGAGAGAAACGCCCGGTAGAGGATCAAGGGCTGCGACAGATCCTTGTCGAGCGGCACCAAAGCCAGACGGAGCCGCACCGTGCGCTCGTCGCCCGGCAGCAGGTCGTCGCCGAAGAGCGAGAAGTCGAAGGCGCTATAGTCCGTCAGACGCTGGTTCTCCTCCGCGGCATGGTAGCGCGTGCTGATCGCATAGCAGTGGCGAGGGCTCGACATGAGCACCACGCCCATCCGTTTCTCCGGGTCGGTCAAAAACACCAGGCAATGCGCGTAGCGGCGCACGGGACACATCTGCACGGTCGGGGTGTTGCGCTCGCTGCGATCCCACCGGCCGTCGACGCATCGGCGGGCCGCGTGCGCGTCGCGCGGGAAGACCAGCACGGTGCCGCGAAACACGTCGCTGAACGTCGGCAGCACCAATTCCGCCTCTCCCCCCGCCGGCCCGCGGGGGCTCGGCTGAAGATAGACTCGCGGCTCTAGCGCCTTGTCGAAATAGCTGGAGACGAACAGCTCATAGCCGGGGTAGGTCCCCTGCGAGCGGACGGTCACGGTCAGGTCGATGGCATTCGGCTCGCGGACCTCGTAGCGGGCGGTGACCTCGCCCTGGTGCGCGTCGGTCGCGGCCCACTTCACTTCGAGAGTCTGAGAAGAGACCTGGATCTTGCGCTCCATGGTCCGCGGCATGGCCATGGCCTGGTCGACCGCCATGAGCTTGAACAGATTCAGCGCGGAATACCGCGGATCGATGAACTGCCTGCCGGTGCGACGGTCGATCAGGCGGGTCACGCCGTGGTAGGCCCCGTCGAGCCGGATCGTGCCTTGAATGGCTTCGGTCTGGAAGACGAAGGCCCCTTCAGCGCCTTTGGTAAAGACAACTTCCTTCCGGGCCGCAAGAGCGCCTCCTGGCGCCGGCGCCTGGTCGGCAAGCAGGTCGGAGCCCGATGCGGCGTGCAGCACGGCAAACAGGAAACCCAGGCACACGACTCGTCGGCAGCAAGAACTCATGGCGGGCGCCCTTTCCTGTTGCCCGAGTATAGCGCGCTTGAGAGTTCCGTGGCAAGTGACGATTTTGGAGTGCGGCGACTCGTCGCCGCTTTGGATTTGATCGATCCAGTTGTAGGGCGGACCGAACGCAGTGAGGCCCGCCGTGGTCTGCCCGAAGACTCGGCGGGCGTCGCTTGCGCTCCGTCCGCCCTACATGCTTTCTTTGGGCCGAGGGGACGTGGGTCGGCAAGAGAAAGCGGCGACGAGTCGCCGCACTCCAAAGATCCTGTGCCCCACGTTAGGCCAGCGCAAACAGGCTTCTGGTGTTGGCCGTGGTTTGGGCGGCGAGGTCTTCGACGGTTTGACCGCGGAGCTCGGCCAGCGCGCGCGCCGTGAGAACGAGGTGGGCCGGCTGGTTGCGTTTTTCCTTGCCACGCAAGGGATGCGGCACAAGATAAGGGCTGTCGGTCTCCAGCAGGAGCCGGTCGCTGGGGATCATCACGGCCGCCTCGCGCAGAGGAACGAACTTCTTGTTCGTGTACGTCACCGCTCCGGCGAAACTGATATAGAGTCCCAATTCCAGGCACGCTTCGGCGAAGGCCGGATCGCCGCTGAAGGCGTGGAGCACACCCCGCAACGGCCCGCGGAGGGCCGCCTCGCGGAGCATCGCCAGCACGTCGTCTCCGGCCTCGCGGCAATGGATGATCAAAGGCAGATCCCGCTCCTGCGCGAGGCGCACGTGCCGATCAAAGTAGTCTTGCTGGACGGCCAAGGGGGTGAAGTCCCAATGGCCGTCCAGGCCCGTCTCGCCGATGGCCACAACCCGGGGCTCGCTGGCCAACGCGACGATCCGCTCCCAGTCCCCAGACTTCGCCTCAGCGCAGTAGTTCGGCTGGATCCCCACGGCGGCATAGACACCCGGCAAGCAATCTGCAATCCGCACCACCGCTTCGCTGGACGCCACCCCGATCGCCGGGCAGATAACCGCCTCCACTCCCGCCTGGCTCGCCTGCGCGACCACCGCCTCCCGGTCGGCGTCGAACTCGGGAACGTCGAGGTGGGCGTGGGTGTCAACGAAGGATGAGGGATGAAGGATGAAGGATGAGGGATCTGACGTTTCAGCCATCTCTTAGTTCATCTTTCATCCTTCATCCCTCATCTCTCATCTTTCATCTCTCATCCTTCATCTTTCATCCCTCATCCTTCATCCTTACGGAACCATCAGCGCCGTGGCGGTCTTGGCCCAGTCGAAGGGGCCCCACCAGACGAACAGGGCGGCCAGGACAAGCGCGATTGCCAGGCAGTAGAGGCCCGAGGCGGACCAAAGCGGCACCGTGGCGGCCGGGCGGTCGGCCGGCTCGGCAGTCAGGATCATGACCCGCACGACCCGAAGGTAATAGAACAGGCTCAGCACGGTGTTCAGCGCGCCGATGGCCAACAGCCCCAAGAGGTCGGCTCGATAGAGCGCGGCGAAGATGGTGAATTTGGCCGAGAAACCCGCCAGGGGCGGCAGCCCGATGAGGCTGAAGAGCATGATGGAGAAGCACACCGCCACGCCCGGCGAGCGGCGGACCAGTCCGGCGTAGTCGTCGATCTGCTCGCTTCCCGAGGCATTGCGCAGGAAGGCCGCGGCGGCGAACGCGCCGAGGTTCATGAACAGGTAGATCGCCGCGTAGAAGATCATCGCCGCCACGGCCCAGGACGCGTCGGCCTTGCTGGTGCCGACGAGAATTACGGCCGCGGCCATGGGCATCATCATGTAGCCGGCGTGCGCAATGGTCGAGTAGGCCAACAGCCGCTTGATGTTCGTCTGGCCGTAGGCGGCCAGGTTGCCGAAGGTGCAGGTGACCGCGGCCAGGAGCACGATCAGTCCGCTCATGAAGACCCGGGCCGGTTCGACGTCGGCAAAGGCGAGGGTCAGCCGGGCCAAGAGCGCGAGCCCCGCCGCCTTCGAGGCCACCGAGAGGAACGCGCCCACCTCGGCGGTCGCTCCCTCGAACACGTCGGGGGCCCAGAAGTGGAACGGCACGGCCGACAGTTTGAAGGCCAGCCCGACGGCCACCATGAGTCCGCCGAGGGCCAGGACGAGTCCTCGCTCCATCCCCAGGCCGCTATTGACGATTCCAGCCAGTTGCGTCGCCATGGTCGGCAGATGGAGCGAGCCCAAGGCCCCGGCCAAAAGGCTGATGCCGTAGAGCATCACCCCGGCCGTCGCACCGCCGAAGACGGCGAACTTCAACGCTGCTTCGCTGCTCTGACGGCGCGTCTTGAGCAAACCGGCCAGCCCGTAGGAGGGCACGCTCGCCATCTCGATCCCCAGGAAGACGATGAGCATGTGGTTGGCCGCGACCATCAGGCACATCCCCAGCGTCGCCCCGAGGACAAGGACGAAGAACTCTGTGGCGTCGTCGTCTTCGGGCACGCGGGAAATCCGCGTGAACACGACGAACAAGACCGCAAACAACAGCAGCAAGCTCCGCATGTACACCGAGAACTTGTCGTACACCAGCATCCCGGTGAAGATCGGCGTGGCCGTCTCGACGCCGGAGGCAAGCGCGGCTTGCGGCTCCAGGTAGCGCCAGGGAGCGGCCAGGTAGAGGGCCGCCAGCGCCCCGGCCAGCGTCAGGGCGAAGGCGCGTCCGCTGCGGGCGGTGGAGATCATCCGGGCCAGCAGCAAGAGGACGATCGTCGCGCAGATCGCCAGCTCCGGCGCGAACGCGCGGAGCGACGTGCCCAGCGTGTCGTCGATCGCGGCTTGGATCAGGTCGTAAAAGCTCATGGCGGCTAGCGATTAAATGAGGTTGCACGATTCCGGGACGCATCTGGAGGCCGTGTGGCACTGCTTGACCGCTGCCGGAGAACGATTCTCCCCAATCGGATAACGCTTTGACCGGCAGCGGTCAAGCAGTGGCACACTCCCAAGATCGTGCAACGTCATTTAGATGCCTTCGGTTCAAGGGTTCCGGAAGGAATGCTTAGGGCTTGAGGCGGAGCTCCCGGCGTGCCGGGAGCGGGCATCGCCATGGGCATCGTGAACGGTAGCGTGATCGGTGGAGCATTGGCCCGCGGCACTTTGACTTCCCGGGTCCAGTTGGCCAACTTGGTCACGGTGCGGTCGACGCTCGGGGTCATGTAGCTGAACAGCGCCTGAGGATAAACCCCAAACAGGATCGCGAAGGCCAGCAGGGGCGCGGCAATGGCCACTTCCCGACGGGTCGCGGGGGTGAGGGCCTCGGGGTGCGGGCCGTGGTACTCGGGTCCCAGATAGACCCGCTGGATCGTCCAGAGGATGTACGCCGCCGTGAGGATCACCACGGAGGCCGCCACCACGGCCAGCACCATGCCGTAGTTCCACACCGACAGCACCACGAGCACCTCGCCGATGAAGCCGCACAGGCCGGGCAGCCCCAAGGCGGCGAAAAAGATCCCCATGGCCAGCCCACTGTAAACGGGCATGCGCCCGAACAGCCCGCCGAACTGGTCCAGGTCGCGATGGTGTACGCGGTCGTACAGCACGCCGACCATAAAGAACATGCCGGCCGAGCTCAGCCCGTGGGCGATCATCTGG
>CAYTJV010000114.1:0-15879 GCA_964438165.1 uncultured Planctomycetaceae bacterium | reverse complement strand
CGCGGCGGACGATATTGGGCAGATAGGTGGGGAAATACGGACTGAAGACCAACACGCCGTCGCCGGGATTCAGGAAAACCTCGCAGAAGAACATCTCGAAGATCTTCGCCCCCGGGCCCACCACGATGTTCGCCGCCGTGGTGGCCAGCCCGTACTCGCCGTTCACGTAGTCGGAAGCGGCCTGCCGGAACTCGGGCAGGCCGGCCGACGGGCAGTAGTGGGGCTGATCGCAGCGGATCGCCTCGATGCCCGCCCCCTTGGCCGAGGCCGTGCTCGGAAACGGGCTGTCGCCGATCTCCAACTCGATAACTTCCTTGCCGGCCGCGGCCAGTTGCTTGGCCTTGGCCAGGACGTTGAAAGCGGTCTCAACCGTAATGTTTCGGGCGAATTCGCTGTACTCGACGGGCATGGGAAAGAAGGGGTTAGGGGCCGGGGGGTAGGGGTTAGAACCCGGAGAGAACAAGTGGGGGATGAATCAGTCGTGCCGGGCAGGTTGGAAACGTGCCCCACGGACAAACGGCGTCACGTGGCTCGGTCTCTCCGAGACCGAGAGATCGCGTCTCGGAGAGACGCGACCATGTGGGGCGGCTGTGCAAGATACAGACCGCCGTTGTCCCACGCAAGAGGGTGGTTCAGGATCGGCACTCGCATATAGATTCAGGATGGTGGCATCCCCCTTGAAAGTTTGACTGAGGCACCACTTCCCGCTCGCGTGCCGGGTGGTAAAATAGGCATCCGACGTGCCGGTCCCACGCAATTCGCGATGAGGGTAGAGTTCATCGACGGAATGGACCGGAACGCAACGCCAGGTGGAGGTGCCCGTTCGATCACTCCGTTCGGGCCAGGTAGAGCAACGACGCATAGGACTCCTGCCCCCTCGCCGATGATGGATTCGTTCCCCTTCCCGCCATGGATCGACCGTGCCCGGCCGCTGGCGGGCGCCCTGTTGGCGATTGTGCCGATATATCTGGTGGCCCTGTTGTATTACGGCGGGTCGCCGCGCACTACCGACGTCGGCTACGCGCCCCAACAACCCGTGCCATATAGCCATGCCCTCCACGCAGGCGAGCTGGGCATCGACTGCCGCTACTGCCACATCAACGTGGAGACGTCGGCCCGGGCCCTTGTGCCCCCGACGCAGACCTGCCTGAATTGCCACGCCCAGATCGCGGCCCAAAGCGCGAAGCTCCTGCCGGTCAAGCAAAGCGCGACGACCGGGGGGCCGATCCCCTGGGTCCGCGTACACGATCTGCCCGACTTCGTCTATTTCAACCATAGTGCCCACGTCTCCCGAGGCGTGGGCTGCGTATCGTGCCACGGACGCGTGGACCGGATGGAGCGGGTCCAGCAAGTGGAGCGGCTGAGCATGGGATGGTGCCTGGAGTGTCACCGCAGTCCCGAGCCGCACCTCCGCCCCAAGCAGTTCATCACCCGAATGGACTGGACGCCCGGCGACGACGTTTCCGTCGGGGCGCGGATCCTCAAGCAGAACAACATCAAACCCTCGACCGATTGCTCAACATGCCATCGATAGAGCGTCGCAGCCCTGAGGGCCTATCCCAAGACTTCCGAAGTCTCGAAGACTTCGTAAGTCTGCGCGTGGCCACGCACTGGCGGAGCCTGGCCGAATTGGCCGACGCCCCGGAGTTCCGGGCGCTGGCGGAAGCGGAGTTTTCCGCGGCCGAGGACCCGGCGGGCGTGTCGCGGCGCCGCTGGTTGCAGCTCATGGGAGCTTCGCTGATGCTCGCCGGGGCGGCCGGGTGCCGGTGGAAGAAGGACGAGATCCTCCCGCTCGTCTCGCAGCCGCCCAACCGGCTTCCCGGGCAGTTCCAGCGGTTTGCCACGGTCCGCGAGATGGCGGGCTCGGCGACGGGTCTGTGGGTCACGTCGGTCGACGGCCGGCCGATCAAGATCGAAGGCAATCCCAAGCATCCCCAGAGTCTGGGGGCCACCGACGCGTGGACGCAGGCATCGATCCTGGAGCTTTACGATCCGGACCGGAGCCAGTTCGTGGTTGATCGCACCGGGCCGGAGCAGTTGGGCCAGAACTGGTCGCGGTTCGTGGAGTGGGTACGGCCGCGGCTTGCCGAGCTATCGAAGGCGGACGGCTCGAGACTAGCCGTGCTTGCCGAAGCGTCGAGCTCGCCCACGCTTGCCGCTCTTCGCGCCCGGCTGCTCAAGGCGTTTCCCCACGCAGGATGGTACGAGCACGAGCCGATCTCCCGCGACAACGAGCGCGAGGGGGCCAATCTCGTCTTCGGTCAGCCCATGCGCACGCACTTGGCGCTCGACAAGGCCCGAGTGATTGTCTGCCTCGATGCCGACCCGCTGGCCGATCACCCGGCGGCCGTGCGCTACGCGAGGGATTTCAGCAAGGGCCGTGACCCGGCGGCAGGCCCGATGAATCGGCTCTACGTGGTCGAGCCCTGCTTCACGATTACCGGCAGCGTGGCCGACCACCGCTTGCCGCTGCGGTGCGGCGAGATCGGTTGGTTTGCCAAGGCCCTTCATGCGGCCGTGCTAGGGCAAGGGGTCGGGAGTCTTTTTCATGTCGGGGCAGAGGCGAATGGACTCGGAAAACCGCCCTCCCCCGACATGAAAAAGACTCCCGACCCCTTCGCGCCCGCTTTGGTGCAAGCGATCGCCAAAGACCTCAAGGCGAACGGTGCGAGCACGGCGGTCCTTGCCGGTCCGCGGCAGCCGCCCGAGGTACACGCCCTGGTCCACGAGATCAATGCGGCCTTGGGCAACGTGGGCAGAGTGGTGACGTACACTGCCGATCCTCAGCCCGATCGTCCGTCGCACGTGGATGCCGTCAAGGCCCTCTGCGGCGCGATGAACGAAGGCAAGGTTCAGATGCTCGTCGTCCTGGGCGGCAATCCGGTTTATGACGCCCCGGCCGATCTTCGGTTTGCCGACGCACTTCAAAAGGTTTCCGCGCGGATTCACCTCAGCCCCTACGACAACGAAACCTCCCGGAAGTGTACCTGGCATCTGCCGCAAAGCCATTGGCTGGAGTCGTGGGGCGACGCTCGGTCCTGGGACGGCACGTACAGCATCGTGCAGCCGCTGATCGCCCCGCTTTACGACACGCGCACGGTGATTGAGCTTGTGGCGCTGTTGTCGGGTCAAGAGACTGCCGACCCGCGCGAGCTGGTCCGCGAGACCTTTCAGCACCTTGCCGGAGCGGGATGGGAAGCGAAGTGGGATGTCGCTCTGGAGAGCGGAGTTCTTGCCGATTCCGCGTGGCCGCGGGCAACGCCGAAGCTGGTGCGTCAGACCCCGCCGGCCGACCCCGGGCCACTCCCCGACGCCGACAAGCCCGCCCGCGAGAAGCTGGAGATTGTCTTCTGCCCGGATGCCTCGGTCTACGACGGGCGGTTTGCCAACAACGGTTGGCTCCAGGAGATGCCCGATCCGATGACCAAGCTCACCTGGGACAACGCCGCGCTGGTGAGTCCGGCAACGGCCGCGGCGCTCGGCGTGGAGCACGGGACCCTGGTAAAATTGAGTTCCGGCGGGCGCGACGTGGAAATCCCCGCGTACGTCATGCCCGGCCAATCGCCCGGGTCGGTCGCCGTGGCGTTGGGCTACGGGCGGACCGCCGCCGGGAAGGTCGGCGGAGACGTGGATGGCGGCAGTGCCCCGGTGGGCGTCGACGTGTATCCGCTGCGCACGACCCGCGCGATGGGCTTCGCGGCAGGCGCAGCCCTCACTGCGACCGGCGCGAAGTATGCCTTGGCCACCACGCAGGACCACTCGGCAATCGACGTGGTGGGGATGAAGGCCCGCGGGCAGCGGGTCGGCGAATTGGTCCGCGAGCTCACGCTCGGCGAGTACCGCGCGAAGTCGGAGCAGGACCCGCATTTCGCCCGGCACGCCGAGCATCTGCCGCCGCTGGAGTCGCTCTGGGAGGAATTCAAGTATGAGGGCCGCCGCTGGGGCATGACCATCGACCTGTCGAAGTGCATCGGTTGCGGGGCGTGCGCCGTGGCCTGCCAGGCGGAGAACAACGTGCCGGTGGTCGGCAAGGAGCGGGTGCTGCGGGGGCGCGAGATGCACTGGCTGCGAGTGGACCGTTACTACCGCGGCGACGTGGAGAATCCCCGCGTCGCACACCAGGTGGTCCTGTGCCAGCACTGCGAGAACGCCCCCTGCGAGCAAGTTTGCCCGGTGGCGGCCACGGTACACGGCAAGGAGGGGCTCAACGAGATGGTCTACAACCGCTGCGTAGGCACGCGGTACTGCGCCAACAACTGCCCCTACAAGGTCCGCCGCTTCAACTTCTTCAATTACCGCAAGGACCTCGAAGATCCGGACAACGAGGTCCGCAAGATGGTCCTCAACCCCGAGGTTACGGTGCGCAGCCGCGGGGTGATGGAGAAGTGTACCTACTGCGTGCAGCGGATCCAGGCGGCCAAGATCGAGGCCAAGAACCGCCGCGAGCCGATCCGCGACGGCGCGATCCAAACCGCCTGCCAGCAGGTCTGCCCCACGCAGGCCATTGTCTTCGGGGACCTGAACCATAAGGACGAAAAGGGCCAGCCGAGCCTGGTGGCCCGACTCCGCCAGGCCGACCGTGCCTACGAAATGCTGGCCGGATTGAACGTTAAGCCGCGAACGAGTTACCTGGCCGGGATTCGGAACCCGAACCCGGAACTTGAAAATCCTGGCAAGAGGAGCACCTAACGTGGGGCACGTTTTCAACGTGCCCGCAACTCAAAGGCACGTTGGAAATGTGCCCCACAACCTAGAGATGGATATCGCAAAGTCCCCACCGACCCCGTGTCGGTGGAAACGGGTTTGGCGACTAGGTGAAAGGAGACCGATGCAACAACTCCCCACCGACCCCGTGTCGGTGGAAACGGGTTTGATGACTACCGTGGCCGCCGTAGTTGCCAAACCCCTTTTCCACCGGCACGAGGCCGGTGGGGAAGAACGAAAACCGCCCGTGACGAAGGTTAACGCCATGTGACCGCGATTAGTTGCCAAACCCGTTCCCACCGGCACGAGGCCGGTGGGGAAGAACGATAGCCGTCAACGTCCGAAGTTGACGCTGAAAGCCGACGATGAGCTCCATTGCCTTTCCAGCCTTCGACAACACCACCGATGATCCCACGGTCCGCGCGCCCTTGACCGCGCCGGGGCAGGACTTCGCTTCGGTCACGGAACTGGTCAGCGGGGTGGTCGAGCGGCCGCGGCCTCCGCTGGGCTGGTACGTGGCGTTTGCCATTGCCGCGAGCTGGACGGGGATCTTCTTCTTGCTGGTCGGCTACCTGGTCTCCACGGGGATCGGCGTGTGGGGGAACAACATCCCGGTGGCCTGGGCCTTCGACATCGTGAACTTCGTGTTCTGGATCGGGATCGGGCACGCCGGCACGCTGATTTCCGCGATCCTCTTCCTCTTCCGCCAGAAATGGCGCACGAGCATCAATCGGGCCGCCGAGGCGATGACCATTTTCGCGGTGATTTGCGCGGGCCTCTTCCCGGCGCTCCACATCGGCCGGGTGTGGGTCGAATACTGGCTCTTCCCCTACCCGAACCAGATGTCGCTCTGGCCGAACTTCCGCAGCCCGCTTCTGTGGGACGTGGTCGCCGTGAGCACATACGCCACCGTGTCGCTGTTGTTCTGGTATCTGGGCATGATCCCCGACCTGGCCACGCTGCGGGACCGGGCCAACGGCTGGCTGCGCAAGTTCCTCTACGGGCTATTGGCCGTGGGCTGGAGGGGCTCGGCCCGTCAGTGGCACCGTTACGAGCGGGCGTATTTGCTCCTGGCCGCACTCTCGACGCCGCTGGTCCTCTCGGTTCACTCGGTCGTGAGCTGCGACTTCGCAGTGGCCCAATTGCCCGGCTGGCACAGCACGATCTTTCCGCCGTATTTCGTGGCCGGGGCGATCTTCAGCGGCTTTGCCATGGTGGTCACGCTCATGGTTCCTGCCCGGGCCTTCTTCGGTTTGAAGGACCTGATTACCGTCCGCCACCTGGAGAACATGAACAAGTTCATCCTCGCCACCGGCTGCATGGTGGGCTATGCCTACGTGGTGGAGTTCTTCTGCGCGTGGTACAGCGGGAGCCAGTACGAGTGGTTTGCGGCGGTCAACCGAGCCCTAGGCCCGTACGCCTGGGGCTACTGGATCATGGTCTTCTGCAACGTGGTGGCGCCGCAGTTGTTCTGGCTCAAGAAGTGGCGCACTTCGCCGTGGCGGATGGTGATCGTGGCCATCCTGGTGAATATCGGGATGTGGATGGAACGGTTCGTGATTATCGTCGTTTCCTTGAGCCGGGACTTCCTGCCGTCGAGCTGGGGGATGTACAAGCCCACCTGGGTCGATCTGGGGATGCTTGCCGGCAGCTTTGGGTTGTTCTTTACTTTGTTCCTGTTGTTTTGCCGCTATTTGCCGATGGTGGCCATGGCCGAGGTCAAGGCCGTGCTGCCGCAAGCGCGGGCGAGCGGGCATTGAGCATGATGACTGAGAAACCATCGGGCACCGAGAACGCGGAACCGACGCCGATCGTCGCCGGACTCGTGGCCGAGTTCGCCGGCCCGGAGGCCCTCCTGGCCGCCGCGGCCAAGGTCCGCGACGCGGGCTATCGCTGCTGGGACGCGCACAGCCCCTTCCCGGTCCACGGAATGGAGCGGGCGATGGGTATTCGGCCGACGATCCTCCCCTGGCTCGTCCTGGGCGGAGGGATTGCGGGGGCTGCCATAGCCTTGCTCTTCCAGTGGTGGACCAATGCCGTCAACTACCCCTACGTCGTCAGCGGCAAGCCCCTGTTCAGCCTGCCCGCCAATATCCCCGTTGCCTTCGAGCTGATCGTGCTCCTAAGCGCGTTTGCGGCCTTCGGCGGGGTGATCGTCTTGAATCTCCTTCCGGAATACCGCCATCCGTTGTTTTCGGCGAAGCGGTTTGCGCGGGCCACGTCGGACGGGTTCTTCATCTCGGTGGCGGCCCGCGATCCCAAGTTCGATTCGGTCCTGACCAAGGCGCTCTTGGAATCGCTCGGCGCCTCGGCGGTCGAGGTCTGCTACGCTCCGGCAGCGGGCCAGCGACTGCCTTCGGCCTTGAAGTGGACGCTGACGATCGCGGCGGCGCTGGCCGTGTTGCCGCCGCTGTGGATCGCCCGCCTGCGAGAGGTGCCTTCGGAGACGCCACGCCTGCACATCATCCAGGACATGGACTTCCAGCCGCGTTACCAAGCGCAAGGGGTGGGAAAATTCTTTGCCGACGGGCGGGCCACGCGTGCGCCCGTGCCGTACACGGTTGCCGCAGGCGGCCTGGAGACCGATGCCCACTACTACCGCGGCCAGATCGAGGGCAAGTGGGCCGCCACGTTTCCCATCCGTGTCGACAGGGAGCACATCGAGCGGGGCCGCGAGCGGTTCAACATCTACTGCGCCCCCTGCCACGGCCTGGCCGGCGAAGGAGACGGGATGACGCACCTTCGCGCGGTGAAACGCCGCGAGCCCGGTTGGGTCCAGCCCCGCTCGCTTCAGGTGCCCAACGTGCGCGAGCAGCCAGTGGGCCGGTTGTTCCATACGATCACGCACGGACTGAACACCATGCCCGGCTATGCGGCGCAGATTCCGGTGGGGGATCGCTGGGCGATTCTGCTCTACGTCAGGGCGCTCCAGCGGAGCCAGAACGCCACGATCCAGGACGTCCCCGCCGAGCTACGGCCCGCGCTTTCCCAGGAACCGACCAAGCCATGAACCCGAACCCGGCCATCGAGCTTGCCCAGCAGCGGATCACCCTCGACGGGCTGTCGCCGCGCGTCGTGCCGGTCCTGCAAATTGCCGGGGGAGCGGCTTTGGCGCTGGGGTTCGGACTGGGTTTGGCGCGCCAGGACCAGTTGCAGTACTTCTTTCACTCCTACCTGACGAGCTACTGCTACGTGCTGGGGATGGTGCTGGGCTCGCTGCTGTTGGTGCTCCTGCTGCACGTGTCGCGGGCCGGGTGGGGCGTGGCCGTGCGCCGTCTGGCCGAAGTGCTGGCCGCCAACGTCCCCCTGATGCTGATACTGTTCCTGCCGATCGTGCTGCCGCTGGTCTGGGGCAATTCGAGCTTGTACGAGTGGGCGAAACCGCAAGCGGTCGAGCAGGACGACCTTCTGCGGCACAAGGCCCCGTACCTGAATGCGGTGTTCTTTGCGGTCCGCGCCGCGGGGTACTTCCTGGTCTGGTGGCTCACCGCGCGGTTCTTCCTCGACAAGTCCACGGATCAGGACGGCTCGGGCGATCCGCAGCTCACCGTGCGCATGGAGCGGGCGAGCGGCCCGGCGATCCTGCTGCTCGGGCTGACGGTCACGTTCGCATCGTTCGACTGGCTGATGTCGCTCGACCCCCATTGGACCAGCACGATCTACGGCGTTTACTACTTCTCCGGGGCGGTTGTGGGGGCGGTGTCGCTTTGGATTCTTCTGGCCATGGCCTTGCAGGCGAGCGGGCGATTGACCAGCGTGGTCACGGTGGAGCACTATCACGATTTGGGCAAGCTCCTGTTCGCCTCGGTCGTGTTCTGGGGCTACATCGCGTTTTCGCAGTACCTGCTGATCTGGTATGCGAACATCCCCGAGGAGACCACATGGTACCGTGACCGGCAAACGGGTCCCTGGCTTTACGTGTCGGTGGCGCTGGTGGTCGGGCACTTGCTGATTCCGTTTTTCGGCCTTTTGTCGCGCCAATCCAAGCGGTGCAAGCCGGTCTTGGCCTTTTGGGCGGTGTGGATGCTGGTGTTCCACTGGATCGACGTGTCCTGGCTGGTCATGCCGGGCCTGGAGCACGCGGGGCTTCCTTGGGGGCCGATCGACGTTTGCCTGCTGGCGTCGCTGGGGTGCCTGTACCTTGCAGGCGTGGTCCGGCTGGCGGCCGAGCGGTCGCTGGTGCCGCTGAGGGACCCGCGCTTGGCGGAGTCGCTGGGGTTTGAGAACTTTTGACAGCAAGCGGAGGAGTTTATGGCCCAGTACGACGACGTGAAGACCTCCAAGATAGCCCTGGTGGGTTTCTTGGGGTCGATCATCGTGGTGATCGTTGTCTTCGCCTTGCAGGTGATCTACTATCACGCGGTGGCGGTCCAGTTCCAGGAGAAGGACATCGACACGCCGTTCGTGGAATTGCAGAGAGCCACCAGCGCCCAACAAGCAAAGCTGGTCCAGTACCACTGGGTCGATCAGGCCAAGGGGGTGGCGGCGATCCCGATCGAGCGGGCCATGGAGATCGTAGTGCGGGAAGGGGGCACAGGCCATGCGAAACCGTAGTCTCCATCAGCCCCGAAGGGGCGTAATACGACAGCCCAGGGCAACGCCCTGGGGGCTAGGTCGCAATGAACGACAAAGCCCTGAAAGGGCGAAATCCGAATCCCCGTCGCTCCTATGCCGCCCTTTCAGGGCTTCCCATTTCGCGCTCAATTCCTCCCCAGGGCGTTGCCCTGGGCTGTCATATTCCGCCCCTTCGGGGCTGACATTCGAGGTCAGTGCCCGTGCTGAGGCACACGACGTTCGCCGCTTGAGCTTGCTGATATTGGCCGTAGCTTGCATTTCGTTACTGGTCCGCCCGGCCGTGGCGATTGACCGCATCGAGCCGCTGCCCAAGGATCTCGAAAACGTGGGCGTCACCGAGCATCTGGACGACCAGGTGCCGTTGAACCTGCCGTTTGTCGATTCCGACGGAACTCCGGTTACGCTTGCCAAGTTCTTCGACGGCACGCGCCCGGTGATTCTCACGATGAACTACTCGAACTGTGCCCGGCTGTGCAGCCTTCAGCTCAACGGCGTCTTCCACGCGCTCCAGCGCATCGACTGGGATCTTGGCCGGGAACTCCAGATGATCACGGTGAGCATCGATCCGCAGGAGTCGCCCGCCCGGGCCCAGGCGACCAAGGGGAAGTACCTTGCGGTCTACAATCGTCCCAAGGCGGAGGAGGGATGGCACTGTTTGGTAGGCAAGGAGGAGGACATCCGGAAGGCGGCCGCGGCGGTGGGCTTCGGCTACGTGTACGTGGCCGAGACCAAGCAGTTCGCCCACACCGCGGTGACCATGATCCTCACGCCCGGCGGCCGCGTGTCACGCTACTTGTACGGCATTGAATACGACCCGCAAACCCTCCGCTTCGCGCTGCTGGAGGCTTCCGAGGGAAAGATCGGCTCGACCGTGGACCGGGTGCTGCTGAACTGCTACTACTACGACGCCGAGGCGGGACGCTATGGGCCGGCGGCAGTGAAGATCGTGCGGTTGGGCGGGGTGGTCACGCTGGTGGTTCTCGGCAGCGTGCTGCTGGTATTCTGGAGTCGCGAGTGGCGGAAGCCGAAGCCTGCGGCCAACCCGCCCGCGCTCGGCGCGGGTCTCCCGACCCCGCCGAAACCGCCGACCGCAGGTCTCCCGCACGAAAACGAAAACGCCGACCCGCAGCAAAGCGAGGCCCGATGATGCTCTTACCCCCTCCGTTTCTCCTCCTGGCAGACACCGCGGCAGGCCGGCTTCTTGGGCAGCCGGGCGGTTCCTTTTGGCTGCCGCCGCCGAGCTCAACGACGGCGTTTGGGGTCGATAGGGCGTTCTATTTCCTCCTTTACGTGTCGGCGTTCTTCTTCCTGCTCATCGTGACCCTGATGGCCTTCTTCGTGCTCCGCTACCGCCGGCGGGAGGGCGTGGGGCCGGGCGATTCGCCAAGCCACAATACGCTCCTGGAAATCCTCTGGAGTGGCATTCCCGTGGTGTTGGTGACCATCATGTTCGGCCTGGGATTCGCCGGCTACCTGGACATGCGGACCCCGCCGCGGGGCGCGTACGAGATCCGCGTTTCCAGCCAGCAGTGGAGTTGGAGCTTCCAGTATCCCAACGGCTACGTCGACCCGAACCTGCACGTCCCGGTCGACGAGCCGGTCAAACTGACCATGTCGTCCAAGGACGTCATCCACAGCCTCTACATCCCCGCCTTCCGCATCAAGCAGGACCTCGTGCCGGATCGGTATACGACCACGTGGTTCCTGGCCACGCGGCCGGGCGAGTACGACCTGCTGTGTGCCGAGTACTGCGGTACCAGCCATTCCGAGATGCTGGCCAAAGTGATCGTCCACCGCTCCGGCGAGTTCGAGCCCTGGCTCCAGGAGGCCCACCGGCGGCGGCAGAATCTCTCGCCGGTGGACCTCGGCCGCGAGATCTACCAGTTTGCGCCCGGCGGCTGCGCGCCGTGCCACTCGACCGACGGGACGCCCAAAGTGGGCCCGAGCTTCAAGGGCATTTACGGCCAGACCCACGAATTCGAGAACTCCCCGCCGGCCGTGGTCGACGACAACTACATCCGCGAGTCGATCCTCGACCCGTCGGCGAAGATTCGCAAGGGATACCCGGACCGGATGTCCGTCTACAAGGGGCAGCTTTCCGACGATCAGATCACGGCCCTGATTGAGTACATTAAAACGTTGAAATAGGCGCACTGGAGCAACGTTTTGGGAGAAGAGTCTCACGCAAAGGCGCAAAGACGCGAAGGAGAAAGAAGATGAGAGATATCACCACGGAGGCACGGAGAACACGGAGAGTCGTTTTGTCTCCGTGTCCTCCGTGTCTCCGTGGTAAACCTTCTTCCCCTGACTCCCTTTGCGTCTTTGCGCCTTTGCGTGAGGGATTCCCTTGCTACAGTCGCGAAATAGGTAAGTTCGATGTCCACCGCCGCTCCTGATAACTACCTCACTCATACCCGGGGCTTCTGGTCCTGGGCCTTGACCCTCGATCACAAGCGGATCGGGATCATGTACATGGTGGGGATCCTCATCTCGTTTCTGTTGGGCGGGGTCTTTGCGTTGGTGGTGCGCACGGAGCTGGCTACGCCCGGGCCGACCATCATGGGATTCCCCGAGGCGAGATCAGAAGCATCGACCGCGCCTTCCCCGGGTCAGCCGCCTGCTGCCGCGCCAGCGCCCGGTTCAATCCCGGCGTCGACTACGGCAACTGGCGCCCCGGCCAACGGCACGGTCCCGAAAGTCCTTGCCAGCGAGAAGGGCAAGAACCTCTACAACCACATGTTCACCCTCCACGGGGCGGTGATGATCTTCCTGGTGATTATCCCCGGGATCCCGGCCGTGCTGGGCAACTTTGTCTTGCCGCTGATGCTCGGGGCCAAGGACGTGGCTTTCCCGCGGATCAACCTGGCCAGCTTCTATTTGTGGTTCTTCGGCGCGGTGTTCTTCATTGTCACACTGCACGTGGGCGGGCTCGACACCGGCTGGACGTTTTACACGCCCTACAGCACGAAAACCCCCACCGCGGTCGTCACAGCGCTTTGCGGCGCGTTCGTTCTCGGGTTCAGCTCGATTTTCACGGGGCTCAACTTCATTGTCACCATCCACAAGCTGCGTCCGCCGGGAATGACCTGGTTCAAGATGCCGCTTTTCGTCTGGAGTCTGTATGCGACGGCCCTCATCCAAGTGCTCGCCACGCCGGTGCTGGGGATCACGCTCCTGCTCTTGGCGGCCGAGCGGACGATGGGACTGGGGTTCTTCGATCCCAAGTACGGCGGCAACCCGGTCCTCTTCCAGCACTTCTTCTGGTTCTATTCGCATCCGGCCGTGTACATCATGATCCTGCCTGGGATGGGCATTATCAGCGAAGTCGTCTCGGTGTTCAGCCGCAAGCACATTTTCGGTTACCGGTTTATTGCTTT
The DNA here is from genome assembly GCA_964438165.1 of uncultured Planctomycetaceae bacterium. GTDB lineage: Bacteria > Planctomycetota > Planctomycetia > Pirellulales > Thermoguttaceae > CALFBP01. Next base: position 3,223 of record CAYTJV010000114.1, on the reverse strand, counting down.
CAGCAGCGTGGCGATCGCCCTGTTGGGCTTTCTGGTGTGGGGCCACCACATGTTCGTGAGCGGCATGACCCCGCTGGCGGCGATGATCTTCAGCGCGCTGACGTTCAGTGTCTCGATCCCCTCGGCGATCAAGGTCTTCAATTGGCTGGCCACGATGTACCAAGGCTCGATCGGCTTGGCCACGCCCATGTGCTATGCCTTGATGTTCATTTTCCTTTTTGGGATCGGAGGGCTGACGGGGCTCTTCCTGGGCACGCTTTCGGTGAACGTCCATGTGACCGACACCTACTTCGTGGTTGCCCACTTCCACTACGTGATGTTCGGCGGCACCCTGGTGGCCTTCCTGGCCGGGCTCCACTACTGGTGGCCCAAGATCACCGGCCGGATGTTCAGCGACCGCTGGGGGCAACTGGCGTGCTTGATTATCTTTCTTGGCTTCAATCTGACGTTTTTCCCGCAGTTCATCCTGGGCACCCGGGGCATGCCGCGGCGCTACTACGACTATTCCGGACTGTTGGATCAGCACCCCGAGTTCGCCGCCTTGAACATGATGTCGACGCTCGGGGCGTTCGCGATGGCCGTGGGATTCTCGATCGTGCTGGCCTACTTGCTGCACTCGCTTTGGCGCGGATGCCGCGCGTCGGCGAACCCCTGGGGCGGCGGCACGATGGAATGGCAGTGCTCCTCGCCCCCGCCGCACGACAATTTCCCCACGCCGCCGCCGGTCCGCGACCCCTACGATTTCTCCGACCTGGTTTACGCGAGCGCCGAGCGCGGATTTGTCTCGGAAGGATGAAAGATGAAGGACTCCGGCGAGCATCCGCCGTTCTTGGCCCATCACTTCGACACGCCCGAGCAGCAGTTCGACGCCGGCAAGCTCGGAATGTGGATTTTCATCCTCACCGAGGTCCTGTTCTTCGGCGGGCTGTTTTGCGCGTACGCCGTGTATCGGGCGATCCATCCCGAGATCTTCATCTACGCCCACCAGTTCCTCGACAAGAACCTCGGGGCTTTGAATACCGCGGTGCTCATCGCCAGCAGCCTTTCGATCGCCTGGGCCGTGCGCTGCGCCCAGTGCGACCAGCGCCGCGCCCTGGTTGCCTGCCTGGCGATCACCTTGGCTTTGGCCGCGGTCTTCTTGGGGGTGAAGTACGTCGAGTATGAGCAGAAGTGGGAGCACGGGCTGCTGTGGGCGGGACGCTACCACGCCACCGAGTTGTCCGGGGCCATGGAGCACGCCGGCGCGGCGCCGCCGGGCCACGCCGCGGTGACCCCCTCGAACCCGCCCCGCGACGTGGGCATCTTCTTCAGCATCTACTTCACCATGACCGGCCTGCACGGGATCCACGTGATTGCCGGGATGGGGGTCATCACCTGGGTCCTTGTGCTGGCCGTCAAAGGCCGCTTCTCCAGTCGATACTTCAACCCGGTCGATTACACCGCCCTGTACTGGCACCTGGTCGATATGATCTGGATTTTCCTGTTCCCGCTTCTATACCTGATCCACTAGGAGACTTGCCCGATGAATAGCTCAGCCGCGACGTATGACGGGCGGTCCGGCCGCGCAGCAGGCGAAAACGCGCTGGCCCACGTCATCCCGCCTGGGGTGCTCCTGGCGGTTTTCGCGGCCTTGATGGCGATGACGGCGATCACGGTCGCGGTGACCTGGGTCGATCTCGGCCCGTGGAACCTTGCGGCGGCCATGGCCATCGCCACGCTAAAGGCGTCGCTGGTGGCCCTCTACTTCATGCACCTCCGCTACGACCAACCGTTCAACGCCCTGGTATTCGTCGCCGCGTTGGCGTTCCTTGCGCTCTTCCTGGTGCTGACGCTCATGGACACGGTCGACGCCGAGCCCGACGTCCAACAGTTCCGCCAAGCTTCGCCCCCCGCGGTTTCCAGCGTCTCTCCATGAACAGGAGGGAACTGAGGAAACGGAGGGTTCGCTTGCGTGCAGGCCCTCTCCGTTGCCTCCGTTTCCTCCTGTTAAACAAAGGAAAGAGGGTTCACTTTTCCAGCGAAGGTTGCTATACTATTGGTGGGGGCATTGGGGTAGGGACATTGCCATGAAAGAGCACACTCGCGAGGAGCCGCGGATCGTGGCCGCGGCCGAGCGGCAGATGCGGGCCTGGTCGCTCGCACAGGAAATCGCCGAAGGCTCGGTCAAGTCGCATCGCTTCGACCAGCCGCACGGGCAGTTTGGAAACTACATTACCCTATCGCGGGAAGCCGGGGCGTGCGGCGGCGAGATCGGCGAGGCCGTGGGCCGCCGGCTCGGCTGGGAAGTGCTGGATAAGAATCTCTTGGACCGCGTGGCCCAGCGCTCTCATCTCCCGCGCCCGATGCTGGAACTGGTCGACGAGACGCGGTCGAACTGGGCCTACGACATCTTCGGTCCGTGGCTCGACCGCCGGATCGTTCCGCACGAGAAGTACATGGTCCACCTGGCGCGGATCGTGCTCGCCGCGGCCCGCCGCGGCAACGTGGTGCTCGTGGGCCGAGGCGGCCGGTTTCTTTTGCCGCGAGAGCAGGGCCTGGCGGTGCGGATCATCGCCTCGGAGAAGTACCGCGTCGGGCGGACCATCGAGAAGTATTCCTTGAGCGAGGCCCAAGCCCGGCAGTTCATCGCCGCAGTGGATCGCGGCCGCAAGGAACTCGTCGCTCGATTCTTCCACCGCGACGTGGCCGACCCGCACCTCTACGACCTGGTGATTAACGTCGACCTTCTCGGCCCGGATGTGGCTGCCGAGCAGATCGTCGCCGCATGGCAGCAGGTGGAGGCCCGGCAAGGCGCCGCGGCAATGCCGTCGTCCGTGCTTCGGCCGCGCTGAGCAGGACTCAGTCCGGGCTGTTCATCGGGTCGTAGCCGAATTCGCCAGAATTCGGGTGAGCGCAAGGACTTAACCATGGATTCTGGCGAATGCCCCGAATTCTGGCGAATTGGCTACAATCGCAGCGCCCTGCGTGGGTCGGTTTCCCTGATGATCTCGTTGATGCCGGCCTTGTTGAATCCCTTGTAGCCGTCGTCGCGCTGGAGGATTTCCAAGTGGGAGCCGATGGCGCCAAAGCGGAGGAACGCCTCGGCCTGCTGCCCTGTGATGGCGCCCGCGGAGAGCGCGGCCTGAATGCGGCTCGGCTCGACGGGCCAGGTTTCGCCCTCTGTGAACGCTTGCTTGAGATAGGGCAGGTCGGGATGACGGCGGATGGTGCCGGTCGCCGTGCA
>CAYTJV010000113.1:0-15880 GCA_964438165.1 uncultured Planctomycetaceae bacterium | reverse complement strand
CCCCGGTTCGCGACGACCACTCGGGCCGAACGCCGAAGATCGACTGGCAGGCCGTCCTTGCCCAGCACGATCGGTGGCTGCGCACCGTGGTCTACGCGCGGTTGGGTGAGCCTCAGGCGGTGGACGACGTGATGCAGGAGGTGTCGCTGGCGGCCGTGCGGCAGCACGCGCCGTTGCTGGACGCGAGCAAGGTGGCGCCATGGCTGTACCGGCTGGCGGTTACGCAAACGCTTCTGTATCGCCGCAAACAGGGGCGACGCCGTCGGCTGACCGGCGATTACGCCCGGCGGGTGCGGCCTTCGCAGGAAACGGGGCGCAACGCCGACCCCCTCCAGTGGCTCCTAGTCGACGAGCGGCGGCAGTTGGTTCGCACGGCCCTGGCGCGCTTGCCGCGGCGCGACGCGGAGATCTTGCTCTTGAAGTACCGCGAGAACTGGAGTTACCGGGAATTAGCGGACCATTTGGGCATTTCTCAGGCAGCCGTGCAGGCCCGGCTCCATCGGGCGCGGCAGCGATTGCGCGATGAGTTGACCGCCTTGCAGGTGACGGAAAGCGATTTATGAAGCCGAGCGAGTACAACCACCCGAAAACCGATCGGGAGATCCTCGACCTCCTGGGCGACGGCGAGCTTCCCGATGTCCGGCGCCGTGAGCTTTTGGCAAGCCTCGATCGCACGCCGGGCGGGTGGCGTGCATGTGCTTTGGCTTTCTTGGAGGCTCAGTGTCTTCATGAATCGCTAGGCAAGGCGGCCGCCGAGCTTTTTCCGCCCACCGAGGTTACGATTCCTCGATCTGTCCGACGCACCCCCTGGGCACGTCGCGTGGGCACGTTTCTGGCCATGGCGGCTAGCTTCCTGGCAGCGTTGGGCCTGGGATGGTGGGCCGGGGGTTTGCAGCGAGCAGGGGTTCAAGCTCGCCTGACGCCGACTCCGGCGGCAAACCTGGTCGCGAGCCAACAGGGGGCTGCCCTCCCCGGACCATCGCCACCGGCCGAGCCCGCCGGCTCCATCACGCCGCCCCAAGCCTCACCCATGATGACGCTTGCCCTGCCGGCGTGGGGAGAAGGCGGACCGATCCACCTTCCGGTCGTGGAGCGCGACCAACTCGATCCCTCGCTCTTGTACCCCGACGCCCATGCCTTCCATCCGCAACTCCGCGAGGCCCTGCGCAGGGCCGGCTACCAGGTCCGGCAGTCGCACGAATTGCTGCCGGTCCCGGTCCAAGACGGCCGCCATGCGATCCTGCCCGTCGATCAGTTGGATATCCACTATGTGGGCAACCATGTCGAGTGAACTCTGGAACCAGGAGTCTCTGGAAAAGGAGCCTTGTATGGGGAGAGACTTGTTTGCCCTGCCGGCCTGGCTGGCAGGTCTTGCGATGTGGTTAGGTGGATCATGTAGGACGGCCTTTCCAGGCCGTCCACGAGGGCCTGGAAAGGCCGTCCTACTGCCCGTCTTGCTCGCCGGGTTCATCCCCGCGGGCCTGTGCCTGGCCGAGCAGGAGCCGGGCAATGTGCCGCAAGCAATCGTAGCCGTCGTCAGGCCGGCGAGACTGAGCGAGTATTGGCTGGGCCTCGTTTCCGAGCCGGTGCCCGATGCCCTGCGAGCGCAATTGAACTTGCCGGAGGACCAAGGCCTGTTGGTCGAGCAGGTTGCCCCGCAGAGCCCGGCCGCCGCCGCGGGGCTCCAGCAGTATGACATTCTGCTGAAAGCCGACGGCAAGGCGATTGTCCACGTCGGGGACCTCATTTCGGCGGTCGATGCCGCCAAGGGGAAGGTGCTGACCCTGGAGATCGTTCGCAAAGGAAAGCCGATGAAGGTCGAGGTCACGCCCGCAAAGCGTCCCGAGGGCGAGATTGCGGGACTGCTTCCTCCGACCCCCGCGGAGCAGTGGGGCGAAACAATGCGCAAATGGGCCGAGCAGTTCCGGCCGGGCGACCCGCACCACCGCGACTATAGCCTCTTCTTTCTGCGCCCCGGCGTGGTGCTGGCGCGGCCGCGTGGACTGCCCGATCTGCCCAACGACGTGACGATCTCGATCACCAAGCAGGGCAACCAGCCCGCCAAGATCGTCGTCACCCGCGGCAAAGAAAAGTGGGAGCTTACCGAAGGCAAGCTCGACGCCCTGCCGCCCGAGCTCCGGCCGCACGTGGAAGGGATGCTCAGGAGTCGATTGCACGGAGCGCTCACGCCGAGCCTGGAGGACCGCCTGCCCTCCGGACCGGGTTCGGTGCACCCGGTCCCGTCAACTCCGCGGGCAGAGCCGCGCAAGGCGCTGGAGAAGCAACTCGACGACATGAACCGCCGGCTGGAAGAGATGCGCAAGGCAGTCGACGAGCTGAAGCAGTCGAAGCCCCCGGCCGCGTCTGAGGCGGGGGGCGACAAGAAATAGGCCGAAACGCCCTTTGGAGTGCGGGAACTTGTTACCGCTTTCTTTTTCGCGCGTTGCGCCCTCGTTCTCACAAGGAAAGCGATGACAAGTCATAGCACTCCAAAGCCACGATTCAATCGGCAATCGCCTGCGCGGCGAGAATGGGAACCGTCTCGCTGATCGGGCAGTCGTGGCCGGGACGCAACTGCGTCATGCAGATCACGATCAATTGCTCTTTGGGGTCGATCAGGAACGTCGTGTTGAAGAAGCCGCCCCACCCATAGGTTCCGGGAGACCAGTTCAGATTCGTTCGTCCGCAAGATCCAGCAGCTACGAACATCTCCCATGAATTTGTCTCCTCTTTCGTGCTTTCGTGTTTTCGTGATTCGTTTACTCCTTGAGATCACTCGTCCGAGTCGTCGGCGGACGGCCCCTTGGAAAGGGCCGCCAGGATCTGGCTGCCGACGGGCGGACAGCCGGGAACAAAAATGCCTTTCTCGCGATGGCACGAGGTGCAATTGCCGATTAGCAGTGTTTTCTCGGGCAGTTCGGCATGGCCCTTGCCGATCGCAATGTGGATCTTGTCCTGCGACGGGAAGTAGTCGAAGATCTGCTCCTTGTAGCGCGTCAGGAACAAGAGCAGGGTCGACTGGCACGCGCTGCACGCGCTGCGGTCGAGGACGGCGATGTTCGGAAATTCGATCGTGAGGTTTTCCGGCGGCGGGGCAAACGGCGAGGCAAAATCGCGCCAGTCGTCCGGCGTCACGGTCAGACACCCCAGATCGATAATCCCGTAGCCGCGCTCGGCGCCCAGGCGCAAATGCGGGATCCTCGCCGCGTCGGTCCCCATGAGTTGGCAGGCCACGGCGTCGGCCGCAAAGGCGTCGGCGCTTACGGCCACGGCATCCAGGGGCTTGGGCCGGCCGGCGCTCGGACCGAGACCCTCCATCCCCACGGTCCCATCGACGATGGCCAAATGGGGACGCAGCACGGAGGCCATGTCGGCGATGGCCACGTCGAGCGACTTGACCTCGCTCCCCGCCACCGGCGGCAGCATGTGCAGCTCGACCTTGCTCCGCCGCCAGAGACAGCCCTTCATGTTCTTCACCGCCAGGGTAGCGCCCGTGTGCATGTGCATCTTCATCACGGGAATCGACACGAGGAAGTCCGCTTCGAGCACCTCCGGGCAGACCTTGAGCGAACGGATCACCTGCCCCTCGGGCACCGGCACCTCCACGAAATGGCGCCGGTCCATGTCCACCAACGGGCACTGGCGCTGGGCGGCGATGCGGTCCAGGCCCGCGGCCGCAAAGGCTTCCTCGACATCCACGCCCACAATGGGGCTCTCGCCCACCGCCACCTCGGCCCCCGCTTCCCGAAAGGCGTCGATGGCCGCGGCGACGACCTCCGGATGCGTAACGATTCCGGATCCGGCGGACGCCACCCGGCCCACGTTCGGCTTGAGCAACACCCGCTTCCCGCGCACGGCCGAGAGATCGACGCACTCCAATGCCCGCCGCGTATTGGCGTAGGGCCCCTCGCCTCGGGCAACATGCACCGACGGATGCGCCGAACAACGAAGAAGCGGATTTTTGGCAAGCATTTGCAGGACACCACGTCGTGTATACTATTGCCTTCTGAGACGGAGGATACAAGGCTGAGGGTCGATTATTCCTATGTGCAACTGTGCGGACACGTAGGTCAGGCTTTCCAGCCTGACGGCCCAAGTGTCAGGCTGGAAAGCCTGACCTACATCCCAGTTTCCGACCCCCGATCGTGCCATGCTACCCATCACCAGCCTCCAGAACCCGCATGTGAAGAACGCTGTCCGGCTGCGCGACCGACGCCATCGGGAAAAGCAGGGACAGATCCTCATCGACGGGGCCAGGGAACTCCGGCGGGCAATGGACGGGGGGGTGCAATTGATCGAGGTCTTCGTGTGCGAGCCGCTCTGCCGCAGCCAGGAGGCCCGGCAGTTGCTAGCGACGCTCCCTTCCACCGGGGCGGTGGTCTACTCGGTGGCCGAGCTGGTCTTCGGCAGACTGGCGTTCGGCGACCGCGCCGAAGGGGTGCTCGGCGTGGCCGCGATGCCCGAGGCGACCCTCGATCGACTACGCCTTCCGGAACTTCCCTTGGTGGCCGTGCTCGAAGGCGTGGAGAAACCCGGCAACGTGGGGGCCGTGCTCCGCAGCGCCGACGCGGCGGGTCTCTCGGCCCTCATCGCGGCCGATCCCCAAACCGACCTCTATAATCCGAACGCCGTCCGGGCCAGCCTGGGGACGATCTTCTCAATGCCCGTCGCCTCGGCCACTGTGGCGGACGCCTTGCGGTGGCTGCGGCGCCATGATCTGGCGATTTTCGCGGCCCGGGTCGACGGCCCGATCCCCTATACCGAGGCCGATTTCCGTGGTCCGGCGGCGATCGTGCTGGGCAGCGAGGCCCAAGGGCTCACCGCAGCCTGGTCCGGCCCCGAGGTGACCGCCATCCGCCTCCCCATGCGCGGCGTGGCCGACAGCCTCAACGTCTCCGCCACGGCGGCCGTGCTGTTCTACGAGGCCCTCAGGCAACGAGAAGAGGGATAAGAGATTAGAGATGAAGGATGAAAGATGAAGGATAAGGGATCGAGTCAGCACTCGCGGGCCCGCGAGTGCTGACGCTCGACCCGTCATCCCTCATCTTTCATCCTTCATCCCTCATCCCATTTCCTTCATCCCACCTGAATACACGCCGCCGCGAGCGTGTTGTGCAGGAGCATGGCGATGGTCAGCGGTCCGACGCCCCCGGGGACCGGCGTGATGTAGCCCGCCACCTCGCGCACGGCCTCAAAGTCCACGTCGCCCACCAGCCCACCATCGGTGCGGTTAATGCCCACGTCGATGACCGTCGCCCCGGGCCTCACCATGTCGGCGGTAAGGAACTTGGCCCGGCCGATGGCCACGATCAGGATATCGGCCTGCCGGGTCACTTGGGGCAAGTCCCGGGTGCGGCTGTGGCAGACGGTAACAGTCGCATCGCCCCCCGCGCCCCGCTGCATCAGCATGATGGCCATCGGCTTGCCTACGATGTCGCTCCGCCCGAGCACGACCACATGGCTCCCGGCGATGGGAATGTTCCGCCGCATGAGCAACTGGTGGATCCCGTGCGGCGTGCAAGGCAGGAATCGCGGCCTCCCTTGGACAATCCGGCCCACGTTCTCCGGGTGAAAGGCGTCGACGTCTTTGAGCGGGCTGACGGCGTGCAGCACGCGGGTCTCGTCCATTCCCTTGGGCAGCGGCAACTGAACCAGGATGCCATGGACTTTGGGATCGTTGTTCAGCTTGTCGACCAGAGCGAGCAATTCCTCGGTCGAGCTTTGGGGGGAAAGGCGGTGCAGTTGGCTTTCGATGCCGGCCTTTTCGCACGCCGTACGCTTGTTGCGAACGTACACTTGGCTAGCGGGGTTCTCGCCGACCAGGACAGCAGCAAGGCATGGTATAACCCCTTTGGAGGACACAAACTCGGAGACACGCCGAGCCGTCTCGTTGCGGATTTCTTCGGCCAAGGCTTTGCCGTCTAAGATCGTTGCCGTCACGTCACCGCTCCTCGAAATGCGTCGATTGCTACTTGGCACCCATCGCCAAACCGCGATGGACAGCGACAAACTTCCGAAGTCTTCGAGACTTCGGAAGTTTTCTCCCGGAAATGAGAATCGCCCATTCTACCACATGACGCGCGTCTGTCAGCCACCGCTTTGACCTGTAGCTGAATTCGCCAGAATTCAGGCTTGTCGGCCGTCTGGAGCGAAGTCTGGCGACTTCGGCTACCAGTGGTGGACAACCGCAGGGGTAGAGCCGCGATTGGAGCCTCTGAGGGCTCGGCAAAATGTCGCCAAATCCCCCATTCGGAGGCATTTGCATTGCATCGCGTAAATCCTTAGAATGCTGACACTTCGTGAAAATGGCTGAATTGCCACTGGTTCACGGGCGCCAGGAGGACCCGGATGTCGAATGCGGTGAAATGCCCGGAGTGTGGCGCTAGTTCGCTCATCTCGGAGCAGGCAGGAAGTCAGACAATCCGGTGCCCCCATTGCCAAGCGGTTTTCCGCTTCCCGGAGGGATCGGCAGCCAGCTTGCCGACGGACGGCATGGGGCCGAAGCCGCCGATCGCCGGAGCACCGGCCCATCCGGCCGAGGTCCGGTCCCAGCCAGACGCTGCCCGAGTGCGGGCCGACAATCTGAACAACCAAGCGGTGAGCCTGCTCAATCTGGGCAAACCCCCCGGGGCTGAACAGCTCTTCGAGAAGGTCCTGCGGATCGCGCCCAATCACCCCCAAGCGACCTACAATCGCGGCCTGCTTCATTGGCACCACGGACGCCTGACCGACCTGGGGTTCCTGCGGCAGTTGGAGGAGCTGCGCGGGGCGATCCCGACCGATTGGCGCCCGTCGTTTTACCTCGGGTTGGTGCATGCGGAACGGGGCGACCTCCAGGCGGCGATTGCGCATTTGGGACGCGCGGTTGAGCAAGGGGGAGGCGAGGAGGCCGAGGTGGTGCTCCAGCGTCTCCAGCCCGTCGTGGTCCACACCGTGCGGTGCGTGCAAACGTTTGAGGGGCATACTGGGGCGGTCCGGGCCGTCGGTTTGAGCGAGGACGGCCGCTACGCCGTCGCCGCAAGCGAGGATGGCTCGATCCGATTCTGGGATTCGTCGACCGGAGCATGCGTTGCAGCGATCGATGCCCAGTCTGAGGAGGTTCGCTGCATCGCCGTCACTCCCGACGGCCGTTGGGCGCTTACCGGGGGGCAGTCGCTCGCCCTATGGGATCTGAAGGCCGGCAGTTGCCTGCGGCGGTTCGAGGGCCACACCCAGCCGGTCACGGCGCTCTCGCTCAGCGCCGACGGGGCATGGGTTCTGTCGGGCAGCGCGGATGCGACCGTGCGTCTATGGGAAGTGGGGACCGGCCGTTGCGTGCAGACGTTGGCAGGACACTCCGCGCCGCTGGCCTGCGTGTGCTCAAGCGCCGACGGCCGTTTCGCGCTCTCCGGGAGCAGCGGCCAGGAACTGTGGATGTGGGACGCAACCACGGGCAACCGTCTCCGCGCCTTCGAGATCCAGCAATTCGGCCCCGAGTGCGTAAGCCTCAGCCGCGACGGCCGCTGGGTCCTCTCCGGCGATGCCGACGCGAAGCTCTACCTTTGGAGCACCAAGAACGGCATGCGCGTACGGACGCTCCGCGGTCATACGCAGAAGGTGACCTCCCTCGGCTTGAGCGCCGACGGCCGGTGGGCCATCTCCGGGAGTCTCGACGATACCGTGCGATTGTGGGACGTGGCCAGCGGCTGCTGCGTTCGGACCATCGAAGGCCATGAGAGCGACGTTTTCTCCGTGAGCCTGAGCGCCGATGGGCGCCAGGCCCTTTCCGGTGGCGGGGACCCAGCCGATCCCAGGCAGAGCGCGTTGCGTCTATGGGACCTGGCGATCTTCCATCGCGTCGGGGGGCGGTTCGTGGCGCCGCCGGCACGCTGCGTGCTGGCGGTCAAGGAGGAGGCCAAGCCCGGCCAGGGCCGGTTCCAAGGCATGCTCACCGAGGCCCGCAACATGGCCGACGCCGGGCGCTTCGAGGAGGCCCTCTGCCTCATCGAGCAGGCGCGGAGGATCCCCAGTTTCGGGCTGAATGCCCAAGCCTTGGAGCTGCGCACCGCCCTGGGCCGACAGGGCGCCTGCGAGCGGTTTCGCGACGGGCGCTGCACGCGTATGCTCCGCGCGCCGGCCTCGGCCGTGGGACCGGTGGCTCTCAGCCCGGATGCCTCCCGCGCCCTGTCGGGAGGCTCCGATAAGATGGTCCGCCTGTGGGATCTGGCGAAGGGGGAATCGGAGTGCATCCTGGCGGGCCATACGGCTACGGTCAACGACGTGTGCTTCACGCCCGACGGCCGCCGCGCCCTCTCGGCCAGCGAAGACGGCGCCCTGCGACTCTGGGACCTCGTTTCCGCCACGTGCCTGCGAACGTTCACGGGGCATGTCGGTTGGGCGAGTTGCGTGGCGGCCTCGCCCGACGGCCGCTGGGCGATCTCCGGCGGCCGCGACAAGACCCTCCGCCTCTGGAACCTGGCCACCGGAACTTGTCTGCGCACCTTCGCGGGGCACGCGAACCTGGTCCGCTCCGTGCGCTTCAGCGCGTGCGGCCGTTGGGCGCTCTCGGGCAGCTTCGACAAGACGCTCCGGCTCTGGGACGTGGCCACGGGCCAGTGCCTGCGGGTCTTCGAGGGTCACGCCGATATCGTCCACTCCGTGGCCTTGGGCTGGGAAGGACGCTGGGCCCTCTCAGGCGGCAACGACAAGACCGTCCGGCTTTGGGACCTGGCCAGCGGCCAGTGCCTGCGGGTCTTTCAAGACCATTTCGAGAGGGTCCTGGCCGTGACGATGACCGGCGACGGACGTTGGGCCGTCTCCGGCAGCGGCGACAAGATGCTCCGTTTGTGGAACCTCACCAACGGCCAGTGCATTCAGGTCTTCTCCGGGCACACCGGAGCGGTCACGTCGCTCAGCATGAGTCCCGACGGCCGTTGGATTGTTTCGGGCAGTCACGACCAAACGCTCCGGCTGTGGGAGTTCGAATGGGAGTACGAATTCCCGGCCCCGGCCGACTGGGACGACGGCGCCGCGGCCTACCTGAACAACTTCCTCACGCTGCAAACGCCCTACCAGGTAGATCTCGTTGAAGGCGGCGAGGCCACTGAAGAGGAAATCACGCGCGCCCTGACCCGCGCGGGAAGCCCCCGCTGGAGCGAGGACGACTTCCAAAGGCTGCTCGCCACGCTACGGAGCGTGGGCTACGGCTGGCTGCGCCCGGACGGCATCCGACGGAAGCTCCTCGAAATGGCCGCCTCGCGGCAAGGAACCGCGACGTGATGTCGCCAGTCCACCGTTTCTCGAAGACGCGGTGAGACTGTTGGCGCCCAACTTCGCGATTTTCCAATTCCGGACTCCCTTGTTCCGCAAGCCCGCGTGGGGGGAATTGGCTCGTTGAGTTGGGAATCACATCGCAAGTTTTCCAACATTCATCCCCCAGGTGAGCCTCCTCTTTCGACTGGTTGCCAAAGAGCATCGCGCTGCGCCCGTCGCTTCGGACGCGCCGACTCGCCCTGGTGTTGACGCGCCGGTCACGCGCACGCGCCGGTCCGAAGCGCGGGTGCGTGATATCCTACCGGACCTGTGGCCCAAATTGCCAACGAAATCCGGGCACACTCGGGCAAACGCCCGCGAATCGACCCGTGAGCGGCTCCGGCCTCCCGTCATAAGCCTGTAGAGTTACTTCGCAATGCCTCTGCAGAGCCTTTCTTCTGGAAATCTTTGAAATCCTTGCGCGGGGAGGGCATCAAACGATTGACAATCTCCGCAATAAGACTCTACTGTCAAGCGATCTTCTTGGCCGGTCCGCTTCCAGCGGGCCGGCGGCTGCGTTTCGCGGCGGCGTGTTTTCGCACTAGGAGGCACGTGCATGAGCGGGCGGGGGTGCGTTCGGGTGAAGGCGACGACGAAGTCGGTCGATGAGGCCTTCGCGGCGGCGTTGCGCGCCCACCAGGCGGGATGGGCGGAAGAGGCCGCTACAGCCTACGAGCGGATCCTCCGCGAGCGTCCCGATTATGCAGGGGCCTGGCACTTGCTGGGGCTGGTCTGCCGAGACCGGGGCGATCTGGAGCGGGCGGGAAGCCACATTCATAGGGCAATCGCCCTGGATTCGAGCAAGGCCGTCTATCACAACAATCTCGGGGTCGTGCTCCGCGGGCAAGGATGGCTCGAAGAGGCTGAAGCCGCTTATCGAAAGGCTCTCTCGATCAAGCAGGATTATGCCGACGCCTGGTCGAACCTCGGCCTCGTGCTTCAGGAGCAAGGACGGCATCAAGAGGCGATCGCTGCTTTCCGGCAGGCGATTGGCATCAACCCCGGCCATCCCGATGCCCTCTACAACCTGGGCAATCTGTATCAGGACTTGGGCGAGATCAAGGAGGCGATCCGATGTTACCACCGTGCCTTGGAGGTCCAGCCCAGTCGCGCGGCAATCCACAACAACCTCGGCAATGCCCTACTGGCGGAGAAGCGCACCGGGGAAGCGATTGCCCATTACCAGCGGGCCTTGGCGCTGGACGCCAGCTATGCCGAGGCCCACTTGAACCTCGGCATGGCCTGCGCCGAAGAGGACCGGGTGGGCGAGGCGGCACGCTGCTACATGACGGCAAGCCGCCTGCGCCCCGAGCGGACGATCTGGGCCATGCGTTCCGCCAGCCTCTGCCCGGCGGTTTTCCAAGACGCGGTGGATGTCGAGCGGTATCGAGAGGACTTGGAGCGGCGGCTGGACGCTTTCCAGCAGACGCCGCTGGAACTCGACTGGCGGACGGTCCTCGTCGATGGGTTCATTCCCTCGTTCCATCTGGCGCATCATGGGCAGTGCAATCGGCGGCTGAAGGAGAAGTTCGCGGCGATCTTTGCTCCACATTTTCCCAAGCGTCCCACAGAAACGCCGCGGGCCGGTGGGAGCAGGGCGCGAATCGGCTTTGTGGTGACCCGGGAGCACGAAGGCGGCTTCTTGCGGGGCACCAGCGGGATTATCGAATACTTGGACCGCGACCGATTCGAGCCGGTTGTGCTGTGCTCCCAGAGCATTCTGGAAGTTTGTCGCCAAGGGGTTCACCGGCAGGACGTGACCTGGGTGCCCTTGTCCCAGCGGTTCTCCGACGCGGTGGAGCAGATCGCCTCGGCTGGGTGCGACGTGCTGGACCACTGGCAGATCGGCACGGACCCACTGAATTACTTTTTGCCCTTCGCCCGCTTGGCGCCGGTGCAGTGCACGGGATTCGGCACGCACGGCACGACAGGGATCGCGGCCGTGGACTACTTTCTTTCCAGCCGCCTCTTCGAGCCGCAAGGGGGCGAGGAGCACTACACCGAGAGTCTCTACCCGTTCCGCACGATTCCGACCTACCAGCGGCGTGCCGCGCCGCCGCCTCCGGCCCGCCGCAGTGTGTTCGGGTTGCCCGAGGAAGGCCACTTGTACTTCTGCCCGCAGCGGCTGTCGAAGTTCCACCCGGGTTTCGACTGTGTCTTGCGCGATATCCTCCAAGGCGACCCGCAAGGACATCTCGTCCTCTTGAAGGGACGGCACGAGCACGCGGTGGGCCAGCTTCGCTTGAGGTTCGACAAGACGTTGGGCCGGGCGGCAAGCCGGGTGGTCTTCCTGCCGCCGCAACGGCCCGCCGATTACTACCGCCTGTTGTCGCTGGCCGACGTGCTCTTGGATCCGCCCCACTACAGCTCGTCGCTGACCGGCTACGACGCCTTCGCGCTGGGGCTGCCGCTGGTCACCCTGCCCGGCGACTTGATGGTCCAGCGCTACGCCCTGGGGCTTTATCGGAAGATGGGCTTCGAAGACTTGGTGGTGCGCACGCCTGAGGAGTATTCGGCCTTGGCGGTGCGCCTGGGCACCGATGGGGAGTATCGGCGGTGGGTATCTTGTCAGATCGCCCAGAGGAGCGGCGCGCTCTTCGACGATCTGGACGCGGTGCGTGAGTATGAGGAGTTTCTCGAGCATGTGCTGAGCCGCGGTGAAGACTAAGAACGAATCACGAAAACACGAAAGAACGAAGACACGAATCACGAAAACACGAAAGAACGAAAGCCCGAAAGAGGAGCAAAGGGTGACAAGGGAGAATCCATGACTGCCCTAGTTTTTCGAGCTTTCGTCCTTTCGCGCTTTCGTGATTGCATTTGGTGCTGTTTTTCGCGCTTTCGGGCTTTCGTGATTGCTCGATTCCCCTGCTAAAGTGTCGATCAGTCGTCCCCTTCAAAACGGAGGTTCCGCCATGAAGTCCTGGCTGCGTGCGTGGAAGAAAGCGTTGACGTCGCGGGTCGTTTCAGGCAAAGGTCAGAGGAAACGAGAGCGGAATCTCCGGATGGAATCTCTGGAATCCCGGGAGCTGCTTTCCATCGTCACGGTCGTGGCCAAGGACCCCAGCGCCGGCGAGGAGCCGCAGAGCGGCCAGACCGATCCGGGGCAATTCGTCGTCACTCGGGACACCGTGACCGGCAGCCCGTTGACGGTCACCCTGCAAATGGGCGGATCGGCAACCTATAACAGCGATTTCACCAGCAACCCTGCGCCGCAGAGTTCTTTCTGGAATGTGACGATCCCCGCCAACGAGGCCAGCACGACGATCAACATCACTCCGATCAACGACGGCACCAAGGAGTCCACCGAGACAGTGACCGCCACCGTCGCGTCCAATTGCGGCTGCGGCTGTGGTGGAGCCAGCTATACCGTCGGCACGCCCAGCAGCGATACGGTCACGATTGCCGATAACGACAACTGGCAGGTGAAGGTCGAGGCCAACGACCCCGTCGCCGGAGAGCCCTCGGACTCGGGCCAGTTCACGATCACCCGCTTCGGCTCCAACGATACCTCCAATGCCCTCACGGTTTACTTCAGCATCGGCGGCACAGCCACGTACAGCAGCGATTACGCCTCGATTCCGAACGTGACCTACATCCCCGGTTTCGGGTGCACCGGCTATGTGACGATCCCGAGCAGCTCGACCACGGCCACGGTCAACGTCAGCGTGACCAACGACTTCCAGGCCGAGTCTGCGGAAACGGTGATTTTATCGCTGACCAGCGGATGCTGCGGCCAAGGCGGGAATTACAACATCGCCGCCCCCTCGGCCGCCACCGTGACGATTACCGACAACGACGGCTCGACAAGCTGGCAGGCGAAGATCGAGGCCGTGGCGGCGACCGCCTTCGAGCCGAGCACTTCCTCGGGCGCTGCCACGCCAGGCCGCTTCCGCGTCACCCGCTACAACGCCGCCGACGCCAGCCAGTCGATCACGGTCAACTACACCGTCAGCGGCACGGCCACCAATGGGACGGACTACACGACGCTCTCCGGGAGCGTCATTATCCCGGCCAGCGCCACGGAAGCCTATATCGACGTAACGCCCAGCTACGACGGCCTCAAGAACGACAACAACGAAACGGTGATGCTGACGCTGGCCTTCGGGACCGGGTACACCATCGGTAGTCCCTCCGCGGCCACCGTCACCATTGACGACAGCGGGGCCAACGGCTCGGAATCGGCCGCGACCACCGGCCAGTTGGGCGGGGACAGCGACGGGGCCGTCCGCCTCGTGGTGCCGGACGCCGGTCTGGTCTGGGTCTCCAGCAATAATCCCCGGCCGATCGTCTCGGCCGACGTGCTTCTCCAGCCCACCAAGGGTGAGGCCACGCTTTCGACCGTCGAGGCCGCCCTCACGCTGGGCGGCGTCCAGAGTGGCACGGTCTACTACGACGGCAGCCAGGCCAACGGCGACGATCTCTACCGCTTCGCGCTCCAGGTCGATGCCAGCAGCCTGGCCACCGGCCGCTACGACTGGACGGTCACCGTCACCCAGCGCTACTCGGACCAGTCGAGCCAGGCCGATACCTACAGCGGGCAGCGGGACATCGTCAACCGGGCCACGAGCCCCTTTGGCAAATGCTGGACACTTGGTTTTCTGGACCGGCTCTTCCAGAACAGCCGCGGCGTGCTCTTGGTCCGCGGGGACAGCGGCACGGCGTTCTTCAATAGCACCACCACCAGCGGCCAGTACGTAGCCGAGTCGGGCCATCCCGAGTTCGACAAGCTCCTGGGCAACTGGACCGACGGCTTCACCCTCACCTACAAGGACGGGAGCAAGCAGAAGTTCAACGCCCAGGGAATCCTCACCTCGGCGATCGACGTGTTGGGCAACACGACGACGTACTCCTACACCGACGCCGACAGCGACGGCCAGACCGACGACCCGACGCAGACCGTCGATCCGGCCAACCACACCACGAGCTTCTCGTACACCAGCGGCAAGCTCTCGACGATCACCGATTTCGCCGGCCGGGTGACGACGATGGCCTACGGCTCGGCCCGGCTTACGTCGATCACCGAGCCGGACCCGGACGGCGGCGGGCCGCTAGCCAGCCCGGTCTGGCAGTTCGGCTACAACGCGATCAGCCTGCTCACCTCAGCGACCGATCCGGCCAACAAGACCACCAGCTTCGCCTACGACTTCGCCCGCACGCTCAGTACCGTCACCCATCCGGACACAACGACCCAGACGCTCCAAGCCGTGCAGGTCCAGGCCCTGGTCGATACGGGCACGGGCCAAGGGACGCAGGGCAACCCGGCGGGCCTCTTCCGCGTGGCCGACCTGGAAGGCAGCCGCCACGACCAGCTCAACCGCGAGCTGACCTTCACCACCGGGCGTTTCGGCCGGGTGGCATCGAAGACCGACGCCCAAGGCAACGTGACCACCTACGAGTACAACGATCAGGGCCAAGTCACCAAGTTGACCGAGCCCGATCCCGACGGCGCCGGTTCGCTCACCTCGCCGGTCACGCAGTACCAGTATGACGCCAACGGCAACCTCACCCAGATCACCTTGCCCGACAGCTCCACGCAGACGTGGACCTACAACACGACCTTCAACAAGCCCACCAGCTTCACCGACGAGTTGGGGCACCAGACGCTCTACACGCTCGACTCGCTCACCGGCAACACCCTCTCGGTGCGCCGGGTCGTGGGCCAAGTGGATACTCCCGAAAACCAAGAGACCGATGACGTGGTCACGAGCTACACCTACACCGCCACGCCGCCCAGCTCCAGCGATCCGCCCGCCGGCCTGGTGGCCGCGGACACCGACCCGCTCTCGCGCGTGACCCGCTACATCTACAACTCGCACGGCCTGACGACGATGATCGTCTACGCCGTCGGCACGGCGGACCAGGCGGTCGTTCAGTACGGGTACGACTCGGCCGACAACCTCACTTCCCAGACCGATGAGCTCGGGCGCACAACCACCTACGCCTATGACAGCCTGGGCCGCCGCACGAGCACCACCCAGCCCGACCCGGACGGCGGCGGGCCCTTGAGCGCGCCGGTGACGACCTACGAGTACGACGCCGTCGGGCGATTGACCAAGGAGACCGATCCGCTCGGCCGCGACACGCAGTACACCTACGACGACCTCGGCCGCACCACCCAGGTGAGCCGGCCCGACCACGACAACAACGGCCAGCGCACGAACACCAACTACGCCTACACCAGCACGGGCCAGGTCTATACGGTCACCGATCCCTTGGGCCGGGTGACCACCAACGCCTACGACACGCTCGATCGGCTGACCTCGGTCACGCAGCCCGACCCCGACGGGGGAGGGCCGCTTAACTCTCCTGTCACCCAGTACGCCTACGACAACCTCAGCCGGTTCAAGCAAGTCACGGATGCTCTCTCGCACGCGACCAGTTACGAGTACAATAGCCGGGGGTGGAAGACGAAGATGACCCAACCCGATCCGGACGGCGGTGGTCCGCTTGCCGCGCCGGTCTGGCAGTATGGGTACAATGCCGTGGGCAATCAGACCACCGAGACCGATCCCTTGGGCCACGTGACGACCCGCCCGTACGACGGGCTCAACCGGCCTTCCCACGTCCCCCAGCCCGACCCCGGCGG
>CAYTJV010000112.1:0-15880 GCA_964438165.1 uncultured Planctomycetaceae bacterium | reverse complement strand
CTGCCCCAATTGCTGCCGGATCACCCCGTTTTCCGCCGGCGCTCATACCGTGGCAAGAACCCCGATAAGCAGGCGTTGCAGACCGAGTTGCGGCGGGCGACAGAAGCCTGTACGTGGCTGGCTGCTCAGATTGGCGGCGGGGACGGCGATGAATCCCCCGCGCCTCGGGGCCGATCGGGCAGGAAGGCGACCACGAAGGCCCTGGCCGATTTCGCCAACACGCGCCGGAAACGCAAGACGAAGATGAGGTGGAGGGACATCACCGCGGAATGGTTGGTCAAGCACCCTGGGGCCACCAACGTCGACGGCGATCCGCTCACGTGGAGACATTTCTGCAACGCATGGCAAAAGTACTACGTGGGGAAGTCGCCGAAGGGGGCGAAACGGCCACGCGGGGAAGGCCGCAAGTGAGTTAGCCCGTTGGATCGCAGGTTCCACGCCGGGTGTCCCGCGATCTCCGGATCGAGTTCTACCTGTCGGTGCCGCGCTCGAGCGTCACTCGGGCGCGGAGGCCCTGGTTTTCGAAGGTAAGGCCGAAGCCTGCGGTACGAAAACTGCTGAGCACGGGCGGGGCGGGCGGGCCTTCCTTCGGCTGGCCGGGATGACCGTACACGGTCGATTCCAGGGTCGCGTACTTCTCGTTCCAAACGTATTTCCCGCCGCCCGGGCAGACCAGCTCCGACTGCCAGATCTGCCGATGGACTTCCAGGGGGTCGCGGTCGGGGTATTTTCGTCTCCACTCGTTGAGGATCGGCAGGTTGCCCCAGGCACTCGCCTGCATCATCGCCTGGTATTGGTCGCGGGCCAATCGGTTGGCGGTTTCCAGCACTCCGCGATCGACGAACAGGGCGACATTCCCGCCCGGCAACGGCGGTCTTTGGCCGGGTGCGGGCTTCGTCTTGGCTTCGGCCTTCGCCTTTTCGCGCAAAGCGGAGCGGTCGAGGGCTCGTTTGAGCAGGCTTTCGTTGAGCGTGACGGTGAGCGAATCGGGCAAGGCAGCATAA
The DNA here is from genome assembly GCA_964438165.1 of uncultured Planctomycetaceae bacterium. Classification (GTDB taxonomy): domain Bacteria; phylum Planctomycetota; class Planctomycetia; order Pirellulales; family Thermoguttaceae; genus CALFBP01. The sequence goes on along the minus strand of CAYTJV010000112.1, from coordinate 14,876 downwards.
TAGATGGCGATGTTCCGCAATATCCGCAATTCCCCCGCGAGCGTGCCATCGCGATCCTTGGCCGTGATCTTCACGTACGGATAGTCGTTGTAGGTGAGCGATTCCCAGCGAGTCAGCCCGGGAGCGGTTTGCTCGACCAGCGCCCGCAGCCCCACAAGAAAGCCCGCTAAACGCAGACTTCCCAACGACTCGATTCGCACCGCAACCGGAAGCCGGCCGACATTCTGCTCCATAAACTGCTCCAACTCTCTCTCCTTGCCCTTCTGCTTGGCAAGGTCCTTCCAGAAGGGATCGTCGTCGACGTAGGCCTCGAAGGTCCGGCCGATCCAGCCCAGGGACACGCCTTTGGACACTCCGGTGGCGATGGTGCTGGCCTGCTCGAACAGGCGCGACTTGTGGTTCAAGGCGAGCAGGAAGTGGACCAGGGCGTCGTGCCGGTCTCCGGCGTCGGGTGGAAGCGTTGCGCCTTGCGAAATTGAGATCAAGTCCCGGTACTGCGTGGCGGCGATCAACGGCATCACGGTCATGTCGGCCGACAGGCTCTTCTTGCCCAGGCTGACTCGCAAGGCGATGGGGTCGAAGGCCCAGTTCCAGTTCCGCTGGTAGCCGTCGCGCCAGCGCTGGTAGGCATCGGCTTCGGCCTTGGCGACTTGTTCCAGTGGGATCTCCGCGATGGGCGTCATGAAGCGGAGCGAGCCGTAGGCCGACGACACCACGCCGCCCGGCGTCAGCATCAATTCGCCGGCCTCCGGGATGGGCAAGTCGGTGTGAATTGACCCCGGCTTTGCCTGGCCGCGCACCAGCTTGTCGAGCTGCGAAGCCTGCAGTTCCGCCAGCACGGCGGCGACGCGGGTGCGGCGCGAGTCGGCAATCCGCCATCGCGGGCCGCACCAGCGGCGAATCGTCGGATCGCTGAGGAACACCAGGGCCGTCTCCTCCGCGTCGCCCAACTTGTAGCGATTGCGGAAGAAGACGTACTCCGGCAGCGAAGCAATCGACTTGGCGTCGCCTTTGCTCACCTCTGCCAAACGGCGCAATTGACTGAGCGAGTTGGTCACCACGACAGCGCCGTCGAGCTTGGCAACGTAGCTGGAGACGCTCCGGTCGGGCGAGCGCATGCCGCGATAGGCCAGACCGGCGACCACGCCTTGCTCCAGCTTGGCGTCTTTCTGCTTGCCGGCTTCCAAGCCGATCCGCACCATGAGCAGGTTTTCGAGCACGGCGGGCTGCGGCGTCTCGAAGAGCACGGCCAGGTCGGTGCCGGTTGGGAAGAAGGGATCGGAGCCGGTCAGTGCAATGCTCTTGGCCACATGGGGACCAACGAGCCGAGCCAATTGACTCATGGGGAGACCCAGTTGCCCTTGATAGCGCTCGACGACGCGAGTGTTTTCCGAGCGAGGCTGGGCCATGTGGAGCACGGGGGTATCGTGTGCGTTGCTCTCGTCGGCCAAGGCCACGGCGGCCTGGAAGGACGGGAAGAAGACTGCGTGCTGATCGGCAGGGATCATCGCCGCCAGCGGGTCGAGCTTCGGCTTGGCGTCCTTGGCCAACGGCTGCCAGTCGATCTCCTGGATCGTGATTCCGCTAAGGGAGTCGAGCTTCACCGGCGTCTCGTTGGCCTGCACGCGCGGCAGAACGCGGTCCAACTGAAGGTTTTCGCTCATCGCCCGGCCGCCGGTGAACAGCTCGTACGTCTCGACCAACTCATTCGTCCGGCCGCCTCGCCACGGCATGTTCCGGTTAGGGTCGGTAGTGGGCGTGATCTTCATCGCGAGCTGCGCGGTGCGGGCCTGGTGCCGGAACCACGCGCCTCCCGGAATGTCCAGCGACAGCAAGTGCTCGTAGCGCCGCTGCTTCCCTCGATAGAAGGCCTCGCGGGCGTCGGGGCCGGCGGCAGACTCCGGGAGCGAAAAGGCGACTACGGTCATCCCGCTCCAGTCGGGCTTGGGCAGAATGACTCGGCCCGTCACGCCCTTCCCCTGCGGAGCTCGAATGACCAGCTCGCCTCGGAGCGGCCGATTCGCCCGATGCACCCACGAGCTCCATTGCTCATTGTCGAGATCCAGGTAAACTTCCCCATCTCCATCGATGACGGCGTACGGTCGCATCCGCTGCCAACGGTCGCGGACCGACCAGTTGGGCTCCTGACCGATGTCGAGAATCGCCTTCTGCGCCCCCGGGATATCCGCCAACGGCACGCGATAGAAGGCGTCCTCACCCCAAGCGGCGCCTGCCGTGACCAGCAGTGCCGCCATCAAGGCCGGCCGAACCACCTTTAGTAGATTGGCCATCATAATACCCCCCTGAAGTGTGTTTGTGTCGTCTACCAATCACTTGCCCCCATGCCGCCACGCTCCGGCCCATTCTCTCTCGGCGAAGAAACGACAGTAGTATAACACCGGAAGGCGACGGGTCGAAAAAAAACATTCACATGGTCGCATCACTCCGAGACGCGCCAACTCGGTCTCGCCAGAGCCCGAGCCACGTGTTACGAGGTTATGTCGATCGCCGTTGCCCAGATCAACCAGGGACGCTAGAATCCAGTTGACACAGGAATACAGCGTAGCCTGCACGAGAGTCTGGCACTCCGCGGCTGGTCTGTGAAGCGAGGGCGTGCACGTGGCAACCGCAGTGGTCTTCGAAGAGCGGGTTATCGTCCCCATGGATATCCGGTCGCTGGCCGATTTCCGCCGCTGGGCACTGTCCGAGGCGTTCCCGGAACAGGGCAGGATCGATTATCTTGGTGGAATAATCGAGGTCGATATGTCACCGGAAGAAGTCATTGCGCACGGGCGGTTGAAGAGCACTCTCCACGCCATATTGTTCGGGTTGGTTGAGCCTCCGGGCCTCGGTTTGCTGTTGACGGATCGCACTCGGGTCAGTTCGGTCCCCGGCGATCTTTCCGCGGAGCCCGACATCGTTTTCGTCTCCAATGAGGCCCTCGCAGAGGGACGAGTGCGCATGATCGAGAAAGCGGGAGGGGACCCGGATCGCTATATCGAGCTGGAGGGCGGGCCAGACCTGATCGTGGAAGTTGTCAGCGACTCCTCGGTCCGCAAGGACACCAAGCGCATGCCAGAGGCATGTTTTCGGGCCGGTGTCCGGGAATACTGGCTGGCCGACGCCCGACGAAAGCCATTCCTCTTCCGCATTCACCAGCGGGGCGAGTCGGGCTTTGATGCCGTCGTGCCCGATGCCGACGGATTCCAGACCTCGATTGTTTTCGCTCGCCGCTTCCGCCTTGACTGGCATCGCGATCGGGCCGGCTATTGGGCCTTCGAGTTGCGGCACAACGAAGAGCCGCGCTGAACAGGTTCGCACGATTCCAAGAGGTCACCAGATGAACTGGAGGGTTCCCTACAGATAATCCAAGGGGACCATGTCACCGCGGCAGCGCATTGGTCCGCACCCAATGGCGGAAGGACTTGACCAGGGCCGTCTCGCTGGCCGTGCCGAGATGCGAGAGCACGCGCTGGGCCTCGGCAAACGGGAAGCCGGGAAAGGCGCGGCTCGTGGGCTGCGACGTGTAGCGGCCGTCGGAGCCGAGTTGGTAGACGAGAATCGCCTTGCCGTTGTACCGCCAGGCCTCCGGCACGCCGAACGCCTCGTAGAGCTTCAGCTTGCCTCGACCGCTGCGGCGGACCTCAACCTCGATCGCCAGGTCGGGCGGCGGATCGGTCGAAAGGTCCAACTCCTCCTTGGCCCGCATCTGGGCCTCGTGCTCGACATAGTAGCAGTTGTCCGGCTCGAAGCCCCGCTCCAGATCCTCGCGCCGGCAGGTCATCGTGCCGCAACTGGCGATATCCACGTCCCGCTCCTCAGTCCAAGCATGGATCAGCCAATCCAGGAGTCCGGCGAACTGGTGATGACGCATCGACGGCAACATCATCTTCAGTTCTCCCCGGTCGTAGGTCATGTGCACGTGATAGTTTTCCGGCGCGTCGCGCAGCGCCATGTACGTTTGCCAGGAGACCCCGTGGAGCAGAAACCGCTCGGGGGCGTGCGGAGAGTTGACCGTGGTCATCGGTGGGCCCGTTTCCGTGTTGGTGCCTTGGATTTCCAGTTCTTGGCGAAGGGCCGGGGCGGATCACGCACCAAGTCCATTCTACGCCGTGGTGGGATGGCGCCATAGGGCTGAACATCTGCGTTACGGTACCGTTGCGGGGAGTGGTTGGCCTCGTTATAATCGACCCGCTGGCAGAGGGGGGTGCGGAATTCCTGTCGTCGGAATTCGCCCGGCAGCGAGGGGCGGTCGGCGGCGACGACAAGAACCAATGGCACGGACCACCTTCAGAAAATGGCTAAGAAAACTCTCTTCCCCATCGATTCTACGGTCGCGCTGCGTCAGCCCAAGACCGACCGCCTCATCTTGGCGCGTTTCCTGAAGGACGCGGCCGGAGACAAGCGGCTCGACGAGAACGGGTTAAAGGCCGCCCACGCCGTGCTCGTGAGATGGGCGGACTTGGAGACTTCGGGCCGTCTCGCGAAACTCAACGAAACTCAGATGCAAGGCGATTTCCTGGCTCAGGTGTTTGGCGAGGCGCTCGGCTACGCCAGACCGCTCGACGGAAAAGAAGTCTGGCACCGAGAGCAGCATTACACAATTGCCGGTGAAACGCCGGATGCGGTCTTGGGCTTTTTTCGGCAGACGGAGGACCACCAGCCCCTGGCGGTGATCGAACTGAAGGGACCGAGAGTTCACCTCGACCGCGACCGCAGCAACGGCCGAACCGCCGTGGCCCAATGCTGGGATTATCTGGTCAATACGCCGCCCGAGTGCCGCTGGGGGATCGTCTCCAACATCGTCAGTTTCCGGCTCTACGAGCGGGCCTCAACGAAACGCGCGTACGAGCATTTCACACTGCAATCGTTGCGCGACTTCGATGTGTTCAAGCAGTTCTATGTGCTGTTTCATCGCCGGGGTCTAATAGACACGTCGTTTCTCGGGCCGCCCCGCGCCGTGGCCTTGCTGAAAAAATCGGCCGAACGCCAACGCAAGGTCAGCGATCAACTCTATGAGGATTACTCTCGCAACCGCACCGAGCTGATTGCCGAACTGCACATCAAGCGGAAACGCCCGCTGGACGAGGCGATCGACATGGCCCAGCGCCTGTTCGATCGCATCATGTTCATCGCCTTTTGCGAAGATCGCCAACTGTTGCCCGAGAAGACTATCCCCAAGGCCTACACCGTGGCCGGCTTTCATGCCGTCACCAATCCCCGCTGGCAGAATTTCAAGAACCTGTTTCGCTTCATCGACGCCGGTGACGAAACCCACGGCATTCCCCAGTACAACGGCGGGCTGTTCGCGCCGCACGCGGTCGACGAACTCGAACTGCCCGACACACCCCGGACGACCTTCTTCCATGGTATCAGCAACAACGGCTTCGCCGATGAAGTGAACTTCGACGTGCTGGGGCATCTGTTCGGGCGGTCGATCACCGAATTGGAAAAGCTCAAGGAGTCGGGCTTGTTCGGCGACGCCGAAAAAGCGAGCCGATACGCCGCGATGCCGCAGTCGGTCAAGCGCAAGCAGCTTGGCATCTACTACACGCCGACGGAACTGACCAGCCGGATCGTGCAGTACACCGTCGAAGAGTTGATCGCCCAACGCTTCGCCGCTACGGCCGTCGAGTTTGGGGTTTCCGAAAAGGAAGCGAGTCGGGGCACGGCCCCCGATGACGCCCAGTACTGGCGTCGATGCCTCACGATCTTGCGGAACCTCAAGATCGTCGATCCGGCCTGCGGCAGCGGCGCGTTTCTCTTCCAAGCCTACGACGTGCTCGAAGCGCGCTACAACGAAGTCATCGGCCACCTCGACCAGTTGGGCAAACGGGACGCGAAGAAACTCGCCGGTCAGGTTCCGACGTTCATTCTGAGGGAGAATCTCTACGGAGTGGATCTGTCGCCCGAGGCGGTCGAGATCACGCAACTGGCCCTCTGGATTCGCTCGGCCAGTCCGGGCCAATTGCTCGCCAAGCTCTCGGAGAACATCGTCCACGGGAATTCGCTGGTTCACGACTCGGAAGTCCACCCGGACGGTTTCGACTGGCGCGAGCGTTTCCCCGACGTCTTCCTCCCCTCTCCCTCTGGGAGAGGGGCCGGGGGTGAGGGCGGCCAGGGTGAGGGCGAGCGCGAAGCCGGATTCGATTGCGTGATCAGCAATCCGCCGTGGGAGCGAATGAAGCTCCAGGAGCGAGAGTTCTTTTCGTTGCCCGCCCCGGAGATCGCCACCGCCACGAATGCGGCCAAGAGACGGCAGCTTGTCGCCAAGTTGGAATCCGACGATCCGTCTTTGTACGAACGCTATCAGCAGGCGTTGGACGCGGCCGATTCGCTGCTGACCTATTGCCGAACGAGCGACCAATACCCGTTAACCGGGAAAGGCGACATCAACACCTACGCCGCGTTCGCCGAACTCGCCTACCGACTGGTCGCCCCGCACGGCCGCGTGGGGTTGCTCGTTCCGTCGGGAATCGCATCCGACATGACGACCAAGGACTTCTTCGCGGCGGTCGCCGAATCGAACCGGCTGATTCGCGTGTATGACTTCGAGAATAAGAAGGTCTTCTTTCCAGACGTTCATGGCTCCTTCAAGTTCTGCATCCTCAACTTTGGCGGCGAACAAGCGGCAACCTCGCAAGCCGATTTCGTTTTTTTCGCTCACCGCGTGGAAGAGTTGGAAGACCGATCGCGTCATGTCCCGCTTAGTGGCGCTGACATCCGCCTGCTGAATCCCAATACGCGAACGTGCCCGATCTTTCGCTCGCGGCGCGACGCGGAAATCACCAAAGCCATCTACCGCCGCGTTCCCATATTGATCGATACGAACCGAGAGGGGCCGACCGGCAACCCGTGGGGCATCCAGTTTAAGAGGATGTTCGATCAAACGAACGACGCCGAGTTGTTCAGCGAAGCCAACACGCTCAAAGCGGACGGTTTCAAGCTGAAGGGCAATCGGTGGCTCAAGGGGAAAAGGGTTTTTCTGCCGCTTTACGAAGCGAAGATGGTGCAGGCGTACGATCACCGCGCCGCGAGCGTGGTCGTAGACAAGTCGAACTGGTTCCGGCAAGGACAGACCGACGAAACAACTTCGGCCGCTCACCAAAATCCAGAGTTCCTCGCCGTTCCCCGATGGTGGATCGATGCCGCAGAGATTGCAAGTCAACCAGTTCTACCGGCCTATTTGGCCTTCAAGAACGTAACGAGCCCAACCAACCGACGAACAATGATTGCGGCAATGATTCCGCGAACAGCGGTTGGTAATTCCGCACCTTTGATGCTCGTCGGCGAGACCGTTCCCCCTCGGTCCTATCTCGCATTGTTGGCTAATTTGAATTCGTTTGCCTTGGATTACGTCGCACGTGGAAAGATCGGAAACGTCAATCTCAATTTCTTCCTCATTGAGCAGTTTCCGATGTTTGCTCCCGACACGTACGCCAAACCTTGTCCCTGGGACCACCGCACGACGTTGGAATCGTGGATCAGCCAACGGGTGCTCAAGCTCACCTGCACCGCCGAGGACATGCTGCCGCTGGCCGACGCCTGCAACTTCACGGGCGGCAGTTTCCAAGCGGAATACGGCGGCCGGCTCAACAAGTGGGACGAGGCCGAGCGGGCCGAACTGATGGCCGAACTCGACGCCGCCTTCTTTCACCTCTACGGCATCCCCCGCGACGACGTCGAGTACATCCTCTCCACGTTCAAAGCCATCCACGACCAGCGAACCCTCTTCCCAGGTCCTTCCAGCATCGCGCAACGCATCGTGCAGAAGTACGCCGAAATGTCCTTCCCCGCGTAGGGTCGTGAAAACTACTCCCAACGTGCCCAACCCAGGTTAGACCAGCTTCCCCCTCCCCCGGAGACAATCGCATGACCACCAGGATGCACCGGCGTCAGTTTCTGAAGCAGACGGCCAGCGCTGCTTGCGCCGCCGTCCCCCTGATCGTGCCCGCCTCGGCCTTGGGTCGAGCCGGCCGAATCGCGCCGGGCGAGAGGATTGTCATCGGCTCGATCGGCGTGGGCGGCATGGGCTCCGGCGACATGAATGCGTTGATGAGCATCCCCGAGGCCCAAGTGGTGGCTGTCTGCGACGTGAAGCGGGCGATGCGCGATCGCGCGAAGCGGGCCGTCGACGCCCACTACAAGACCGCCGATTGCGCGGTGTACAACGATTTTCGCGAGTTGCTCTCGCGCGACGACATCGACGCGGTGAGCATCGCCACGCTCGACTCCTGGCACGTCCTGCACGCCCTGGCCGCCGTGCGCGCCGGCAAGGACGTTTACGTCGAGAAGCCCCTGGGCATGAGCATCCACGAGATCAAGGTCCTTCGCGATGCCGTCCATCGCTACGGGCGGGTGTTCCACTTCGGCACCCAGCAGCGCTCGAGCCAGGAGTTCCGCCACGCCTGCGAGATCGCCCGCAACGGACGCCTCGGAAAACTGCACACCATCAAGGTCGGCGTACACGCCGGGGCGGCCGAGCGCTCGGGGCTGAAGACCTACGTGCCCGAGCCGGTCCCCGACGGCTTCGACTACGACCTCTGGCTCGGGCCGGCGCCTTGGGCGCCCTACACGAGCGCGCGGTTGGTCTATCCCCACTGGTTCCACATCAGCGACTACTCGCTCGGGTACGTATCCGGCTGGGGCATCCACCACATCGACATCGCCCAGTGGGGCAACGGCACGGAGTTGACCGGCCCGGTGGAAGTCGAGGGCTCGGCGCGGTTTCCCGACGACGACGCGCTGTGCGACAACCCGCTGAGTTGGAACACGCGGATGAAATACGCCAACGGCGTCGAGCTGATCTTCACCGGCGACGGGCCGGGCTTCACCGGCGTGCGGCACGGGATCACGTTCGAGGGCCCGGACGGCTGGGTCTGGGTCAACCGCGGGGCGATCGACGCCGAGCCGAAATCGCTCCTCAAAGAGCCGTTCGGCCCCGACGACATCCGCCTGCCGGTCAGCACGTTCCACCAAGGGAACTTCCTCGAGTGCGTGCGCTCGCGGCAGAAGACCATCGCGAACATCGACGTCGCCGTGCGCTCCGACACAGTCTGCCAACTCGCCTGGTGCGCCTTTCAGCTCGGGCGCAAGCTCCGCTGGGACCCGGAAAAAGAGCTGTTCGCCGACGACCCCGACGCCAACCGGAGGCTGACCCGGCCGTTGCGCGCGCCGTGGCGATTGGAGTGACCCCTGCCGGACGAGCTGGCAGGGGTCCGGAGACTCTTTGGCGGTCTTCCGTCTCGCTCAAAAAACTTGTTTACCTGGCGGACGGTCGGGTCGCACCCCCAGGGTCTTTGATGGGCGTGACCTCCGTGCGTCGACCGACCCGCCACGCCTTTGTTTCACCAACGCCACCACCTGCTCGTCGGTCAATTCCAAGGTCGGCATGGTCACACCTCCACAATCTATTTTATCACGGAACCGGGCGTCACGCCCCGGGGCAGGCGTTCCACCCGACCCGTGTTCTTTGCGAGTCCCACCGTGTTCTCGATTCCTACGCCGATGGTGCTCCCAGAGCACCCTACGATGGCTGGCATTCCTCGCGCCACTTCGCTCTGTTCTCCCACGTTCTCTCACGCGCGCCGCCATGCGCCTCTCCTCGCACCTTTCCCACTGAAGCCGCTGGAGCAATAATGGTGCCGAACAGGATTGGGACAGGCGCGCTTTGTGACGCCTCAGAAAGCGCGCCTGTCCCCCTTACGACTCCCCGGGGTCGGACAGGGGCAGGCCGGCGTTAGTCAATAGCGGAATCCCCCTAATGCCCGCCGCCGGCCTGACCCCATCGATTGTAGCTGCCAATCATCGCCCCGCCGGAGTAAATCCGCCGGTGGCGTTTATAGTTTGAGCTGCAAACATAACCCCTCTCCCAAAGAAGGAGGGGAGACAATGCCTCGGGCCTGGCTACCGCGCCACGCCGCCAATGGCGATCGGGCTGAACTCCGTCACGGCGCTCATGACGTAGTAGCCGACGTGCGTGATCGACTTGAGCGGACGCTCGAGCGGCGCTTCGATTGTCTGGCCGGCCAGGGTCATCTTGACCTTCTGAGCGGCGAGGTCCACGGTGACTTGGACGTCCAGCGGTTTGCCGGCCTGCCACTCCACAGGTTGCGTCGTGCCGCCGTCTTTCTGCGCGGGTCCCTGGAGGATGAAGCCCTTCTTCATGCGGAAGCGGACGCCGCATTTCACGAGTTGGTTCTCCTCGGCGCCGTCGCCGAAGGCCAGGAAGCCGGTCTGCAGGCGGCCCTCGGTCGTGGGCAGGATTTTCACGGTGAACGTGACCGGGCCGGCGAGCGGCTCGGCCAGTTTCTTCAGTGCGAACCCGGCGCCCTCGTCCACTTCCACCTTGTAGCCCAGGCCGCCGCTGGTGACGGTCGCGGCTTCGAGGTGCTGGAAGTCCGGGTGCTTCTTCAACTCGCGTTTCGGAGCGGCCTTCTTGGCGGCTTTGCCGCCCCCCTTGGCCTTGGACGTCGTTGCCGGCGGGACCCTTGCCAGCGGCTTGTCGGCCTCGGCGGAGCGGGGCTTCACCACCTCGCCCGCCGCTGGCTGCAATGGCCGGCCTTGGCCTGGGCCCAGGCAGAACACTTTGCCGTCGAGGGTCGACAGGTACAGGCGTCCGCCTGCCGCGGCCATCCCGTCGAAGACGGGCGCCGAATCGAGCCGGTAGGCCGCAAGCTTCTTGCCGTCGCCGGCGGCCACAGCCACCAGCAGCGAGCCGCGTTTGCCCTCCAGGGCGGCCTCCTGTTCGGCGAGTTTCTTCTTCGTCTCCGGCTTGCCGAGCGATTTGGCGGCCTCTTCTTCGTCAATCACGTCGGGCGGGCCGGCGACGAACAGCGTCTTGTCGGCCAGCGCCATGGCCGTGGCCTGCACCGAAAGCTCGTCCGACCAGGCGTGGCTGAACCGCATCACGGGCGTGACGGCGGCGGTGAATTTCTGCTTGCCGTCCTTGCCCCGGGCGGGCTTCGCCTCTTGACCCATCCGGATTTGTTCCGGCTGCTTGGCGGTCGCGAACAAGTGGAACTCCAGCGGCGTGGTCCAGCGATAGTACTGCCAGCGGCGGCCGTAGCCGTAGACGTTCTTCTCGTCGAACACGAGGATCCGACCGGCGGGCACGACCCGTCCGGCCTGGAAGTAGCCGCCCGCGCCCGACGCGTACGCGCGGCCGTAGATCCAGTACGTCCGGTGCCACAGGGTGTCATCGAGGAATCCCGTCGGGCTGAACAGGTGCAGGTCGTCGCCCTGCCGGTCCTTCAGGTCAACGTAGTCCACGCTCTTACGTTGGCCGTTGAGGTCGAAGGGCAACGTGCGCATGTACACGTAGCGGCCGTCGCTGGAGAGGACGTCCGGCAGCGCGGTGGGCATATTCAGGCCTTTGACGTGGACCTGCAGATTGGCCTTGGTGGCCGGGTCCTGCTCGTCGAGAATCGTCTCGGAGATTTTTTGGCCGGTCTTGGGATCGAGCCGGATCATGCGCAGCCCTCCGTCGAGGAACATCGAGCGGCCGGCGACGCAGTACACGACATCGTTCTGCACCAGCACGCTGCCGTGGACCGGCCAGACCGACTCCACCTGCTCGAACGCCACCTGCCGCCGATCTTCCGGCGCGGCGCGGAACTTCCAGGCCAGCGCGCCGTCGCTGGCCCGCAAACAATAGACGTGGCCGTCGGCAGAGCCGAACAACACGCGCCCCTGCCAGATCGTCGGCGGCGAATCCACCCGTCCGCCGGCGGTGAACGCCCAGGCCGGCGTCCCGGTGGCCGCGTCGAGGGCGTGGATGGTGTGGGCGTTCACCGAGGAGACGAAGAGCCTGCCGTCGGCGACCGATACGGCGCTGAGTTTGCCGCCGATGCTCGCTTGCCACACCAGATTCAGTTTCTCGGGGACATGCGCGCTGGCGGCCCCGCTGCGAGCCGCATCGCCCCGATACGTCGGCCAGTCGGAAGGGTTCGGGGTTCGGGGTTCGGGGTTCGGGGTTCGGGGTTCGGGGCGGTCGTAGGCGGGCCCCCGCTCCAGCCGTTCGGAATCCGGCACGTCGCGCCGCGGCTTCCAGTGCTTCGTGTCCGGCGCCAGGGCGTTGAAGCCGAACAGCTTCGCGTCGAGATAGCACGCGCACGGATGCGGCGGATTGTAGATCAACCCGTTGGCGGGCATGATCCCGTAAAGGCACGCGCCGCGGACCCAATGGTGGCAAGTCCAGTGGGCGTTGGCCACGTCCACGAACTCGATGCCGGTCCGCGACAACAGCAGGTACTTGTCGGTCGCCTTCTGGCGATAGCAGCGTTGATGGAACCAGTGCGTCTTCACGTCGGGCGGGAACTCCTTGAGCACCTTGCCCGTGTGCAGGTCGCGGCCGGTCATGATTCCCGAATCCGAGCCCTGGGCCGTGGCTCCGCACCAGACCACGCCGTTCAGCACGAGAATGTCTTTCGGGCTGCCCGCATGGCCGGAGGGCGGATGGTCGGCATCCCAGAGCTTTTTTCCATCGCGGGCCGACAGGGCATACATCGTCGTGGCTTCGCCCTTGCGGCGCTCGCCGCTGTAGCCGGAGAAGAGCACCACGTCGTCGTAAACCACCAGCGTCGGCGCGGCCGAGCTCTTCAGTGCCCGCTGGTTCGCCACCGGCCCGGAGGCCCACGCTTCCCGGCCGGTCTTGCGGTCCAGGCAGACGATTCGGCCACCGTCGTGGAAATACGCCCGCTGGCTGTCCACCGCCAGAGTCATGGGCATGATCGCGGAGGCTTTCTCCCAAAGCACCTTGCCGCTGTCGGCCTCGACGGCCTTGATGACTCGCGGCGCCTCGCCCCACAGGCCGCCGGTGGCATCGGCCCGGATGTCGGCCATGCTCGCAAAGAGCTTCTTCGGATCGCTGCGGAGCGACTTGGAGTCGGCGACCACAAGGAACAACACGTCGTCGGCGAAGAGGATTTCTTCGGTAGCCGCCGTGCCGTCGTAGGTCCGCAGGGTCTTGCCGGTCGCGGCGTCCAACGCGCTCAAAGGGCCGTCGATGCTCATGGTCACGTAGATTTGGTCGCCCACCGCCACCAACCGCCGCGGCAAGAGCGCCGGACCGCTCTTGAGCGGGTACATGTGCTCGTGCCATTTTTCGATCGGGCGTTTCCACAAGAGCGTGCCGTTGAAGGCGTCGCGGGCATAGAGATGCCACTGCGGCGGAATCAGGATCGAGGCCCGCGGCGCCTCTTCGAAGATGTAGAACGTGCGGCCGCCGGCCGACACCATGCCGCTGGCCCCCGACATGTGGTCGTGATGACGCGAGTAAAGCGGACCGGCGATCCACTGAAGGCGCGTCAGCGGGGCGATCAGCTCGTCGTGCGCCACCGCGTTGTTGCCGGGATCGTGCAGGTAGTGCGTCCACTCGTCCATGCCTGCCGGGCGCGGCTTGACCGTGATCTTGCCGCCGATCCAGGCGGCGCCGTTGGGCGCGAGCACGCGCATCACCTCGCTCATCGGCACGCCGCCCAGATCGTCCGCCACGACGAGGTTGACCGAGTCCTCGATGTACGGCAGCCGCTTGCCGCAGAACTGCGCGACCGACACCGGTCCGTACACCTTCTGCGACTGGATGTGCTTGCGTGCCGCCTCGACGTTCTTGGCGTCCGCGTCGAGGCCGTGCACCAGATACCCGTCGCCGGCCCGCAGCGCGGCCGTCAGACGCCCGTCGCTGCAGCCGACGTGGACGACCAGACCTCCCTTCACGCCGGTCTTTGCCAGGATCTGCCGTGCCGCCGTCTGTGGCTCAGACGCAACGCCCAGGACCGTGAATCCTGCCGCCACCAACCCCAAGGACGCCATCCAGCCGAAGCGCATCATGATCGTGGTTCTCCCAGAAATCGAGTCCAGAGTCTCGGAAGTGCCGCGCCTGTTCATTCTGTAGGCACTCGTGGCGTTTTGCAAGACGGGCCGGCTTCACCCGCTTCCGTTGCCCGGTATAGGACGGCTGTTGGCCGGCCCACCGACTTCACAGGCCGAGCATCGTCTTCAAACGGCTCTTGCTGGCCGAGCCGGTGTGATCGGCGGTGATCTGCCCGTTCTTGAAGACCAGCAACCTCGGGATCGAGCTGACGTCGTAACGCGCCGCCAGTGCGGGCTCACGATCCACATTGACCTTGACGATCTTGGCGTTGGGTATTTCGCGGGCCAGCTCGTCGAGCACCGGTGCGAGCTCCATGCAGGGCGCGCACCAATCGGCATAGAAATCGACGAGCACCGGAACCGGCGAACTGAGGACCTGCTGACCGAAGGTGGCGTCGCCGGCGTACTCCACTCGCCCCCCGCCGTGCGCGGCGGTGAGGATCGATTCCTCGGCGAGTGATTTTCTGCGTGCGGGGGATTCCCTGCTCGGTGTCGGGATGATGAACCAACCCAGTGCCGCTCCCGCCAAGACAAGCAGCACCAAGAAAGCCAGACCCTTCGATGTCTCCATGGTACTCGGCTTCATGATCGTCTCGGACCGCCTGGAAAAAGCCCCTCCCATTATAGACTATCTGGCTCCATCCCGGGGATCCTGCCCGTACCGCCATCCGGGCCTCTTTCTGCTTGCCTGCAACTCTTCGGCCCTGTCGATTGACACACGCTTCCCGTGCCGCGAGAACCCTTCTTGCCGGAGCCACTACTCCTCCTGTTGGGTGGAGGCCTACGGTGTGCAGTGCAAGAAAGATCGAAGTCGAAGGCAAATAGGGGACGGCGCCAACAGCGGGTCGGTGGTGTCGCTGGAGAGGATGCGGATCAATTTGCGAGTTTTCCAATTCCAATCGCGCGGGGGTCCGCAACTTCCCTGCCTGTTTCTTCGGATTGCCAAAGCCCTATCCCTGCCGGGTCCGCTTGCGGTGTGCAAACCTCCCAGGATGCGATTCTAC
>CAYTJV010000111.1:0-16151 GCA_964438165.1 uncultured Planctomycetaceae bacterium | reverse complement strand
TACGGATCTGTGGGAGCCCTGGGCGGGCAACCGCCCAGGGCGACCCGGCCATCACTGATTTTGGCAAAATAGGAGGGCGATAATCAGTAATGTCCCCTTTTGTCCACCGCGCACAATCAAGCGGGGGGTGCTTGTGGTTTCCGGCCCCTGGATTAAGCTAAAAGGATTGCGTAGCGACGCGCTCGGGATCGAGCGCCAGTACCCTCTTTTGCAGAGAAGGTAACACGGCGGCCATCGTGACGGCCGAATGAGACAATTTGGATGACGCGCGAGCGTCAAGAACTGCTTCTAGCAAAACCGCCAACCTGAGCCGTAAGGCTCTTGCATGTCCGAAAGTGGAGGCAAATCAACAAGCCCCTGAAAATCGCTGCGCTGCGGGGCTGTCGGCGGACGCGAAGAGGAGACCTTCGGTCAACGGGGTGGCTCGGTCAGGAGACCGTGCCACAACATGAATGCCTGCGCCGCTTCCCGCAGCCGCGGTGATGGCCGGTCGGCGACGATCCGGTAGGACTTTTCGCCCGCCTTGAAGGGCGGATCCAGCTCGACACGGACCTGGATGGGTTTGGGCAGCAACTTCCCATTGGAATCGAAGTACTGATAGTACGTCGAGAAGTACGGCGCGTTGGCATCGACCCAGGTCACCAAAGTCTCCCACTCTTCGCGGCTGAGCACTACGTCCTTCCGGTGTACTTCATCGTTCAACAGCGAGATCACGAGCCGGCTCTGGTGAGAGCCGAATTGTTTGGGCTGCGTGACCTCCGGCCCGCTCAGGTGATTCGATAGGCACAGCAGAGCCCCGGGGCTGTAGATCGACCTCTTGACCGATTCGTAGAGCGAGTCTTCCTCTTTCTGGAGTTTCGGAATCTCGGCGAATGCCTCGCGGAATCCCTCGCCCAGCGGCGTCGGCACGTCCTTCTTGATCCCGAACAGCGACCGGTAGGATTGCACGAAGCCGTAAGGATCGCGAGAGGCGGTCAGGTCAAGGTCCTTCTTCGGGTCTTTCGCGCCGTGACATTCAGCGCAGCGACGGTCGAAGATGGGTTGGACCATCTTCTCGTAGTCGATGATGGCCACGTCGCCCCACGGCGGCGGCTTGGGCAGCGAGGGCTCCCGCCGGAAGGCCAGCCGGCTCTCCTTGGGCGCGGTCCTCGGCACGTGCTGCTTGGTCTCATGGCAGCCCACACAACCCCGGACCTCGCCCGGCTTGAACTCGATGTGGCTCCGCATCCGCCGGATTTCCATCAGGTTTTCATCCAGGGCCTGGAAGTAGACCGCCAAGCCGGCCGGTACCTTGAAATACGCCGAGCCGTCCTTTTCCACGGGCACCGTGCCAATGACCCGGGTTGGCGACCAGGACCAGTAGCCGAAGTTCCGCGAATGCTGGGTGCCCGGCGTCCAGCGGATCGGACCGGTATTGTCGTTCTTGCCGAAGAACCACTGGAGCTGCTCGGAAATCCGCAAGTATCGGACCGTCCCCGGCTTGATGCCCGGCATGTCGCGATTCACGTCATCCAAATAGCAGATCGCATAGCTCGACTCCGGGGCCACGTGGGAAGGCAGCATCGGCGGCTTGGGACGCTTGCGGACCGGCATGGGACACAACACGTCCATGGCGGCGTCGCGATGGATCAACTCCTTGTTCCCCCAGACGTCGACGTAGTAGGCCGCATAGCTCGTGTTCCTCGGGTAGTGGTGGGCGTAGGACACCAGAAAACCCTTCTCCGACAAGGGCCAAGGCGTCCTGTAAAACCCTCCTCGGTCAGGCACGCCGCCTTCCGCCACGGTAGGAGACGATCCGAGCCCGCCTTCCAGCGGGCTGCAGGAAGGCGTCACGTAGCGCATGCCCAAGGGGTTGTTGACCCCGAACGATGGATCCACCACGGCGACCGCCCCTTCCGGCGGCGAATGATGGCCACACGCGATCACGACCAGCTTCTGGCTGCCGGGAATCGAGCGCGGCTCGCGCACGGACTGGGGCTCGCTGAAATGGACCTTGAACAGGCCGTCGTTCATCGTTCCGTCGGGCCGAATCGTCCAAAGCGCGTGGGGATAAGCCCAGAATCGTTCTTGATAATCCCATCGCATGTACCCGATGAGTCCGTTGTCCAGGCAATGCGGGTACCGGTCCACGTCCTTGTTGTACGTCAACCGCTGAATGCTCTTGCCATCGGCCGACACGCGGAAGAGATTCGGGAGGCCGAAGTCGCTATAGGCCAGCGGCGCGGCCCCGCATTGCGAAGCGCCGCAGCCACGGTCGGATGAGAAAACCACGTCGCCGTTGGGCAAATAGGCAGGCTCGCGATCGCAGTAGACGTTGTCGTCGGTCAGTTGACGCAATCCTTTACCATCCAAGCGGATCTCGTAAAGGTGCGTCGGCTCGCTGCCGTTCTCCCAGAACATCCCGTCCTTGAATCCCACCAGATGATCCATGACCGTGACCGACGGGCCGTTTCGCCAGGTGACGCTCCCCCAGCGCGATCGCCCGTCGCCCCAGTGCGGCTGACGCACGTAGGCGAACACCAGTCGGTCGGCGTCCCACCAGAGATCCATGTCCTGCACGTGTCCTTTTCCCAGCTTGCCGGCGATCAGGGGCCGCACCGGATCCGCAGGCCCAAGGCCCGTCTGAACCAGAATATCGCCGCCCGGCCTCCGTTCTTTCGGGCGGTCGTGGTTTTGAACGAGGCAATCGGGGTGGTTTCCCTCGGTCCGCACCGGGACTTTGAAGAACACGATCTCCTTGAAATCCAGATCAGGGCTGGCCAGAACCACATCCCGGGCAGCGCGGCGGACTTCCATCCACCATTTGCGCTGGCCGGCAAGATCGGTCGGATGCCTTTGGCTTCTCCGACTCGCGTGTGCTTCTCGGAGCGATTCCAGGGCGGCAACCGTTCGTTGTCGCAGCCGCTCCCCGCCGCGGGACTGAGCATACGCCGCGAGTGCCTCGGCGCGTCTCATGATGTCTTGAGCCGATTTCAAGAGGTCTCGCGTCGTCCGGTGTACCCCCAGAGCGAACGCCTGGAGCACGAAATCGCACTCCAGTGAGGTCTCCGGTTTCACGGCAACCAGGGCCCATGCGGCGATCCCGCGCACGAAGGGATCGTCGTGTCCGAGCAGGGCAGTTCCGCGCTCGACCACCTGGCGCCAGCCCGGATCGTCGGTCAACCGATGGCCGTCGCTCCGAGCGATGGCGTACAACAGCTCAGCGCTGACGGTGGCGGCCTCCACCGATTTCTCCGCGGCCAAAGCATCCAGCACCGCCCCCGCACTGCCGGATGACGCGGTCAGAATGCTCCCCAGTTGCTCGATCTCCTCCGCGGCGGTCGGACTCCCGAAGGTCGCCAGAACGGGCTGCACCACGCCGCGTGCTCCTTGGCTCTTCAAGAGGGCCTGGTACTTCCCCCGGTAGTCGGCAGCGATTGCCGTCGGAGTCGCCGCCATGGCCGCCGCAGTGAGCAAGGAAAAGGTCACAACGAGTGCCGCATGGGATCTGCTTGTCATGCGCTGCAAGCTCCTTTTGGAATCGTTCATGACAGCTACGAGTCTCTTCTGGGGAATTAGCCACGTCAAGCTCCCCACTGCGAATTCGCCGGGCAGCCGCCGATCCCGTCGGACGGCGATCGGGGGCCTCTTACGCTTGACAAGCGGGGTGACAACCCGATGGCTGCCTCTTGCAGCCTGCCGTGGTGCTCGCCTAAAATAGGAGTGGTCAGCAGGGAGCGATGGGATGAGCATCTCCGAAATCAAGCTTGAGCCGCTGGCGATCGACGTGAGCAGGACGCCTGACGCGCTTCGCGTGGTGCTGGCCGATGGCCGCGAGGTGTCGGCGCCGCTGGTCTGGTTCCCGCGGCTTGTCGGGGCCACTGACGAACAGCGGGCGAACTGGCGTCTCATCGGCGGAGGGATCGGCATCCACTGGCCCGAAGTCGACGAAGATATTTCGGTCGAAAGCCTGCTGGCGACGGGATGAGCCTATCGGCGACCGCGCCGCCGCTCCGGGCCTCCAGGGAACGTGCGCGTGACCGACAAGGAGGCCCGTCCTACCCGGACGTTTCCTAGGTCTTCCGCACCTTGAAGCTGCGAACGATGGTCTTCTTCTTGGCGTCGCGCTCGGCTTCGACGCGGACTTGCGCGCCCGCCAGCGCGAGGAACGTGCCATCGGCTTGAACCGTCACCGGACTGCCGTTGACCTTCACCTTCGTGCCGGGCTCGACCACGCCGCGAACCTCCACCGAGATCGGGCCTTCAACGAGCACGACGTTCTCGGGCGGCTCGGTCTGGATCAGCACCAGCGGCGACTGATCGATGGCGAGGACTTCGTTGGCGATTTCGCGCCGAACGGCTTCGATCTTCGCCGGATCCACTTCGGTATCGCTTATGGCCCGAACCACGCGGCGGGAAAGCTCAAAGGCTCGGCGCCGCGGATCGAAGCACGCAGCCGCCGGGCCCAATCGCTTCTGGACCGCCGTGCTCTTCGTCGCGAGGAGGTGCAGGTACTCGAAGTCTTCCAGACTTTCCCGCTGGATCTCCCACCGGATCGAATCGAGCGGCCCTTGCGAGCCGGGATAGATCACGTGGGTGTCGCCCGGCGGCAGGTCGGGACTCGGCGTGCCGAAGGGGTCCGCCCCCCAGAAGTTCAGGCCCCAGTGCAGGTAGCCCTGCAAGTTCTCGGAGAAGTTCATCCAGTGCAGCACGCGCACCCGGCTGAGCGGATAGTCAAGGAACCGGTTCGGATAGACGTTGCCGTAGGGGTGGCAGCAGATGTAGAACCAGAACTCGTTGCCCTTGCGCTGGGCCTCATAGGCATCGCGCCAGCGATCAAAGTGACTCAGCTTGGGCACCCAGATTTCCAGGGCGCCGGAGCAGTCGCTCATTTCGACGGCCTCGACCCGCCGCAGGCGCGGCGCCGCCTTGTGAATGAGCCCGGCGGCTTGCTTCCACGACTGGAGGTTCAGCAGGCACGGCTCGTCGGCGATGTGGATCATCGCTTTGTCGAGCCAGCCTCGCTGCTGGAGGTGCTTTTCGAGATCGGTCAATAGCGGCAGCAGTCCTTCTTCGGGCGGAAGCGTGACCGATGTCCCGGTCTTTCGGTCCCGGGCACGCACCGACGCGAGCTGGATCTCGGTTCCCCAACCCTTCTTGCCGCCGCCCACGTGGCCGATCTCGATCCCATCACTCACACCTGCCCGCTGGAAAACCTCCACGAAGCGGTCGAACCGCTTGTACTCGAAAGAGAGCTTGCCGCCGGCTTCGCGGGCCACTTCCACAAGCTCCCACGGTACCAGCGCGACGTTCTGACGATGGGCGGCCATGTTCCGGGCATAGCGCTCCAGCATTGTCCAATAAGCCTCGGATCGCGGCTCCAGCTTGTGCGCCTTGGCGATGTTGCCGGTCGTGAACCAGTTGGTCACCAGCACGTGCCGTTGGTCGGGAAGCGCGAACGGATCGGCCGTCAGCTCGATCGGCGCCGCGGCTCGGGCCTCTCCCGCAATCACCGTCGCCTCGCCCCGGTATCGGCCGCCCTTGACGTCCTTCGGCACGAACACGGTGATCCAGATCGGCTGCGTCGTGTTGGCGGGCAGGTCCATGGTGCGCGCTTCCAACAGCGGATCGGGGACTTCGCACGGGGCCTTGCGCACCTGGATCGCGTCGCTCGCCGGCGTGTTCTTCTTGAGCGGAATAAATCCGACGAAGTTCCACCGCAGGTGCTCCGGCGCGATGGTGCTCTTGCCGTCCACGTGCCGCAGCGGCGACAGTTCCAATCGCAGTCCCTTGAGCTCGCCCGCGGATCGGACGGCCAGTTGGCCCGGCTCGTATTCGTTCCGCGCGGCCCGGAGTCTTATCGGACCCGCTGCGGCGGGCGCGGCATCGCGAAACACCTTAACATGCGGATCAACCGGCCAGACCCGTAGCGACTGCGCAGCCGCTATTTGGCAGGCCAATGCGACAAAAACCGCTGAGGACCACAAGAACGCTCGTACACCGAACATAGCTTTCTCCTCAATACCCGATCGTCTTACGCACAAACTCGCGGCTGATTTTCAGGCTCTCCCGCAGCGGCCGGGTCGGCTTGAACTTCCCCTCGTGGGCCAGCTCGATCACGGCAGGACCGCAGAAACCGATGTCGCGGAGCGCCTTGCCGATGGCCGCGTAATCCATGTCCCCCTCGCCCATGGCTTCGGACCATTTGCCGTCGGCCTTCTGATCGCGAAGATGGAGGAACACGATGCGGTCGCCGTACTCGCGAATGAATTTCACCGGGTCCACGCCTCCGCGGACCAGCCAGTTCAGGTCCGGTCCCAGTTTCACGTCGGGAATGCGGGCCAGCGTGCCCTTGAGATCGTGCAGGTTGTGTTCCACTTCATAGGTGTGGTTGTGCAGGTTGAGCACCACGCCGTGCTGCTTGCCCAGCGCGATGATCTTGCGCAGCAGCTCGGCCTGGGCGTCGAACTGCTCGGGCGTCTTGAGCTTTCCGGTCGCTCCGACTGAGGTGCCGAGGGTGTGTCCGCCGAGCTTCGCCAATCGCGGGATGACCAGCTCAGCGTCCGCGAGGATCTCGGCGTGGTTGCTGCGGTCCCATATATTCCCGCCAAACGACGTGCCGATCACCGGGAGGCGATGTTTCTTCGACAGGGCGTCGATCCGCTCCACGGCGTCGTCGGGCCGCAACGCCGTGTGCATCAACTCGATGCCCTCGATCCCGGCGTAGCTCATGTCGGCGAAGATCCGGTCGAGGATCGGATAGATGTCGTACTTGGGCTGCGTTGCGGCGTAGACCCAGGGATGGGCCCCGACAATCACCCATTTCTTTGCGTCGTTCTCCGCCGCTCGGGCCGCGGAGCAAGCGGCGCAGCCCGCCAAGCAAGCTGCGCCCGCCTGGAGAAGATGCCGCCGCGAGATCCTATTGCCTGGCTGAGTGAACTGATTTCGGTAGAACATGAGACAACCCTTCATCAATGGATTTCGCTTCTGTAGGTCAGGCTTTCCAGCCTGACGTTCGGTGGGGCAGGAAAGCCTGACCTACGAGGATAAACCCGCGGCCCGCGACAAGCAACAGGCAGCCCCCCGTTTCCTCTGTTCCCTCCTGTTCAAGACCCGACTGAGGCAACGTGCCAGGGACATCACGTAGGATGGCTCTCCAGAGCCGTCCGCTCGCGGGTCTGGAGACCCATCCTACTGCGATTCTTCCTTGCCGGGGTAATATGGCGGCTGAGTCGCCCGTGCTCTACATTAGGGGCAATGAGAGTTCCGGTTCACGCCTTGAACATATCTTGCAGAGGAGAAGCTATCATGAGGCTGTATCCCCGAACCGCCGAAGTGGCTGCCCTGGCTGCCCTCCTGTTCTTGATCGGCGGCATCCAGCCGTCGTCGGCCGGCGAACCGCCGAAGACCGATGGCCTCAGGAAAGCCGTCGATAGCCGCGGCGACGCCTATGCAAAGCAGTTGGAGAGCTATCTGCGGCACTGGCTCGTGGAAGAGTATCCCCAGCGCGCGGCCAAGGCGTGGAATCCCGACTACACGAGCCCGGAGGCGCTGGTCAAGAGCGTTGCGCCGAATCGGGCCCGCTGGCAGAAGGTGCTCAATCCGCCGCCGCTGGCCAAGACGGGCGAGCTTTCCCGGAGACCGTGTCAGCCGCTGGCGGATTTGAAAGCGGAGTGGCTCTCGTTGTCGCTTGGGCCGCTGACGGCCGAAGCGGTCTTCGTCGTGCCTGCGGCGGCAACGCCCGGAAAACCGGTGCCGCTGGTGATCGCCCAGCACGGCATCGGCAGCTTCCCCGAGCGGACGTTCGGGCTGGCCGACGACGGCGACGCCTACCACAGCTACGCTCGCGAGCTGGTGAAGGCCAACTTCGCCGTGCTCTCTCCGATGAACTTGCTGGGGGTCGAGCGCCGCAACCGCATCGAGCGGCTCTGCCGGCTGGCCGACACGAGCTTGCCGGGCATCGAGCTGGCGCGGGTGCAGCGGCTGCTGGACGAAGTCACGCGCGACCCGCGGATCGACAAGGACCGCATCGGCATGTGGGGCGTGTCGCTGGGCGGGCTGGCGACCATGTTCTGGATGCCGCTGGAGCCGCGGATCAAGGCGGGCGTGGTCTGCGCGTGGTTCAATCATCGCCGCAACAAGATGGCCATCCCCGACCCGCGCTATAGCTGCTTCCTCGAAACCAAAGAAGAGCACGCCTTCTTCCACGGCTGGCTGACCGAGTTCACCGATGCCGACGTGGTCAGCCTGATCTGCCCGAGGGCCCTGTTGATCCAGACCGGCAAAGAGGACAAGATCGCCCACTGGCCGCAGGTGATCGAAGAGTTCGAGGCGTCCCGGGAGCACTACAAAAAGCTCGGCATCGCCGAGCGGATCGAGATGGACCTCCACGAGGGCGGCCACGAGGCCCGCATCGAAAGCGGCGTCCGGTTCCTTACGCGGTGGCTCATTGACGCCCCATCCGTGCAAGGCAGATAATTCAAGAACTCAAACTGCAAACGCCACCGCCGGATTTACTCCGGCGGGGCGATGAGTTGCAGCTAACATACGGACCGCGGATGGTAACCGCCACCGCCGGGTTTATCCCGGCGGGGCAATGATTGGCGGCTACAATCCAATCGCCGTAAGGCGGTGCGATTTTCCGCTGGTGCCGCGCCGTGCCCAGGCAGGACCGCCAAGAAGCGACGTGGTGGCACACGTGTCGTAGCTGCCAATCATCGTCCCACCGACGCAGGGTCGGTGGTGACGCTCGTACGTTGAAGGGCCGTTTGTAGCTGCCAATCATCGTCCCACCGACGCAGGATCGGTGGTGACGTTTACAGTTTGAGTTCTGCTTGAAGGTGACCTATGGCGATCATGTACCATCCAATCCCTGAAGGCGATCGTTTCGGCGCTCGGCGCCGTTTCCTCAAGGCTGCCGGGGTCCTGGGCGTCGGGGCTGTTCTTGGGCGGGCTCTGCCGATGGCGTCGGGGGCCGAGTCCCCGGCCGCCAGTCGCTCCGGACAAAAAGGAGGCCCGCTCATGCGGATCGGCATCCTGATGGGAACGTTTTCACGCCCGACGCTGGAGGCCAGGCTCGACGCCGTCAAGGCCAGCGGGCTGGACTGCGTGCAACTGAGCATGGACTGCGCGGGCACGCCGGCGATGCCCGACCGAATCGACCCCGAGCTGGCCGATCGGATTCGCCTCGCGGCGGCTGCCCGCGGGATTACGATGGCTTCGGTCGCCGGCACGTTCAATATGAGTCATCCCGATGCGGAGCATCGCCGAGCGGGCCTGCTGCGGCTCGGCGTCCTGGCTTCGGCGTGCCGGAGCCTGGGCACGCCGATGATTCACCTCTGCACGGGCACGCGCGATCGCGACAACATGTGGCGTCGCCACCCGGACAACGATTCGCCGGAGGCGTGGTGCGACATGGTCGCTTGCACGCGCGAGGCGGTGGCGATCGCCAAGCAAGCGGACGTGGTTTTGGCCTTCGAGCCGGAGGTCAACAACGTGGTCGATTCGGCGAAGAAGTCCCGGCGACTGATGGACGAGATCGGCTCGCCGCACCTGAAGGTCACCATGGATGCCGCGAACCTGTTCCACGCCGGCGAGCTGGCCCGGATGGCCGAAGTGCTGGACGAATCCTTTGCGCTGATTGGCAAAGACATCGTCCTGGCGCACGCCAAGGACCTCAGCCACGACGGCGACGCGGGCCACGAGCCGGCCGGCCACGGACGCCTGGACTACGACCGCTACGTCTCGTTGCTCCATGCCTACGGGTTCAAAGGCCCGCTCCTGCTCCACGGACTCTCCGAATCGCAGGTGCCCGGCTGCGTGGCCTTTCTGCGCAAGAAGCTAGCCCGACTGTCCGCGGCACGTTCTCAACCCGGCGGCGGCTCCAACGGACGGTGATCACAGCTTGGGTGGCACGCCCAGAGTCTTCGATGGGCGTGGGTGTGCTGCGTCGACTGACCAAACACGCCCTTCGCAAAGCCTCAGGGCCGTGCCACCCGACCGAGGCGGCGGACCACGTTGCGTGCGTGGATCGCGGCCAGTTTGCGAACGGAAAGCTCGCCAGGTGGATTTCGTCACGGTTCATTCTGCGGCGCTCCGTCGGACAGCGCGTAGATGTAGTGGATACCTGTACCAGTCAATTTGGGTCCGACGAGATGGCTACTACTCTGCTTCGCGACAGTCTGGCCTGTCAAGAGTCATCGCTTCCCAAATTGAGGTCAGCGCTCGGCGCGGGTCTCCAATACCCTCAGAAGGTCAGGCAGACGGCGGGAGACCTGTCGGTCCGGATTTGGGCGGGGTCGGGAGACCCGCGCCCAGCGCGTTGGGACGCGCGCCCAACGAGGGGGCCGGCAAATCGGAGGCAAGATCGCTCGCCAAGCGGCTCGGCGACGGTTTGGCGACAGCGCGGTCGCCTGCGGCCTTCCGGTGGAAGAGGGTTTCGCGTGGCTCCAGCGCCGCCCATGCAGCGACTTGCTCAAACGCGCCTCGCCCGCGGTCCAGTTCTTCCTCCTGCCCAAGCTCTGCTTGGGAACCAGGATGCAAGCTCGACAACACCCAATCGACCGCGCCGAGCCAATCGCGACTTGCTCCAGCGCCGGCCGTGGAATTGAGGGTCGTCGATTGACCAGCCGGGCCGGACGAAGCCGCGGCCGAGAGCGACGACGGGAGCACGTACTGCTCTTGGATCAGCGCCCCAAATGGCGCCCACTGGGGGGACTCGCTGATCTCGCCTGTTTCCGGCGTCAGCAGCATCGCCGAGGAGACTGCGGACCGCAGGTTCCAGCCCATGTCGGCCAGGATGCCAAGGTCGACCGGGCCGGGGGTGTGGTCCGGACCGCTGTACATCGGGCTCATCAAGTCGTACTTGTGGACCGTCTCATCGGTGTGCGCGACGCTGGAGCCACCCTCGTAGGGGTTGGGCGCGTACATCGTCGGGCGCGTGCCGCCGTTGCCGCTCATGCCGTCGCTGCCGTTCCAGTACAGGTCGTTGCTGACGATGGCCGATTTCCGGCCGGCGTTGGTCATTCCCGTCAAGTCGGTGCCGTCGCCGCGCTCCAGGAAGCGGTCGTAAGCTCCCGGATAACCGGCTACGGCCCATCCGCCGGTCCCGTCGTCGATCAGGTCGAAGAAATTCAGGCCGTGTCCCACCTCGTGTAAGAGCACGGACACGAAATCGATGTCACCGCTCGGGTTGCCGTCGGTGCCGTAGTACCAGTCGGTCGATCCCAGCACGGTTTGATTGTCGACGTTGGAATTGAATTGGGCGGAGATTTCGGCTACCCCTGGCGACAAATCCCTTCCCGCGAGGTGATTGGCCAAGGCGTCGCCGTACACCGTGTTGGGCAGGCCGTTGCCGCCGAAATTCCAGCGGAGGTTTTTCGGCCCGGCCTGGCCCAAGACCGCCCAGGTCGCCCCGCCCGCCAGCGGGTCCATGGCGGCATCGACCGTCACCGTCTCACCCTCGTAGGCCTTCGAGAGCAAGCCCGACCAAATCCCCAGAGCGTACTCGAACGCGCTTCGCCGCTGGACGCCGAGCTGAGGATCGAAAAATCCCTCGCCGGCCGAGTCGGTGTAGTGGACGACAAACGCGATGCTGGTGCCGGACGTGACCGTGATCGAGCGGGTGTAGACGTTGTCGTTTTCGTTGATCTCCGCGATAGTGTTGCCCGTGTCGAGCCGGATCTGGATCGTGTGCCTGCCCGCGCTCAGGGGGCCAATCGCGTAGTCCTCGATGAAGGCATAGCTGTTCGCGTCCAGCGGCGCGGGCGTGTTGAAGGTCTGTTTCAGCGTTCCGTCCACATACAACCGGCTGGTGAATTGTCTGGCGGTGGCTGCGTTGCCGTTGTTGATGCCGGCCCAGTCGATGTACAGCGTGTCGCTGGCGAGCAAGGTGCTCGAATCGGCGTGCGTGCCCGTGGCCGTCGACACGACGATCCTGTCGGACCAGTCGGTGGGCTGGTACGGCGTGAGGTTCGATTTCATCACGGGAGGCAAGACCGTGATCGAGCGGGTGTAGACGTTGTCCTTCTCGTTGGCTTCGGCCACGGCTTGGGTCGTGTCGAGCTTGACCTGCACCGTGTGCCTGCCCGCGCTCAGCGGGCCGATCGCGAAGTCCTGCGCGTGGGTATAGTAGTTGCGGTTCAGCGGCGGGTCGAAGAACCAGGTATTCTGGAGCGAGCCGTCGACGTACAGCTCGATGTAGAATTGTGCCGCCGTGGGCACCTTGCCGTGATTGAGGCCGGCCCAGTCGACGTACAAGGTATTGTTGGAGTACAACGTGCTTCCGGCGTGCGTGCCGGTGACATTCGACACGACGATCTTATCGCCCCACCCCGCGGGTTTGTAGGGCGTGAGGTTCGGTCTGGTGACCGTGATCGTCTTGGTGTAGGCGTTGTCGTACTCGTTGCTCTCGGCGACGGCCCTGGTCGAATCGAGCTTGACTCGGATCGTGTGCTGACCCGCGCTCAGTTGGCCGATCGAGAAGTCTTCCGCGTAGGCATAGTAGTAGCGGTACAGCGGCGGATCGAAGTACCAGGTGTTCCTGATCGCTCCGTCGACGTACAGCTCGATGTAGAAACGTGTCGAAGTGGCCGCCCCGCCGTTGTTGAGGCCGGTCCAGTCGACGTACAAGGTGTCGGTCGTCGATAACGCGCTGCCGGTGTGCGTGCCGGTGACGTTGGACACGACGATTTTGTCGGACCACGTCGCGGGCTTGTACGGCGTGAGGTTCGGCCGAGCGGCCGCCCCCAGGATTACCGGCCCGGAACCGCCGATGCTTTCGGCCACGTCGAGCGCGGCAACGGAAACCGTCGAGGATGCTGCCGCGCTCGCCGGAGACGGCGCCGACACGGCCAGCCCGGGGTCGATGCTCGTTGGGTCCGCCAAGGATACCGCGGCCAAACCGTCCGGGCGCGCAGCCACGCTGCCCGTGGCGACGTTGGTGGCGAGTGGGGCCACGGCCACTTGCGTGACCGGAAACCCAACTTTCTCGGCGCCGCCCGCTGCAATGCTCAACAGCGTGCGGTCTTCGAGGCATTCGACGCGGAGCAGACGGGGCCTGCCCAACCGCTGGGACCGGCGGCCGGAACCGCGGGCGATGCCGTGGAGGCTCTGGCGGAACGTTGTCCGGGAGCGGTCCGTACCCTCTGCGCCGATGCCGCCCATGCGATCACTCCTCACTTGCCCGAGTGCCGGAGATTGTTGTGCGATTTGCGAAAGCCGCAGTCGTTTCGCGCGCGACCCGTCGCCCGGCCGAAGCGGTCGCGAAGCCTTCACTAAATGCTGCAACTCAATTGTAGCATAGTGTTTTGGAGGACTCGGCATTGGACACGCTCACAGACCTAAGTGAAGCCTCCTTGGTTTTTGGTCAACAGATGGCCGGTTTTGCCGCTTCGGGGGGGTGCCTGGAGGGGGCCACCATGGCGTCTCGGCGCGGCAATTACCTGCCATGGGGACACTCCGCCAGTATCGGTTTGCCCGGAGCGGGTAAAAGGGGACATTCTGGTTTTCATGAAAAGTAGAATATCCCCTTTTACCCCATTTTACTCTTTTACTCTATTGAAGCGTTTCCTCCAATCGCGGCAAGTTGCCGATCGGCCGGCGACGGATTTCAAGAAGGTAATGGTCGAAGGGCACCCTGGCGAGGTCCGATCCGACCGGTTCCCAGGCAAGAATGCCGGCCTGCGCGACTGACGGCAGCGCCACGTCGAGCGAGTCCCAAGTGGTCGCCAGCACGCCGAGGAGGTCGATCTCCTTGGCCGTCTTCAACAGGGCCAGCGTGTTGCGTTTCATCTTCCAGGGGCAAACGACCACGCGGTATCCCTTTTCGTGGAAGTATCGCGGGATGGGCCACTCGCCGGTTACTCCGTAGTTCCACGCCGCGATAATCACTTCCTTTGGCAACTGATCGAGCACGAGGTGGGGCGAAACCGGCGGAAGACTGTTGGCCGGGCTCGCATTCTTGAGCTTGGCGTCGTTGCGGGCGACAAACATGTCGTGCCACAAGAGCACCTCGATCTTGCGGCCGGCAAAGTAGTCGTGCACCCGTCGGAGATGCTCGGCCAAGGTCGCGCGCGGGTCCTTCCCCTGGCAGATCGCGCCGGTTGAACCGAGGTGCCCCCAGGCCTCGTCCATGCCGACGTGGAAGTAACGCGTTGGACCGAAAAGCTCCAACAACTCCGCGTAGCGGTCGGTCATGTGCTCCCAGGCAGCCGGGTTGCTCAGGCAGAACGACCAGCCATCGGCTTCGTACAACGGGCGGAACCGGGGGAAGCGGTCGAGCACGACGTGCTCCGACGAGGTCGCACGCATCCCGCTGGCATGACCCCACGAGTTGAGCATCGGGATCATGTCGAGATGCAGAGCGCGGCCCAGTTCCACCAGCGGACGGAGTTGGTCGGGCGTGTAAGCGTTTCTCTTGTTATACCCACGGCGGGCACCATCTGCGGTTTTCGCACAGTCAGCCCGCCGAGCCGTTGTGCTGGCGACGATCGCCAGCGCGGATCTCAGTTTACTTGTCCGTACAGCCCCGTCAAGCAACAAAACCTGCGGTTGCGGCCTGTGCGTGTGTGGGGGGGGGGGGTAGATGTAAATCCTGTTGTTGCAACAGGTTGCGCGACGCCCACCAGTCCGGGAATTTTTTTCCCCGGCAGCGAGAAAACGGCCCTTCCTCCCTTCGCCTCGCCACGGCTGCGCGGCTGTCGCCGGTCTCATTGCGCCGGCCCACTGGGCATGGCCTGCATCTGCTCTTCCGGCGGTAGAGCGTCCTGGGGTAAACTGCCGCTGGAGGCCGCAGGGGCCTGCCGTTTCGCTTGGGCGTCTGGTTTGGCCAGGAGGGCGCGATGATCAGGATCCAGTTCACGGAAGAAGCAAAAATGAACTGGACTGCCTGTTGACGCTTCGTTTCCAGACGTTCAAAGAACCGCACTTATTGGGCGCGTGAGGTATAGCACCCCGAATGAAAACCCTGCACATCGTCGGAGGCAAGAACCACGGCAAGACCACGCTGATCGTGGACTTGCTGGGGGAACTGACCGGGCGCGGACTCCGCGTCGGGACGATCAAGCACACCAGCCATACGCACGACCTCGATACGCCGGGCTCGGATTCCTATCGCCATCGTCAGGCCGGGGCGGCGCCGGCGGCGATCGTCACCAGTAACCTGGTGGGTGTCTTCTTCCCACGGCCGATCGATTTCTACCAGCAGCTTGCCCCACTTTTGAAGGGCTGCGACGTGGTTCTGGTCGAAGGGCATTTGGATCGCGCCGGTCCCAAGATCGAGGTGTGGCGTCAATCGCTCGGCACTCCCTGCTTGGCGGCCCATCGCAAGGACATTCTCGCCCTGGTGACGGATGACCCCATTGGGGTGGACGTGCCGGTGTGGCCGCGGAGCGACCTCGGCTCACTTGCCGACCGGCTCATGGGACTCCTGGCGCCAAACGGTTTTTGATCGTAGGGCAAGCTGCCAGCTTGCCGGTCATCCGGCCATGATCGCAAAGTAGTTCTCGCACGCCATGTCGAACGCCTCGTTGGAGAGCACCGGCGGCTGGTCGCGGTACGCGCAGAAGTTGCCTATTTGCATGAGCAGATCGCGCGGGTGGCAGAAGCGGAAGGGGCGATTGAGCCGCTTGTAGTGATGCTCGATGAGGTGGTCGATCGGCTCCCGGCGGTACTCGATGCCCATCTTCGCGCTGAGGATCGCGAACAACCGGCGAAACTCCTCTTCGGTCGGGTCGTGGACCTCGATTTTGTAAGGGATCCGGCGGAGGAAGGCCTCGTCGACCAGGTCCTTCGGCTCGAGGTTCGTCGAGAAGACGATGAGCTGATCGAAGGGGACCTGGATCTTCTTGCCGTTGGGCAGGGCGAGGTAATCGTAGTGTTTCTCCAGCGGCACGATCCAGCGATTCAAGAGCTCCTCGACGCGCATCCGCTGCCGCCCGAAATCGTCGATCACCAGCGTGCCGCAGTTGCTCTTGATTTGCAGCGGGGCTTCGGAAATGCCGGTCGAGGTGTTGATCGTGACTTCCAGGGCCGACATGGTCAATTCGCCGGCGGCGACGATCGTGGGGCGGCGCATGCGCACCCAACGCGTGGCGATGGTCCGCCGGTCGAGGATGCCCGGGCCGGCCTCCAGCGGGGCCTCAAGGGGGTTCAACGGGTCGAACCACGGGGAG
>CAYTJV010000110.1:0-16161 GCA_964438165.1 uncultured Planctomycetaceae bacterium | reverse complement strand
GGAGGCCAATTCAACGAAATCCCCACCGACCCCGCGTCGGTGGAAGCGGGTTTGGCGACTACGCGAGCGGAGGCCAATTCAACGAAATCCCCACCGACCCCGCGTCGGTGGAAGCGGGTTTGACGACTACTACCGTACGCCGTAGTCGCCAAACCTGCTTCCACCGGCACGGGGCCGGTGGGGAAAAGCAAGAACCGGCCGTGTCCAAAGTTGACGCCATATGGCCCCACAGCCATTTGGTGCTGGCGGGACCTGAAAGAATGGGGTGGGTCTTCTGGACACACAAGAATGGCGGGCTATGTTTGCGCGGACAAGTTCCTTCGCGCCGCAGCGGCACGAGAGGAACAGGCCCGCACGAAAAGCGTCGGGCTGCCTTAGTTGGCAGGACAAGGGCCTGCCGGTTGAAGGCACAACCCAAGTCTCCTCTTTCCGTACGAAGGAGGCGGCTTCAGTTGTGCCTTTTTTCGTGACTGCACGTAAATGCAGGCTGAAGCGATGGGGTTTGTTTTCCTGGTGTTCGTGATCGGCGTGCTGAACCTCGCCCTGGGGTATGCGCTGGCCGTGTACTTGCGATTGGGGCGGCCCACCTTGGCGGACACTTGGAGGCTGCTCGGCCTCGCGCGACCGATTGGGAAGATCGGCAACGGCCGCGACGGCGCGATCGGAAAGCCGGTGCAAGAGCCGAACCAGCAGCAGGCCGTACCTCCTTCCGATGCGTCCTTGGCTGCGGCCCCGGAGGAAGCGTCGCCTCCGGTCCCGGAACCGGCAGGGATCGACCTCGACACGTTTCGTCGGTTTGTCGCGACGTCCGCCTCCGGCCTGACCGATTTCACGGCCCGCCTCAAGAAGAGCAATCGAACAGACCATCATCGGACGGGCTGGACCTTCGTGGCGGAACTCCAGGAAGTCTGCCAACCGTACCTGGAAAAGCTGAGAAAAGCCGCCGATCGGCTCTCCGACCAGCTCGGCGACGAGGCCCAAGGACTTGTCCTCGAACAGCTCGCGCAGTTGGAGACCACGTTGGGCAATCTCCAGTACATGGATTTCGACTCCGGCGTCTCGGCGGCGATCGGGCGTCTGTCCCAGGAGACCGCGAACACCCTCTCCATGGCCCGCAAACTCCAACAGGCGCTTGAAGCCCCGGTCGGCACGACCGGCCCCAAGGCGTCGGAAGAGGCGTCACAATCCTTACAAGTCGAACCCGCGGCGCCAGGCTGAAGCCGGGGGGTGATCTGGCCGATACGTTCGACATAAGCGACCTGCGCCCCAGCAGCGGATGATCCGCCTAAGGGCGCGCCCAGAAATAACTTGGACAATTTTTGTGGTGCAGGCGTCTCGCCTGCCCGGGAAAAAGCAGGCGAGACGCCCGCACCACAAAGGGGCAAACCGGCTCACCCAGCAGCCGGCCTTAGCGAGCAGGACTTGGGGCCTGCGAGTTGAAGGCACAACCGAAATCGCCTCTTGCCGAGCAAGGGTGATTCCGATTGTGCCTTTTTTTATTGGCCTCGACTACCGAAGCAGCGGGGAGTAGCGTGGCCGCGGGACCGTCGCTCTGTCGCCAACCCCGGCAGAAACGGTTCCGCGGCGCCGCTCTTCACGGAGGAGTGTTCGATTCATGCCCCTCCGTGTTCCTCCGTATCCTCCGTGGTAAATCCCTGATTTCACCACGGAGGACACGGAGGATGCAGAGGATATGGGTTGCAGATTCATTGCGATGAGCCATAGGGCAAGGAAGCCCCAACAAGGTGTGGATCGCCGTCCGCATTGAGGGACCATTGCGGGCGACGGGCCCTCGCTTCGGCGCGAAGCGACTCCGGTAGCTGCCCGGGGTCGCTTCGCGTTTTCTTGCGCGCGACAGGCCGGGCCGGTTCTTCGAAGCCCCGAAGGGGCGAAATCGGAAAGCCCTGGGCAACTTTCCTCAGCCCCGAAGGGGCGCAATACGACAGCCCAGGGCAACGCCCTGGGGAAGCGCGTCGGAATAGCCGCCGAAGCCCTGAAGGGGCGAAATCCAGGCACCGGCGGATCTCTATCCCGCCCTTTCAGGGCTACCGATCTGGTGATGGGCCCTCTCCCCAGGGCGTTGCCCTGGGCTCTCGTATTACGCCCCTTCGGGGCTGAATCGCGGAAGACTGGGAAAGATTTTCTGGACGCGCAAGAACGGCGGGCTATGTTTGCTGGAACGAGTTCCTTCGGGCAAGCGGCCCGGAAGGAACGGGCCCGCACAACACAAACGGCGGGCCGCCTTAGTTGGCAGGACCAGGGCCTGCCGGTTGAAGGCGCCATCGATGTCATGCTCTTCCGCAGCGAAGAGGCGACTTCGTTGGCGCCTTTTTTTGTTGGCTGATCGGAAACATGGCCTTCACCTTTTTCTTCCGCGACTCGCAGACGCTCGAACTGGCGATCGAGGATGCTCTGCCCAGCCTCCGAGGCCGCGCGTTCATCCACGTCTGGGACGCCGGATGCGCCCACGGGCCCGAACCCTACACGTTGGCCATCCTGTTCAGGGAGCGGATGTCCGACTACATCTTTAGCAACGTTCAGATCCATGCCACCGACATCGATTCGAGCTTCGCCGCCCAGGTGACCTCGGGCGTCTTCACCGAACAGGAGGTCCAGCGCGTCCCGCCCGAGATCCTCCAGAAGTACTTTCGGCCCGTCTCCCAGCCCGGCTTCGTCGAGGTCGTGCCGGACCGGGTGGCACGCCCTGAGGCTTTGCGAAGGGCGTGGCCGGTCAATCGACGCACCGAAGCCACGCCCATCGAAGACTCTGGGCGTGCCACCCACACGGGCTTCGTCGAGGTCGTGCCGGAGCTGCGGGCCAAGATAGCGTTCTCGCACCGCGATCTGCTCTCGCTTAGCCCCGTGCGCGAAGGGCTCAGCCTGATCGTCTGCAAGAACGTGCTGCTACACTTCGACGAAGGGCAGCGGATCAACGTGCTGCGGATGTTCCACCAGGCGCTTCAGTCGGGCGGCACGCTGGTGATGGAGCACACGCAGAAGTTGCCCGATGCGCTGGCGTCCTTCTTCCAGCAAGTCGCTCCCTACGCCCAGGTTTTTAGGAAGGTGGAGCCGGCGTTTGTGGAGCATCAGCCCGAGGAGAGCATCCCCCACCGGCATGGCCGCCGGCGCGTGGACGTACCCGGAGACGGATCGCTCCCCCACTTTGGAAAGTCGCACCGGCACCAGCCCAAAGAATAGGAATAGCTTGTGCGGCCCGACAACAACGTTCAACAGCGTTAGCTCACACTCCCATCGAACAAGGAGAAGTACATGTTTGCCAAGATGAAGACCAAGACCAAGATCCTCGCCGGATTCGGCCTGACCATCGCCGTCGCGTTGGTGGTCGTTGGGCGAGCGTCGGCCGCGGCCGCCAGTCAAGACCCCGGCGTGAGGCCTGACGAGGCGATGCAACGTCTCAAAGACGGGAACGGCCGTTTTGCGGCGGGCAAGAGCAGCCATCCGAACATCACACCCGCGCGGCGCCAGGAAACGACCAAGGACGGACAGAAGCCTTTCGTCACGGTGCTCTCCTGCTCCGACTCCCGCGTGCCTCCGGAAGCGGTCTTCGACCAGGGCGTGGGCGACGTCTTCGTGGTCCGCGTGGCCGGCAACGTGTGCGACGTGGACGAGGCCGGCTCCATCGAGTACGGCGTGGACCACCTCGGCACGCCGCTGTTGGTGGTGCTCGGGCACACGCACTGCGGGGCAGTGACCGCCGTGGTCACGTCGGCCGAAGTGCATGGCAACATCCCGCCGCTGGTGGGGAAAATCCGCCCCGCCGCCGAGAAAGCCGCTAAGGCTCACGCCCACCTGCACGGCAAAGACCTCGTGCCCTCGGCCATCGAGGCCAACGTCTGGCAGGTGATCGATGACCTGCTCAAGTCGAGCGAGACCGTCCGCACTCGCGCCAAGGCGGGAAAAGTGAAGGTCGTCGGCGGAATCTACGACCTGGAGACCGGCCAGGTGAAATGGCTGGGGGAACACGCCGAGATGGCCCGGCTGTTGGCCTACACCGGCGGCGCGTCGCACGGGCCATCGCCGGCCGCGGCTGGCCACGCACCGGCCAACACCACCGCGGCAGCGCATGCCCCGGCCCAGACGGCCCATGCGAAAACCAAGGTCACCGCGGAGAACGTGACCCTCATCGAATCAGGAAAACTGGCCGAGCTCGATAAGGCCCGCCATCGCGAGGCGAAGGCCGAGGAGTCGCAGCTTGCCGACAGCAGTTCCGGCTGGAGCCTGCTCGCGCTGATTGGCGCCGGCCTGGGCGTGATCGTCCTCGCCGCGCTGACGGCCTGGAAGTCCGGCCTGTTTGCGCGTTTGAGCGTCGCCGGGCAGATGTACACCGCTTTCGCCGCCGTGCTCGTGGTGCTCTCGGCGCTGGGCGGCGTCGGGTACTACAGCCACCCCTGTAAAGGTCACATTTTCGCCGAAATGCCCAGCATTCTCGCGAAACGACGCGCCGCCCCGCTGCTCGCGGCCCGCGACGTTCTCCCGAGAATCCCGCAATAACTGGTTGGCAGCATTGGGTTTAGCACCTTTACAGGGGTGGGTACTACAGCCTCAGTCGCCTTGCCGCCGAGATGGAACTCGAAAACGCGCTAGCGGACTTGGACATAATGGCGTCCGAATTGGATGGCGTGCAGAAAGAGTTCCTCCTCAAGGGGATCGAGGACAAGGCCCAGGGGGAGAAGATTCTCCAGGAGCACGCCCGGATCGTCGCCGAATTCGACACGGATTTCCAGAAGGTAGCTGCCTTCGATTTGGACGAGGCGGAGAAGGCAGCCCTGGCGAAGATCAAGAAAGCGGTGGAAGAATACAAGAAGACCTTCGACGGCCTCGTCAAGAAGTACCACGAGGTCGAGCAGTTGAAGGATTCGCTGGAGGCGGCGAGCGACGAGA
Organism: uncultured Planctomycetaceae bacterium; assembly: GCA_964438165.1. Classification (GTDB taxonomy): domain Bacteria; phylum Planctomycetota; class Planctomycetia; order Pirellulales; family Thermoguttaceae; genus CALFBP01. The sequence goes on along the minus strand of CAYTJV010000110.1, from coordinate 11,259 downwards.
CGGAGAAGCTCTTGAGCGAAATCCGCCGCGAGCACGAGGAGGACCTTGAGCAGTCAGGGCTCTCCGCGCAAGCCCAACGGCAGACCGAGTTGCTGACGACCATCTTGGAGGCGGAATTGTTCGCCGGCCAGCTCGCCCGGGCCGAATCCGAGTTCCTCGCGGACAAGCGGACGGACCGCGTGACGAAGATGCAGAGCAGCCTTGGCGGCTTAATGGGGCAATTGAAGGCCGCCCGCGCGATGATCGCCGGCGCCGCCCGCGACAAGCAGGAGGAGGCCGCCGACCTGGCGAAGCTTGCCAAGCTCGAAGAGGCGGCCGGAAAATACCGGACCCAACTGGCTAAGATCGTCGAGGATGAGCTCGAGGTCGAAAGCGACCAGATCGACTGCACTCGCGACCTCAAGCAGATCGAATCCCTCTGCCAGGCCCTGGGGAAGAAGGCGGAAAAGGAAGCCCTGGCGACCAAGAGCGAGGCGAACACGTCGACCGCGACCATGATCGCCGTCGGCCTGCTCATCGGCGCGATCGCCGGCTTCGTCACGGCCCGCGGCATCGGCAAGGTCCTTAGCGCCCTGATCGGCGAGAGTAAACGCCTCGCCGAGGCGGCCGTGGCGGGGCAACTCCAGACCCGCGGAAATCCGCAACTGGTCACCGCCGAGTTTCGCCCGATCGTCGAGGGCGTCAACGCCACGCTCGACGCGGTGATCGGCCCCTTGAACGTGGCCGCCGAGTACGTCGACCGGATCTCCAAGGGCGACATCCCGGCGAAGATCACCGACAGCTACAACGGCGACTTCAACGAGATCAAGAACAATCTCAACCAGTGCATCGAGGCGATGAACGGTTTGGTCAACGAAACCTCGGATCTGGCCAAGGCGGCCGCCGAAGGCAGGCTCGAGAGTCGAGCAGACGAAGGCAAGTTCCAGGGCAAGTACCGCGAGATCATCAGCGGCATGAACAAGACTCCGGAAGGCTTCCTGCCGCCAATGGCGCAAGTCAACGAGATGCTAAGGTCTGCCGGACGCGGTGAACTGGACATGCGGGCCGATGAAAGCAAATTCGGGGGCAAGTACCGCGAGATCGTCGGCGGCATGAACCTGACCATGGAGGCGTTTGTGACGCCCATCCGCGAGATCGGTGCGGCCATGAAGCGGATGGCCGCCAAGGATTTCTCGCAGTGCATCCAGACCGACTATCCCGGCGTTTACGGGGAGCTACGGGACGCCGTGAACTTCGTGATGAAGAATCTGAGCGACGCGATCGGGCAGATCAACGAGAGCGCCAATCAGTTTGCCGAAGGCTCGCGGGTGATCGCCGAGAGCTCGCAGACGCTGGCCTCCGGCTCGCAGGAGCAGAGCTCCAGCGTGCAGCAGGTCACGGCGTCGATCGAGGAGCTCAGCCGCTCGGTCCAGGGCGTGAAGGACAATGCCCGCGAGGCCGACAAGGTCTCCAAGGAGACCAGCCAGTTGGCCGAGCAAGGCGGGCAGGCCGTGCAGAAGTCGGCCGAGGCCATGGAGCAGATTCGCACCAGCTCGGATCAGATCGCCGAGATCATCCAGGTGATCTCGGAGATCGCCAGCCAGACCAACCTCTTGGCCCTGAACGCGGCGATCGAGGCGGCCCGGGCCGGCGAGCACGGCATGGGCTTCGCCGTGGTGGCCGACGAGGTCCGCAAGCTGGCCGAGCGCTCCAACCAGGCGGCCGGCGAGATCACCAAGCTGATCAAGGAGTCGAGCGGCCGGGTCCAGGAGGGGGCCAAGCTCAGCCGGGAGACCGAGGAGGCGCTGAAGAAGATCGTGACCGGCGTGGAGGCCACGGCCGGCAAGATCGGCGAGATCGCCACCGCCACGGTGCAACAGGCCTCCAATGCCGATGAGGTCTCCAAGGCCGTCCAAGGCATCTCCCAGGTGACCGAGCAGGCAGCGGCCGGCAGCGAGGAGATGGCCTCCTCGAGCGAGCAGTTGGGCGCCCAGGCCCAGGCCCTGCGCGACCTGGTAGGCCAGTTCACGACCAGCAACGGCCAGTCGGGCCAACACCAGACGGCCAACAGCGAGGAGCTTCGGGCGCAAGCGACGGCCCGCAAGGCCGCGGCTACCCAGGCCAAGACCCCCAAGGGCAAGGGCCCTTCGGGCCAAGACCGGACGGCGAAGGCCATGGCGGTCTGACGGAACAGTGGAATGGTGGAATGATGGAATGATGGGGTATTGGGGCGAAAACTCTCCAATACTCCGTCATTCCAATACACCATCATTCCATCATTCCATCATTCCAACATTCCAACATTCCAACATTCCAACTCGGAGTCATCCTATGTCCACAGCCACGCATGAACCTCTGGTTCAAGAACACGACGCCGCTGGGCACACCGGCTCGATGCAGTTGGTGAGCTTCAAGCTGGCCGAGGAAACCTACGGGATCGAGATCACCAAGATCCGCGAGATCATCCTGGTCGGTGAGATCACGCACATCCCCGAAACGCCCCCTTACGTCAAGGGGCTGATCAATCTCCGCAGCACGGTCATCCCGGTGATCGACCTGCGGGTCCGATTCTCGCTGGCCGACGCCGAGCTGACCCCCGAAAGCCGGATCATGGTGCTCCACGTGGGCAGCCGCATGATCGGCATCGTCGTCGACTCGGTGAACGAGGTGCTGCGGGTGACGCGGCAGGAGATTTCGCCGGCCCCGCCCACCGTGACCAACTCGGGAAACGACTACATGACCGGCCTGGTGCGGTTGAAAGAGGACCTCTTGATCCTCCTCGACGTGGACCGGCTGTTCGGCGACGAAGAGGCCCAGTCACTGGCCGACGCGGCAGTTGGCGCCGGGGAATAGGCGCGCAAAGGAATCACGAAAGCACGAAAACCAAAAGGAGAGGGTTCAGGGTTCGGGGTTCAGGACTTTGAGGAGACGCTTCCATCGAAATCCTGAACCCTGAACCCTGAACCCCTAAATGCCTAGTTCGCACAAATGAGGAGAGCGTCATGTTTACTGATAGGGAAGCACGGACTGAGGCCGGCGAGAGCTTCCAGCAGAGGCTCCAGAGGCTCCGCATCAAGATCGACTTGCTGCCCCAGACGCAGCGACCTCATTTGGTCGACCTGGCCGAGACAATCGCCCGGCAGGCGAAAAAGGGGACCGTTCCCATTTGCCGGAACGGCCCGCGACCAACCTTCGGTCGGTGCCCGGCTTCGCACAAATGAGGACTGTCCCCTTTTTCGCAGCGGCAGTTGAAGAACAGGGTATCGCACGCGTATGACGCCAACTGACACCATTGCCCTACCCACCAACGCCATCGCTCCGTTGGCTCCGCTCGCCCCGCTGGTCGAAGTCACCGACGACGAGCTGGCGCGGTACGCCGAGATGATCTACGAGCGGACGGGGATTCGTATTTCGCCGCAGAAGAAGACGCTCTTGTCGAACCGCGTGCGGCGGCGTCTGAAGGAGACGGGCGCCCGCGGGTTCGACGAGTACTACAACCACCTGCGGCGGCTCCGGCCCAACGATCCCGAGTGGGACGCGTTCCTGCAGGAGATCACCACCCACGAGACGTTCCTGTTCCGCGACGAGAGCCAGTGGGAGTGGTTTCGGAAGGCGTACCTGCCCGGTTGCGCGGCCGACGCCCGCGCGGGCAGCCGCCAGCGGTCCCTGCGGATCTGGTCGGCGGCTTGCAGCACGGGCGACGAAGCCTTCACCGTCGCCTGCTGCATCGCCGACTGCCTGCCGAACCACGCGCAGTGGCAGATTCGCATCCTGGGCACCGACATCGGGACCGGAGCGGTCCAACAGGCCAAGACCGCCTCGTTCGGCCAAAGGGCGATGAGACTGGTGCCGGAATCGTACAAGAAGCGGTATTTCCGCAAGGCCGCCACCGCCGACCTGTGGCAGGCATCCCCCATGCTGACCCGGCTGGTCACTTTCCGCCAGCACAACCTGCTGGACCGGCTCCGCGACGGCCCGTTTGACGTAGTGTTTCTCAAGAACGTGCTGATCTACTTCGCCCCGGAGTCCAAGCGGCGCGTGATGGACAATGTGCGCTCGGCAATCTGCCCCGGAGGACTGCTCGTGGCAGGCCCCGCCGAGGGCATCGGAGAGCTGGTCAAGGATTTCGTGCGTTTGCGGCCGTGGCTGTGCCAACGGCTGCCGCAATGAAAGGAAAAGGGGACAGGCACCTTTTGTGCAAAGCACCCGACGACCAACCTCCGGTCGGTGCCCGGTCACGGCAAAAGGTGCCTGTCCCCTTTTCCGCAATGAAAGGGATGGCGATGAACGACCCGAGGACGGACACCCAAAACGAGTTGTTAGACAGCCTGCTGGGCGACTTTCTCGACGAGTCGGACCAGCTTTTCACCCAGCTCAACGCGAACCTGCTGCAACTGGACGAATGGGTCCAGGCGCTCGACGAAGATCACCACCAGCGCTGCGACGACGGCCTGCTGAACGAGATGTTTCGCGCGGCCCACAGCCTCAAGGGCCTGTCGGCCATGCTCGGGCTGACGGACATCAACCACCTGACGCACAAGATCGAAAACGTCTTCGACGCGGCACGCCACGACGAGCTGAGCATCACCCGCGACGTGACCGAGCTGATGTTCATGGGGCTCGATCAACTGACGGCCATGGTCGGCCTGTTGAAGGAGCCGGGCGGCGAGCCGGTGGACTGCGACGCCGTTCTGGAGGCGATCCGCCGAATGCTCCAAACGGCAGGCGCCGAGAAGAAGCAGACGACCCAGGCCGATGCGGAGCGCGCCCTGGGCGCGGCGACCGGCGAGGGAGCCGACCGCGCTCGGCGCGGGTCTCCCGACGACTGCGCTCGGCGCGGGTCTCCCGACCCCGCCGAGACCTCGACCGCAGGTCTCCTCCCGAGTGCGGGGTCAGGAGACCCGCGCACAGCGCCGGGCTCCGGCACGGCGCGGCAATCCGATCCGTTTGAGGGGATCAACGACGAAGACGACATCCCGGACAACTACTTGTCCATGTTCGTCGACGAGGCCGAGGCGTCGTTGGACGCCTTGACCGGCGGGCTGCTGGCCCTGGAGGGCAGCGCTAGCGGCGGCCAACTGAAAAGCCTGCTGGGGACCGCGCACAAGATCAAAGGCTCGGCCGCGTCGATCGGCCTGAACCGCGCCGCCAAGCTGGCGCACCTGATGGAGGACCTGTTCGAGAACGTGGTGGCCAAAGGCTGCTCGCTCTCGGCCCAGACGACCGATGTTTTGCTCAAGTGTACCGATGGGCTCAGGCAGCACGTAGCCGACCTGAGACGCGGCGGCCGGGCGTCCGACGATTTCGGGCCGTTGGCCCGCGATCTGCTCGCAGCACAACCGGATCATCCGGTCCGGGGCGCGGCCGACGGCGCTGTGCGCGGGTCTGAAGGCGCTGTGCGCGGGTCTCCTGACCCCGCACACGGTATGACCGAAGGCCTCCAGGAACAAGGGAGACCTGCGGTCGAAGCCTCGGCGGGGTCGGGAGACCCGCGCCGAGCGCATGCCGCGGCCGGGCGTGCAACGTACCTCGGCGAGGTGACGTTCCAGCCCGATCTGCCCACGGCCGGGCTGAAAGCCCAACTGATCTACGAGAAGCTCGTCAAGCTGGGCGACGTGCGCGATTGCCAGCCACCGCCGGAGCAGCTCGATACAATCGAGCATTTGGATTGCTTCCGCTTCCGAGTGACGACGGACCAATCCCGGGAAGCGGTTCTGGGTCAGGTGCGCGTCGGCGGGGTGCTCCGCGCCAGCGTGGAACCGTTGGCCGCAAAGCCCGCAAGCGCCGAGCCCACGCCCGAGGCGCAGCGACCGCTCCCGGAAGCCAACCAGCGCACCGCCACAACCGGCCAGCGCCCCGCGGAGACCGTGCGGGTGGATACCGACCGGCTGGATCAACTGATGGACCTGGCCGGCCAACTGGTGATCAACCGGGCCCAGTTTTCTCAAATCGGCGGGCGGCTCAAGGCCGTCGTCGACTGCAACCAGGCCGTGCGCGCGCTCGACAAGCTGTCCGGGGAGCTGGACAAGCTGGGCTCCGGCGGCACACTCCGCATCGACGGCCAACACCTCACCGCGGAGCTGGAGTCCGTCCGCGGCCAGGTCCGGCGGATCCGCAGCGACCTGGAGCCCATTCGCCAGGAGGTCCAGACTCTGAGCCGGGCGCGCGACTCCGTGCGCGCGCTGTTCGAGGCGATTCATCAACTCGATCGCGTCAGCGACGGGATCCAGAAGGGCGTGATGGACATCCGCATGGTGCCGATCGGACCGCTGTTCGCCCGATTCCATCGGGTGGTGCGCGACATTTCGCGGGCCGGCGGGAAGGAGGTCCGGCTGGAGGTCGCGGGCGAGAAAACCGAGCTGGACAAACGCATGATCGACGAGCTGGGGGACCCGCTGGTCCACCTCGTGCGCAACTCGGCCGATCACGGCATCGAGCCGCCCGACGAGCGCCAGGCCGCCGGAAAACCCCGCCAGGGCACCGTGTCCTTGAACGCCTTCCACCGCGGCAACAGCATTGTGATCGAGGTCCGCGACGACGGCCGCGGACTCGACGCCGACCGCATCCTCCGCAAGGCCCTCGACAAGGGCCTGGTATCCGAGGCCGACGCCCAGCGCTTGACCGCCCCCCAGATCTACCAGTTGATCTGGAAGCCGGGACTGAGCACCACCGAGAAGGTGACCGACGTCTCGGGCCGCGGCATGGGAATGGACATCGTCAAGACGAAGATCGACGAGCTCAGCGGCGCCGTGGAAATCTCCAGCCAACGGGGCAAGGGAACCACGATCACGATCAAGCTGCCCTTGACGCTGGCCATTCTTCCTTCGCTGATGGTGGAGATCGCCGGCGAAGTCTTCGCCATGCCCATGGAAGCCGTGACCGAAATCGTCAGCGTCGACCGGAACCTCGTTCGCACGGTGCACGGCCGGCCGATGGCGAGGGTCCGCGGACGGATGGTCTCCCTGGTCAGGCTCGGCGATCTGCTGAGCTTCCACCGCGCCGCCGCCGCCGCCCAGGCGTGCCAAACGCCCGAGACCAACCTGGTCGTCGTCAGCGACGCGGGCCGGGAAATCGGCCTGGCCGTCCACCGCGTGATCGGCGAAGAGGACATCGTCATCAAGTCGATCGCCGACAACTACCGGAATGTTCGGGGAGTCGCGGGCGCCAGCATCCTGGGGGACGGCCGCGTGGCGCTGATCCTCGATGTCCCGGCCCTGATCGCGGCGATTTCCAAGAGAGCCGCTCATGTAACCTGTTGAGGAAGAAGTTGGAATGGTGGAATACTGGAATGTTGGAATGTTGGAATGTTGGAATGTTGGAATAGTGGAATGTTGGAATACGACCCCACCATTCCATCATTCCACCATTCCACCATTCCATCATTCCGCCCTGGGGGAAATCGCGATGACTGAACTTCATTATACCGACGAGGGGGCGCTCGGCGCCCTTCACGAACTCTTTGCATCGGCCACGCACGACGCCTCGGCGGCCATGTGCCGCTGGACCAACGGGCTGATCACCGTCACGCTCGACCGGGTGCGCGAGATCGCCCTGGAGGAGGTCGGCGCCGAGCTGGAAATCGGCGACGAGCTGCTGACCATGGTGGTCCTGACCATCGGCGGGGAGGTCGGCGGAAACCTGATTCTCCTGTTCGACGAAGCGGGCGGGCGTCAACTGGCCGCCTCGCTGTTGGGGCGCGAGCCGGACGCCGAACCCGAGTGGAGCGATCTGGAGAAATCGGCCTTGACCGAGACCGGCAACATCCTCGGCTGCGCCTACGTCAACGCGCTGGTGCGACTGATCGGCACGGATCTGATGCCTTCGGCTCCCTACTTCATTCAGGATTACGGCGCGAGCGTCGTCCAGCAGGCCGTCATGACCCAAGCGCTCACCAGTGACCGCCTGTTGCTCTGCCAGATCGGATTTCGCCGCAAGGACCAGCGGCTCGACTGGCGCGTCGTGTTCGTTCCCACGCAGGGGATGCAAGAGGCCATGCAGCGGTCGCTCCACGTCGCGCTGTAGCAGCGGGAAGCTCCACCAATCACACACGCTTCGGACTCAACAGCATGAACGCTCCGACGACGAGCACTCCGGCGAAGGAAATCCTGGTCGGCATGGGACAGATTGCCGTCGGCCAGACGCCCCAGCGGATGCGATCGATCCTCGGATCCTGCATCGGCCTGGCCCTCTATCACCCGGGACGCAGGACGGGGGTCATGGCGCACATTGTGCTGCCCGAATCGGCCGGGCGAGACGGCGCCCCCGGCAAGTTCGCCGACACCGCCGTTCCGCAGATGCTGGCGGACCTGAGAGCACAAGGCATGCCGACCTACGGCTTGACGGCCAGACTTGCCGGCGGCGCCAACATGTTCAACGGCTCCGGTCCACTACGGATTGGAGATGCCAACGCCGTGGCCGTGGCCGCCGCGTTGAAAAAGGCCGGTATCCACGTCGCCGGGCAAGACGTCGGCGGGACCCGCGGACGCCGCGTCGACTTCGACTGCGCCAGCGGAGAGATGATCATCCAGTGCGCCGGCCAGCCGGCGCGGACCGTCTGAGGAGAAACCGATGCCCAGAACGCTGCTTGTCGCCGATGACGCCTTGATCATTCGGCAGATCATCAAGGACATGGCCACCGGCGCCGGCTGGACGGTGGTCGGCGAGGCCGGCAACGGCCAAGAGGCCATTGATCAGTACCGCCAGTTGCGCCCCGACGCCGTGACCCTGGACCTGGTCATGCCCGAGCATGACGGTCTGTACGCCTTGCACGGAATCATGGAATTCGATCCCCAGGCCAAGGTGCTCCTGGTCAGCGCCCTGGAGCAACGCGGCGTGCTCAAGGAAGCGTTCAAGGCCGGCGCCGCCGACTTCGTGTCCAAGCCGTTCGACAAGGGGAGCCTCCAGGCCACCTTGGCCCAGTTGGTCCCCGCCAGCAGCACCTGAAACCAACGTCGCACCAAGGGAAATCTCATGAAGGCCGAATACATCAACCCGTTCCTCGTATCCACGGTCGCCGCGTTCGACACGATGCTCAAGTGCGCCCTGACCCGGGGGACCCCCTACATCAAGAACGGCTCGAATCCATCGCATGAGGTGAGCGGCGTGATCGGCCTTTCCGGAAGAGCGCAGGGAACCGTGGTGGTCGGCCTTGGCCGGGAGGCGGCGCTGAAGGTCGCGGAAGTCATGCTCCAAGAGCGACCGCCGGAGATCAACGGCGACGTGGTCGACGCGGTGGGCGAGCTGGCGAACATCATCGCGGGCCGCGCCAAGTCGCAGCTTGAGCACTTGGACTTGAGCGTCAGCCTCCCCTCGGTCATCACCGGCAAGTCCCACTGCATCCAGTTTCCGAGCAAGGTAACGCCCATCTGCATCCCCTTCGACTCGGAGTGGGGACCGATCACCGTGGAGGTCGGGCTCTCCGAGCCCCACGCAATGCCCTGAGGAGAACAGCATGTTCCAAGCCCGGGATGTCATGACCACCCACGTCGTCACCGTCAACGTGGACGACACCGTTGACCGTGCAATCACCTTGATGGTCAGACACCGCATCAGCGGACTCCCCGTGCTCGACCGAGAGGGGCGCCCGGTGGGAATCATCTCCGAATTCGACCTCCTGGAGCTGATCTGCGAGGGGCAAACCGAAGAAGACAAGGTCTCCCACTACATGTCGCCGGAGCTATTCGGCGTGGCGGAGCACGACAGTTGGGTCACGGTGGTCGACGCCTTCCGCTCGAAGCACGTCCGCCGGCTGCCCGTGCTGCGCGACGGCAAGCTGGTGGGCATCGTCACGCGCCATGACCTGATGCACGCCATTCGGGATGCTCGCCAGCGAATGCGCCAGCAACTGACTCAGGAAGCCTGCAAGTTCCCGCGCCAAGCTCGCGCCGAAACAATGCCAGCCGCCCGCGCAAAACCGGCAAATCCCGCGATCGACAACCCACCCGAGCCGGTTGCCCCAGCCATGGATCGAGTAGAAACATGAACGATCGACCGGACAGGAGAACCACCCTGGCAGCATCCGCTTCCGCGGTCGGCAAGGGCGCGCCCCGCCTGGGCGCTTGGTTCCTGCTGGTCGCCTTAGCCTGGACGATCCTGATTGCGGTCTCGGCCGGATGGAACTACTGGCAGGAATACTCTGCCATGTTAGGGATCGTGCGATCCGCGGCCAACGACAGTTCCCAAAAAGACGTGCTCTACCGCCGGTGGGCGGCCGTCCACAGCGGAGTGTACGTCCCGATTACCGGCGAGACGCCTTCCAATCCGTATCTTGCCCACGTTCCGGAACGAGACATCGTCACGCCTTCGGGCAAGAAACTGACCTTGATGAACCCCGCCTACATGACCCGCAAGGTCCATGAGTTGGCGGAAACGGAATCCGGCGTGCGCGGGCATATCACCAGCCTCAAGCCCCTCAGGCCAGAAAACGCCGCCGATGAGTGGGAGAGAGGCGCTTTGCTGGCCTTTGAACGGGGCGAGAAAGAGGTGTCGTCGGTTGAGCTCCTCGGCAACGACCGCTACGTGCGCCTCATGCGCCCCCTGCTCGTGGAGCGCGGGTGCCTGAGGTGCCATGCATCTCAGGGGTATAAGGTGGGCGATATCCGAGGCGGGATTAGCGTCTCCGTACCCTGGGGGCCTGTCCGAGAGACACTACTTGCCAGAGTGCGCCTGTTGCTCGTTACGCATGGAGGGATATGGGCGATCGGTGTGCTGGGGCTGTGCGTCTTCCGGAACCGCCTGAAACGCCACCTGGAGGCGCTGCGGGAGAGCGAGGAGCGCCATCGCATCCTCTTCGAGAGTTCGCGGGACGCGGTCATGACCCTGGCGCCTCCCTCGTGGAGGTTCACCTCGGGCAACCCGGCGACGGTGGAGATGTTCGCCGCGAAGGACGAGGCACAGTTCACTTCGCTGGGGCCCTGGGAACTGTCTCCCGAGGTGCAGCCGGACGGGCGCCCCTCCGCCGACAAGGCCAGGGAGATGATCGAGACGGCCATGCGCGAGGGCTCTCACTTCTTCGAGTGGACGCACAAGCGCCTCGGTGGCGACGACTTCCCCGCCACGGTGCTGCTGACAAGAATGGAGCTTAGCGGCCAGACTCTGCTGCAAGCCACGGTCCGCGATATCACCGAGCGCAAGCAAATCGAACAGCAACAGCAGCAGTACGCGATCGCCCTGGAAGGTCAGAAGCAGGCCATGGAAGAACTCTATGGAGCCGCCGAGGCCGCGACCCGCGCCAAGAGCGAGTTCCTGGCCAACATGAGCCACGAGATCCGCACGCCGATG
>CAYTJV010000109.1:1908-16269 GCA_964438165.1 uncultured Planctomycetaceae bacterium | reverse complement strand
GGGCATCGTGATCACGCTAATCAACATCGTGGGCGGACTGTTTATCGGCGTGATCCAGGACGGCATGGGCCTGCGCGACGCGGCCTCGGTGTTCACCAAGCTGACGATCGGCGACGGGCTGGTCAGCCAGGTGCCGGCGTTCCTGATCTCGCTGGCGGCGGGCTTGCTGGTCACGCGGAGCAGCTCGGAGACGAACCTTCCGGCCGAATTCATCAACCAGTTGTTCTCGCGCCCCCAAGCCCTGGGCGTGGCGGGGGGATTTTTGGGAATCCTCGTGTTCACCAGCCTGCCGCGGATCCCCCTGGTGCTCCTCGGCGCGGGCTGCATCGGTCTGGCGTTGACCTTGAATCGGCGGACCTTCCAGGCCGATGCCTCGGAAGAGGCGAAGAAGAAAGCCGAAGCGGCCAAGCCGGCGACCGAGCGCGTCGAGGATTACCTGTTGGTGGACCCCATGGAAGTGGAGATCGGCGTGGGGTTGATTCGCCTGGCGGACCCGAACCGGGGCGGCGATCTCTTGGAGCGGATCCACCGCATCCGGCAAAACGTCGCCGCCGAGATCGGCGTCGTGCTGCCCAAGGTCCGCGTGCGCGACAACTTCCGGCTCGATCAGCAGGAGTATCGGATCAAGATCGCCGATCAACCCGTGGCCGGCGGGTCGATCCAGGTGGGGATGCTCCTGGCGATGGATTCGGGGATGACGAACGGCCAGGTTGTCGGGGTGCCCACGCGCGACCCGGCCTTCGGCAGTCCCGCCTTGTGGATCCAGCCCGGGCTGCGCGAACAGGCGGAAATGTCCGGCTACACCGTGGTCGAGCCGGTGTCGGTGCTGGCCACGCACCTGACGGAAGTGATCCGCAAGCACGCCGACGAGATCCTCACCCGCGACACGACCAAGCATCTCGTCGACGAGCTCAAGAAGACCTCGCCGGCCGTGGTGGACGAGCTGATTCCCGGCGCGATGAAGCTGGCCGAGGTGCAGCAAATCCTCCAGATCCTCTTGCGCGAGCAGGTGCCGATCCGGCAACTGGGCGCGATCCTCGAGACGCTCGGCGACTACGCGCCGCGGACCAAGGACGCGATTTTGCTCAGCGAGCTGGTCCGCGCCCGCCTGGCGCGGACGATCTCCACGAAGTACCGCGACGCTCAAGGGAGGCTCCACGTGGTCACGCTCGACCCGGCGTTGGAAGACCGCATTCGCGCGGGCTTCGAGCACAACGAGCGGGGGCTGTTCATTCGTATGTCGCCGCAGGCGGTGGAGACCACGTGCCGGTTGATCGCCGCCGAGGTGGAGAAGCTCACGCGGGCCAATCACCCGCCGATCGTGCTGGTCAGCCCGCAGATCCGCGCGGCCCTGAAGCAGATGTCTGCCCCGCACCTGCCGAACCTGGTGGTGCTTTCCTACAACGAGATTACCCGAGACACGAAGATCGAATCAACGGCCATGGTGGCCGACGCGAGGTAAGCCATGGAAATCAGAACCTACCGTGCGGCGACGATGCACGAAGCTCTGGCAATGGTGCGGCGCGATCTCGGCCCGGATGCGGCGGTGCTCCAGGCGCGAGAAGTGCCGGCAGGCAAATTGTTCCGGCGGCTGCTGGGATCGCGGCAAATCGAGGTCACGGCGTCGCTGGGGGTCAACGTCCCCAGCCGGTTCGCCAAGCGGACCCAGGTCGATCCGGCGGCCGCGACGCCGGCAGCCACGGCAAGAAAGCCGGCGGCCGCGGCGCCGCACCCTCCGGTCCAACCGGCGCCGCCCCCCACGCTCAGCGAGGACGTCAAAGGGCAGTTGAGCAGCCTCCAGACCATGGTCGAGCAGTTGTGCCGGCAAACCCGACGGGGCGACAAGCGGGACCTGCCCGACACGCTCTTCCGGCTGTTCACCGACCTGATCGAGGCCGACTTGAGCGAGGAATTGGCGAAGAGCCTGGTGGAGAAGGTGCGCACCGAGGCCCCCGACGCCGAGTTGGCAGACCCGGTGCTCTTGAAGACTCGCATCGTGCGGATGATCGAGGCCGATCTGGCGGCCATGGGCCCGATCGCCGTCACACCCGGCCGCCGGCGCCTGGCCGCCCTGGTCGGCCCGACGGGCGTGGGCAAGACCACGACCATCGCCAAGCTGGCGGCCAATTTCCGCTTGAAGCAAAAACGCAACGTCGGCCTGATCACCGTCGATACCTATCGCATCGCCGCCGTCGAGCAATTGCGGACCTACGCCGACATCATCGACCTGCCGATGCAGGTGGTTTCCACGCCGCGGGAAATGCGGGAGGCCGTGAAGCGGATGAGCGGCATGGACCTGATCCTTATGGACACCGCCGGCCGCAGCCCCAAGGACGACATCAAAATCCAGGAGCTCAAGGCATTCCTCGCCGAAGCAGCCGTCGACGAAGTCCATCTCGTCTTGAGCAGCGTGGCCAGCGCCCGAGTGCTCCAGCAGACCGCCGAGCGGTTCGCCGCCGTCGGCACCACGGCCCTGATCTTCACCAAGCTCGATGAAGCCACCAGCTTCGGAAACCTGTTTCCCGCGGTGCGATCCAGCCGACTCCCGCTGAGCTACCTGACCAACGGACAGAATGTGCCCGACGACATCGAGATTGCCCGCGTCGACCGGGTCGCCCGACTCGTCCTGGGCATGGAGCCGGCGTGCCGAAGCCAAAGGATGAGAGATGAGAGATGAAGGATGAGGGATGAAGGATGAGGGATGAGGGATGAAGGATGAGGGATGAAGGATGAGAGATGAAGGATGAGAGATGAAGGATGAGAGATGAAGGATGAAGGATGAAAGATGAAAGATGAGGGATGAAAGATGAAGGCTGACGGACGAAGAATCTAGGGTGCAACGCAAGTCCAGATCTGCTGTGAGGGACTAGGAGGAGCTAGGGGCCTGCGCCATCCTTCATCCTTCATCCTTCATCCTCCTGGCCCCTAACCCCTGACCCCTGACCCCTAACCCCTTCCCCCATGTCCACCCTACAGTTACTTCTGGCATCCCTGGCTTATCACTGGCGAACGCACGTTGCGGTGGGCTGCGGCGTGGCTGCGGGAACGGCGGTGGTCACGGGGGCTTTGCTGGTGGGCGACTCGATGCGGGGGAGCCTGCGGCAATTGACCCTGGAGCGACTCGGGCGCATCGACCAGGCGCTGGTGGCCGAGCGATTCTTCCGGGCCCGACTGGCCGACGAGCTGGCCGCCCAACCGGGATTCCCGACACACGCGGCCGCGATCCCCGCCATTCTGTTGCGGGTGAGCGTGGAAAGCGCCGTCGGCGGCGACCGTGCGGCACGAGCCAACCGCGTCGATCTGATCGGTTGCGACGGCCGCTTCTGGGACCTGGCAGCGGTCGTAGGGCAAGCTGCCAGCTTGCCCACGGGTAGCACGGGGGCAAGCTGGCAGCTTGCCCTACGGCCGGGACCGCGCGAGATCGTCCTCAACCAAGTGCTGGCCGAGCAGTTGGAGGTGAAGGTCGGGGATCCGGTGCTCGTGCGATTGCCTCAGCCCGGCTCGATCCCGGCCGACAGCCCGTTGGGGCGCAAATCGGAAACAGTCCGCAGCCATCGCGTGATCGTTAGCGAGATCATCCCGGCCCAGGGTTTCGGTCGCTTCAGCCTCAATGCAAGCCAGCAGACGCCGCGCAATGCCTACGTGTCGCTCGATTGGCTCCAGGAGCGACTCGACCGGCCCGAGCAGGTCAACGCCATCCTTGTGGCCGACGCGGCTGAATCGGTCCAAGACCTGCTGGAGCCGCGGCTGGAGGACTATGGAATCCACGTGGCCCGGACGCCGCGCGGGTATGTGAACGTCACCTCGGACCGGATGCTCTTGGAATCGGCGATCGAGCGGGCCGTGCTCGACGCCGGAAAAGCGGTCGGGTCTAATTTCGCCGTCGACCAGTTCACCCAGCAGAAAGAGACTTCCGCGGCGAAATTAGACCCGACCCCTTTTCCTCCCCCGACCCAATCTTCTTTTCCCCAATTTTCCTTTCAACCCGCCTTCACTTACCTTGCCAACACAATCGCTTGCGGCAGCCGCGAAATCCCCTATTCGACGATCACCGCCGTCGATTTCGCCGATCGGCCGCCGCTGGGGCCGATGCTCTCGGTCGACGGCAAGCCGGTCGCGCCGTTGGCCGACGGCGAAATCGCCTTGAACCGTTGGGCCGCGGAAGACCTCCAGGCCAAGCCGAGCGACACGATCCGCATCGCGTACTTCGAGCCCGAGAGCACGCGGGGAGCGGTCCGCGAGCAATCGGCGACGTTCCGCCTGGCGGCGGTCGTCGAGCTGGCCGGCGCGGCGGCCGATCCGGACTTCACACCCGAGGTCCCCGGCGTAACCGATCAACTCTCGATCAACGCCTGGAATCCCCCGTTCCCGTTCGATGCCCGCCGAGTGCGCAAGAAGGACGACGCCTATTGGCAAACCCACCGCGGCACGCCCAAGGCGTTTGTGTCGCTGGCCGCGGGCCGGAAGCTTTGGGCGAGCCGCTTTGGGCAAACCACGTCGCTCCGCATTCCGGTGGGCGACCCCGCGGCGGTCGATCGGATTCGGGCTGCGTTGCGGCCGGATCCCGTCGCGATGGGATTCATGTTCCAGCCGGTGAAGGCGCAGGGGTTGGCCGCCTCGGCCGGCACGACGCCGTTCGAGCTCTTGTTCCTCAGCTTCAGTTTCTTCCTGATCGTGGCGGCGGCGATGCTCGTGGCCCTCCTGTTCCGCCTGGGAGTGGACCGCCGGGCCGCGGAAATCGGCATCCTGCTGGCCGTGGGATGGCGGCGCCGGCAAGTGACGGGTCTGCTGCTTGGCGAAGCTCTCGCCGTGGCGGCCCTGGGGAGCCTCGTGGGCCTGACGGCGGGAATCGGCTATGCGACGCTCTTGATCGCGGGGTTGCACACGCTGTGGCTTGCCGCCGTAGTCACGCCATTCTTGCAGCTTCACATGACTTGGACGAGCCTCGGCATCGGGTACGCCAGCGGGCTGGTCGTGGCGATGGCGGCGATCGCGTGGTCGGCGTGGCGCATCGGGCGAGGACGCCCGCGGCGCCTGCTGGCCGGCGAGGTCGATTCAGGATCGCCGCGGCTCGGCGCCCGGCATCGCCGTGCGGCACGCCTCGCGGGGGTCGCGGTCGCGGCGGCATTGGGCATGGCGATCCTGGCCACGCAAGCACGCGACGAGTTCCAGGCCGCGGCCTTCTTCGGGGCCGCATCACTCGTTCTGGCCGCATGCCTGATGGGCGTCTGGGCCCGACTGAGAAGCGGAGCGACCGGGCCAGCCGTGGCCCTCGGACGCGGCAATCTCGTGCGTCTCGCCGTGCGCAACGCGGCCCGAAATCCGCTGCGGAGCACGCTCACCATCGGCCTGGTGGCCGCCGCCTCGTTCCTGATCGTGGCCGTGAGCGCGTTCCGCATCGATCCGGCCAACGAAAAGCCCAATCGGGCCAGCGGCAACGGCGGCTTTACGATCGTGGCCGAGAGCGATCAGCCGATCTACCACGATCTCAACACGCCGGAGGGACGCGAGCATCTCGGCTTTTCGGCCGAGGACTCCCAAGCCCTTGCGCGTACGCTGGCGATCCCGCTCCGCGTCCGGCCCGGCGACGACGCCAGTTGCCTCAACCTCTATCGGCCGCAGCAGCCTCGCATTCTCGGCGTGCCCCGGGATTTTATCGAACGTGGCGGATTCGCCTGGGCCTCGTGGGCCGACGCCGATTCGGCGAAGGCCGCTTTGCCCGTCGAAAACCCCTGGCAACTCCTGGAGGCCGAATTGAGCCCCGATGAAGACGGCGTGCCGCGCGTGCCGGTCGTGCTGGAGAAGACCACCGCCAACTATTCGCTCCAACTGTGGAAGGGCCCAGGCGAGACGTTCGACATTCGCGACGGCTCCGGCCGGCCGCTCCGACTGGTGATCGTCGGCCTCCTGGCGGCAAGCCTCTTCCAGGGCGACCTGCTCATCGGTGAGAGGGCGTTCTTGCGCCACTTCCCGGAGCAGGGCGGGTTCAGGTTCTTTCTGGTGGAAACCGAGTCGGACGAGGCCGCACAGGCGCAGAACGTAGAGCGCATTTTGGAGCGGACGCTGGGCGATTTCGGGCTCTGGACCCAAACCACAAGCCAGCGTCTGGCCGCGTTTCAGGCCGTGGAGAACACGTATCTCTCCACGTTCCAGAGCCTCGGCGGCCTGGGGCTCCTGCTGGGCACGTTCGGGCTGGGCGCCGTGCAGTTGCGGAGCGTGCTGGAGCGCCGCCGCGAATTGGCGCTCCTGCGCGCCACCGGGTTCCGCCGCCGCACGTTGGCAGGGATGGTGACGTTGGAGAATGCAATGCTGCTGGCGGCCGGGCTGGCCTGCGGTGTATTGTCAGCGGCCGTTGCCGTCTTGCCTCACCTCTGGACTGGGACGGCCTCGATCCCGTGGGCCTCGCTGGCCGGGACGCTCGGGCTGGTCCTGGCCGCAGGACTGCTGGCCGGCTTTGCGGCCGTGCGATCGGCCCTTCGGTCGCCGCTGTTGGCTGCGCTGCGCGGGGAATGAGGAGCTCACTGTCTGCTCGGCACCGTCTCCGGATAAACCACCAACTCCACGCGGGCGTTGCGTTTCTTGCCCGTGGGCGTGGCATTCGAGAAGACGGGGTGGTTTCCGCCGTGGCCGACGACCACGAATTGGGCGGGCGAGAGGCGGCCTTGGGAGATGAGCACGTCGTACACGGCCAGGGCCCGGCCGATGGAGAGCTGGTGGCCGTTCTGCCACGGGCCGCTAGCCGCGGGGTCCGAATCGGTGTGCCCCTCGATGCCGATGATCTGGTTCGGATAGGTCCGCGCCACTTCGGCCGCCGCGGCGAGGATGAGGGTGTTCGCCCCGGCAAACAGGCGGATTCCGCCGGGCTCGAAGAGGCGATGGGCCGGCAGCTCGACGCGAATCACGTCGCCGTCGCGACGCGGGGGGGGCACGTCCGGCAGGCTGATTGCCGGCAGGGTCTGCGGAAGACTGTTGTTCGGCGTAATCGGGGTGCCCGTCTGACGCTGCAGCGAGGCGGTCAGGGCCTGGACCTTCTGCTCCGTGCTCTTCTTCTCGTCCCCCAGGCGGGCCAATTGCGCGTTGGAGGCGGAGAGCTGCTCGCGGAGCACCCCCGCCTGGTCTTCGAGGATCTTGGTCCGCTGCTTGGCCTGGGTGAGTTGGTTGACCAGGTCCTGGTTATCGCGGTCGAGGCGGGTGGCGCGGTTCTGCAATTCTTCTTTCTGCCGCGAAAGGGCCAACTGCTCGTCGCGGACCTTGTCGAGCTGGCCTTTCATGACCATCGAGTTGCCAGCGCAGCCGGCTAGCGCGGGCAGGGCCAAGGCGACCACCCAACGCGCCCAGGCGAGGTTCCGCATGGCACAGCACTCCTAGCGACGCACAGAAACGGCTGCGAAAGGATGCCCCACCGGCAAACACGGGATGCGTGTCCACGCCGGAATGGGGCGACAAGCGGGCGGAATAGTAACAATGCCCCAGAGGGCGGGCAAGGGCAATTCACACACCGGCCAAGTGCTGTTGGGGCACCTTACCCCCCACTACAGTGGCACCCTGGACGTGGAATCGGCGGATGAAATGGCGGTGCCAATAGGAAGGGCAATGCGGCTCCCAGCCCCAGCGGCACATGATGGCCGTCGACAACCGCCAGTTGGCTGCGTCGCAAAGCAGGGCATCGACCCCCTTGATTCCCGCGATTTCGTCGAGCGTCTGCAAGACGCGACGGACCGTGGCCAGGGTGGTCTTCCGGGCGGAGACGATACTCATTACGGCAAGGTAGTTCGAAAACCGTCGAGGCTGATTGTAGTACAGCCAGCAACGATTTCCGGGAACCAGCCGATGGTACCATCCGCCGAGCCAAAACACCTCCGGGACCGAGGCGATCTTCGGGTAGGGACGCAGACGCAGGCAATGGAAATCGCCATCGCGGGCCTCGATCACGCCGTAACGGCCCCGGCGCACCAGTTCGATACCCGACTTCAGATCGGTGACCGTCTTGAACAGCCGCAACACGGCTTCGTCTCCTGAGGTCAGCCGCTTGTGCCCCAGGAAACCATAGCTTACCTCAGAAAAAAGAATCCCGAACGAGTCGCCATAAACCCAAGAGAACAGCCATGGCCCCAAGGCATATTATTACGAAAAGGGGAACAAGCCCACCTAATAGAAGTAATGTCGACCCAAGCCAATTCCAGATCGGGCGCCAGTCGACAATGAGCACTGCCGCAGCCAGGCAGAGGAACGGGCCGTAAGGGATCTCGTTCTCCCGGCGAAGGATTAGTTGCAGCAACCCAAGAACCAAGCCAGCCAGGGGAGCGAGGAAGAAAATCACAAGGCACGATTGCCAGCCCAAAATCGTCCCGATCATGGCCATGAGCGTCACGTCGCCGAACCCCATCGCCTCGCGCTTGAGGGTCACGGCGCCGATGACGCGGACCATCCAGATCAGTCCGCCGCCGGTCGCCATTCCGACCAGGCTGGTCAGCAGCCCTCTCCATGTCATATCCCCCCAGCACCAGACGCCGGCAATGACCGCCGAGCCGACCAGCCCGAGTGCGGACAATCGCCATGTGGAGGGCGACCGCACCAGGCGTGTGCAGAGCAGTTTCATCGCCCAGGACCAGCCCCAGGTCGGACACCAAGGGCGGTCCATCAGGGCCACGCACCACAGCCACCACAAGACCAAGGCCGTTGCCAGGGACCCGGTATGCGGATAGCCCTCAAGCCACGCGGGCCAAGGATGGGGCGACGTTACGTGAAGAAACCCCACCGTCGCCTGGTCATTGGGCAGCAGCCAGACTACCGGCAGCATGGCGAACGGGCAGAAGGTGGCGGCCAACAGCCCGAAAAGCGTGCCCGGGACCGTGATCTCGTCGGGAATCAGCTTCTCGTCGGCGTCGATCAGCGAAGCCACGAGCATGAGCCACGCAAGTACCGTGTGACAGAGCCATTGGGTGTGCAGGCGGGCCGTCAGGCCCGGCAGGAGATCCGCCGGGACGTTCGGAGGCAGGAGGCCCGCCTGCTCGACCTCCCACCAGTACAGGGCAGCAACTCCCACGGCGGCAAAGAGATCCACCAAGAGCGGCCGAATCCGGGGACTCACCACGCGGGGCTCCCAGGCGAACCGCACTGCCGCCCAGTTGGCCATGGCGCCCAGGCAAGCCCCCACTACCAGGGAAAACGCAATGCGCCACTCGATTGGAACGGTGAGAATCCAGTTCACGCGGCACCCCCTGGGGTGGGGTGGAGGTGCAACGTTTCGAGGATTTCGCAGGCAAGTTGTTCGGGCGACTTCCCTTCGGTATCGACCTCGTGGTGAGCCGTTTCACGGTACACCCGCTCGCGTTTCTGCAGAAGATGGACGATTTCCTCCAAGGCGTCCTTGTCGGTCAGGCTCGGTCGGCGCCCGGCCGTGGTGGCATCGCCCGACATGCGGGCCTGGATCGTCTCCGGCCGGGCGGTAAGCCATACCACCCGGCCGCTTTCGCGCATGGCCTGCCGGCTTTCCGGCCGCAGCGGCGCACCGCCTCCGGCCGCCAGCACCAACCGCTCGCGCCGGCAGAGATCGGCAGTTACTTGAGCTTCGAGGTCGCGGAACGCCGGTTCCCCGTCCTCGGCAAAGATCCGCGCGATCGACTTGCCCGCACGGCGCTCGATCTCCACGTCGGCGTCGATCCACTCCCAGCCGAGTTTGTCGGCCAAGAGCCGGGCCAAGGTGGTCTTCCCCGTCGCGCGGTAGCCGATGAGAATGATGTTCATGGAGAAGTAGGCAGAGGGCAGCAGACAATGGCGTCAAGCTTGGAGTGTAACCGGCTCGATTCCTGAAGACAACAACGAGGAGGTGCGCAAGGCATGTTCGATTACCTGATCGATCTGGAGCGGTGCAAGCCCCGGGATCCTTTTCCCGGGGTCCAGATGCACACCACCGAAGCCGAAAAAATGACCCTCTCGGTGGTCGAAATGGAGCCCTATGCGGTGATCCCCGAGCACAGCCACCCCCACGAGCAGATCGGCTACATGGTCCACGGGGAGTTCGAGTTCATCATTGGCGGGAAGTCGCACCACGTCACGCCAGGCCAGATCTGGCGGATTCCCGGGGGGGTGCCGCATAAGGTGATCGCAGGGGATCATCCCATCCGCGCCATCGATGTGTTCTATCCGATTCGCGAAGATATGCGTTGAGGTCCTATCTTGCCTCGAAAAAGTCTACTCCTGATCGTCTTCCTGGTGGTGTTCATCGATCTGCTGGGATTCGGCATGGTTTTGCCGCTGATGCCGGTCTATGCGAAGCAGTTCACCGCCGCCCTTCCGCCAGGCCAGCAGGTGTTGATTCTCAGCAGCCTGATGACCTCTTTTTCGATCATGCAGTTGGTTTTTGCCCCGATATGGGGGCGGATCTCGGATCGGGTGGGGCGCCGTCCCGTGCTGCTGTTGAGCCTGACCGGCTCGACCTGCTTCTATTTCCTTTTCGGCGTGGCGACCCTTCAAGGGAGCCTCTTCTGGATGTTCGTGGCCCGAATCGGGGCCGGGATTGCCGGGGCGACCGTGCCCACGGCCCAAGCCTGCATTGCCGATGCCACGCCGCCGGAAAAGCGGGCCCGGGGAATGGCGATGATCGGAGCGGCCTTCGGACTGGGGTTCACGCTGGGACCGCTCTTGGGCGCCCTGGCCTTGTGGACTGCCGGCGATGCGGGGCTTAGCCCCTGGCCCGGATACACCGCCGCGGCGTTCTCCGCCGTCGCCCTCGTGCTGGCGATCTTTCTGCTTCCCGAGTCGCTCGATCGCAAGGCCGCTGGCGAGACGAAACGGCATTTCGACATCGAATCCTTCCGCAAGGCACTCGCTGCCCCCAGTATCGGCCTGCTCTTGGTCGCGGGATTTCTGGCCATGTTCGCCTTGGCGAATTTCGAGGCGACGATCTCATGGACGGTTGCCGGAATGCTCGGCGTGGAACGTTCGAGCTATCAGATCCTGATGTTCTTCGCCTACATCGGACTGGTTCAGAGCCTCGTCCAAGGGCTGCTCGTGCGTCGGCTTGCAGTTCGCCTTGGCGAGGCGACGATGGTGGGAATCGGCGGCTCTTTGTCGATTCTCGGCTACGCGCTCTTGGCCGCGGCCGCCGATCCGGAGTTCGGCGGGCTCAGCCAGGTCCGGCTGGCCTCGGCGGTGGCCGTGACCGGGACCGCGTTCCTCGTGCCCGCGCTCCAGTCGCTCCTTTCCCGGCGAACCGATCCGGCCACGCAGGGCGGCGTCCTTGGGATGGGAGAGAGCATCTCGGCGATGGCACGAATCACCGGAATGGTCGCGGGGGTTGCGCTGTACCATCGCGGCGCCACGCTGCCGTTCTGGACGGCCGCGGCGATCACGGGCCTCGGCCTGGCGTCGGCATGGATCGCCGTGGCCCGCGGGCGCGATTGGAGGGATGAAGGATGAAGGATCATTCCACATCCATCATTCTCCTTTGCGTCTTTGCGCCTTTGCGTGAGACCCATCTTCCTCACGCAAAGGCGCAAAGACGCAAAGGGAATGCTGAAGGATGCGCGACCAGCATTCCCCGGATGTGGTACAATAATCGGGGCGGGACCACGGGTGGAGCGTGATTATGTCGCAGGTCCGATATGGCGAAGTTTCCTGGGAAAGGATGATCCGAGCCGTGGAGAAGGTGCGCGATCGCTTGTTGCGGGCTAGCGCGGCCTTGGAGAGGGCCGGCGTGCCTTACGCAGTGGCCGGGGGCAATGCCGTAGCGGCCTGGGTCTCCCGCGTGGATGATGCCGCCGTGCGAAACACGCAGGACGTTGACATCCTAATCCCGCGGAGCCACCTTGCCCAGGCGGCAGCGGCTTTGGCGGCGGCGGGCTTCGTTCACCGCCACGCGGCCGGCATGGACATGTTCCTGGATGGCCCGCAAGCCAAGGCCCGCGACGCGGTCCACGTTGTCTTTGCCGGCGAGAAGGTCCGGCAGGAACACCTTTTGCCGGCTCCGGAGATTCACGAATCCGAAGCCACGCCGACGTTCCGTGTCGTCGGGCTGGAAGCGCTCGTGCGGATGAAGCTCACTTCCTTCCGCGACAAAGACCGGATGCACCTGCGCGACCTGATCGGGGTCGGCCTGATCGACGCCACCTGGCCCCAGCGGTTCCTGTCCGAACTTGGCGCGCGGCTCCAGGAACTGCTCGACAACCCGGAAGGCTGAAAGACGGAAAACTTCAACAACACACCCCACGTATTTGCCCCGCGGCAGGAGATTCTTGCTGTATAATTTCAGAGGGCTGGAGGGATTGACATGTCGACAACGACCCACGAGGTTTTCACGGAGACGGTTCGTGCTTTGCCGCCCACAGAGCGGCTACGACTGGCCTCGCTGATCCTCAACGACCTTGCGCAATCGAACATCGCCGTTGTGGACGTCAGTGATACCTGGAATGAACAGGACCGAAGTGACTTAACGGCTTTTTCATTACGGTACGCAACCACGGCGTATCCGGAGGACGTGGAACTTGTTTAGGGCCTATCCCAAAACTTCCGAAGTCTCCAAGACTTCGGAAGTTTGCGACTGCCCACCGCGGTTTTGGGATAGGCCCTTAATCGCGGATGACAGGAAATCGGTGAGCAGCGGTATTCCCCCAACCGGTTTGGCTTGCGAGGTGCTCAATGGCTCAAGATCAATTGCAGAAGTTCTTTCAGGAAAAGAAGCAGAAGGCGAAGCCTGCGGACGTCGACTGGGGCGCCAAGCGTGACGCCTGGATCGCAGCGGTCAACAACCTGTACCATACGATCGAAAATGACTATCTGAAGGGAGCGAAGGCCGACGTGGAGATCGCCCACCCGGACAAGATCGTGACCGAGAATTACATCGGCGAATATCACATCCCGGAGCTTGTTCTTCGCGTTGGAGACGAGCAGGTTGTCTTCTCCCCCAAGGGGGTCAACGTCTTCGGCGCCAAGGGAAGGATTGACGTTGAGGGCGACTGCGGAGACGCCACGATTGTGTGGCAAGGGGAAGATCGCTGGAGCATCGTGATCGCGCGGACGCCGACGCTTCGCCTCGTGCCGCTGACGGGTGACTCGCTGGCGGAGATACTAAGGGGCATTATGCGGCCATGACGCGGCGCCGGCTGTCAAACACCCTTTCCGGCGAAGAGCAAAGCCTGCAAGAAGTATGGGGCTGGTATGAATTCCAACGCGCCCTGATTGGCGAGGAGAAGAGCCGCGTGCTCGACGCGCTCGCGGGTGGCGGCAGCCTGGCGATGTCCCGATACGTGGGCAAAACACGCGAAGAACTGGAAGGAGACTTCGCGCACCAAACAGTTGGACTGGCTCGAGTGACGATGCTTGGAATGCTCGCCAGCACCGAAGCCGCGCTGCGGATTGATTTCATCCAACGGGTAGCGAACAAAAAGAAGCACGACCCAGTGACGCGCAGATTCTGTGATGCTTACAGGGAGCGGGGAAGGGCCTTTCAGAAGATCCGACTCGAAGAGGACATCCTCGATGCCTGGCGAGAGCACGGCTCCCATCCTGGGATCAAGCGCGCAGCCTCCGAGTTCAAGGGCGCCCTCACACTTCGGCACTGGTTGGCTCACGGTCGCTACTGGAAGCCCAAACTCGGCCGTGCGGCCGGGTACGACCCGGTGGATGTGTTCGACATTTGCAGAGAACTACTGCTGCAAGCCACAGGGCTGTTGTCCTGAAAGACTCCTCTCGCGAACGATGCGTCAACGTCCGTTTTTCCCTCCAATCGCCGCCAGTTGCGAGAAGGTGCGAACATACATGGTGTCGCCGGCGACTGCGGGCGTGCTGTGGGTCTTGTCGCCGAGGGGGAAGCGGGCGAGCTGCTGGAAGCGCTCGGAGGCTGCCAGCACGACCATTTCGCCGTTGCGCGTCGGGCAGTAGAGCCGATCGGCCACGCGGACCGGCGAACTGAAGTAGTCGCCGCCCACCCGCTGACGCCAGTGGACCTTGCCGGTCGGCCCGTCCAGGCAGGTCACCACGCCCCGATCCTGCCAGAGGAACACGAGGTTGCCTTTGGCGACGGGCACGGGGACGTAAGGGAAGGGGTTTTCGGGCCGGTAGACGACTTTCGCCTCGGCGGCGCCGTCCGGATCGCCGGGCCGGATGGCAACCATCTGCCGGCCCACGCCGCCGACCCCCGCGCTGGCGAAGATCAACCCCGCCGCGACCGTCGGCGAGCCCACCGCCCGAAACTGAAACACCGGCAGTTCCCAATAGGTCTTTCCCGATCGCGGATCGAGGCTGGTGATTCCATGGGCCCAACTGGTGAGGATCAGTTGGGGCTTGCCTCCCTCGGGCTGGAAGAGGCAGGGGGTGGAAAACGCGGCCTTCGCGCTCCCCCGCCCGGCCTGCGAACGTTTC
>CAYTJV010000109.1:0-1898 GCA_964438165.1 uncultured Planctomycetaceae bacterium | reverse complement strand
ATTGGGCACAATCACCAGATCCTCCCAAACCATGGGGGAAGCCCCCAGCCCATGCTCCGACGCAAACGGGGGGAAATCGCGCCGCCACAGCTCTCGGCCGTCCTTTAGCGAGAGCGATGCGACAAAGTATTGCTTCGCCGCCGCCCACGTGACGTAGACCCGTTGGGCGTCGAGGGCCGGCGTGGTGGAGGCGTAGCTATTGAGTTGATTCTTGGGAAAAGGACCTGCCGCCACGGTGTTTTCCCAGATCCGGGCGCCGTCAGCCGTTTGCAGGCAGAGGACGCTCCAACGCGTGCCGTCTTGGCTCGCCGACGTGACGACTACCCGATCGCCCCAGACCACCGGCGAAGAGTGCCCAAGCCCCGGCAGTTTGACGCTCCACCGGTAGTCCTTGGCCGTCCATTGGACGGGAATCGTGGCGGCTTCACTTTCCCCGGCGCCATTGGGCCCGCGAAATCGGGCCCATTGCTGGCCGTCCGTCGGGCCGGCGCCTAGAATCACCAACACGAAGCTCGTCCAACCGGCACACAAACCAGGGAGCATGATCGGTTTCTCTTCTCAGAGGCTCTATGCAAAATGCGCATCCGCACGCGCGCACGCGCCAACACGTCAGATCATGAGGATTCTACTTGCCGCCGGTGCCGCTTGTCGAGCGTGCCTTCGGAAAGTAGGGCGTGTGCGGCACATCGTTTGGCCGGCGTTTGCGCGATGCGGTGCGGCACTGCTTGCCCGCCGCCGGAACGCGTTTTCCCCACGGAATATTGACGACCGGAGAACCGACCTTTTTCTCCGCAATCCGATCGGCCTTGTTCCGCCCCCGCGTTACGGGTAAGATCGTAATATAAGTTGGTATCGTTGAACGGGTTAGAATCGCTTTCAGCTCTCGGAGCGTGGAAAGGAATCGGATGAAGAACTTGGGTCCTACTTCGACTTTCAGGCGGCTGGGGATTGCTTTATTGCTGGGCGCGGTGATGCTGGCGGCGCAAGGGCCGATTTGGGGTGATCCCCCGCCCCCGAGCCCGAAGGACCGCAACATCGCCGTGACGTTCGCCGCTTTGTTGCGCAAGGAACACCTGTCGCGGCACCCCTATGACCGAGAAATCTACGGCCGCGCGGTGACCCAGTTCGTCAAAATGCTCGATCCGGCCAAGGTCTATTTCTACCAGTCGGACGCCGACGGCTTCCAGGCCCGACAGGACGAGGTGGCGAAGGTCGCCAAGAACGGCGACTTGACGTTCGCGCACGAGATGTTCCGGGTGTTCTTGGGGCGGGTCGACCAGCGGGTTAAACTCGCCGACCAGCTTCTGGGCATGCAGCACGATTTCACCGTCGATGAACGATACGTGGTCGACCGCGATGCGGCCCAGTTCCCCAAGAACGACGCCGAGGCATTCGACCGCTGGCGTCAGCGGATCAAGTACGACCTGTTGGTGCAGAAGGCCGACCGACTGGAGAAAGAGAAGAAGGCGGCCAAGGCCAAGAAGGAGGCCAAGGCCGGCGCCACGGAGCCGCCGTCGCCTGGCGTCGCGTCGGCCGACGCGACCGACGCGGACGACGATCCAGTGGCAAAGCTCCGCCGCCGCTACCACAGCTTCGCCAAGCGGATGCACCAGGTCGACAGCGAAGAGCTCCTCGAAATGTACCTCACTTCGTTGAGCTCCAGCTTCGACCCGCACACCAGCTACATGTCGCCCAGCACGGTGGAGAACTTCGACATCCAGATGGGCCTGAAACTGGAGGGAATCGGCGCGGCGCTGCAGATGGTCGACGGCTACACCACGGTGCAGAAGATCATTCCCGGGGGTCCGGCGGAAAAGGACAAGCGGCTGAAGGTCGAGGACCGGAGTCCGGGCGTAGGCCAGGGGGATCGACGTTCCGCCGATGAAGTCCATGCCGAA
>CAYTJV010000108.1:2768-16416 GCA_964438165.1 uncultured Planctomycetaceae bacterium | reverse complement strand
AAAGCCGGCTTCCTTGAAGACGCGCGGGGGCAGGCGATCAAGATGGCCGGGTGGTCGCGCGACGAGGTTCGCGTGGTTGACTACAAACCGGGGTTTTCCATCGTGGATTTGATGCTCGGGCAAGCGAAGGCCGGCAAGACGGGATTCGATTTGGAGTCGCTGGTCGAGCTGTCCTCGCCCAAGGCGTATTACCTCTGCACGTGGTTCGCGCCGCTCATGTCCAGTCGACAACAATAAGTGGGGCACGACAGTAGTGGGTACACTCCGTGTGCCGTAACCGGCGGACGGCACGCGGAGCGTGCCCGCTACGGCTCGACGAGGGCATCCAGCGGGAGCACGTCGGCCGGTTCGAACAGCTCGTCGTGCTGGGTTTGGGCCAGGCGGAGCACGAGGAGTTTCTGCTCGACGTGGCCATCGGCGTTCTCGGCGAAGAAGCGGTGCCCGAGGGTGCTGGGGCGGTCCAACAACGTGCTCACGAGGAGGATTTGCCCCGGGGCCAGCAGGGCCTCGATGGTCATCTCCTCGAACGCCCGCTTGGCGCGGCCGGGCTCGATCCTCAACGCCCCCTGCATGCCCACGTAGCGGAGCTTGCTTTCGCCGTGGTGGATCTCGGGTACGAGTTTGACCCGCACTCGACCGTCCCGCTCGGGGTACGCCTTGATCGCCAGCACGGCCTGAGCCGAGCGGAAGCTTTCCCCCTCCACGCCGGTGGAACCGCACAGGAGGACCGGCGTTTCCTCCTGCACGTCGGAGGCAATCACTTCGGTGCGGACTCCGGCCCGCAACTCCATGTGCCGCCGCACCACCCGAGGCTCGTGCTCCAGGTCGACGATTCGGTTCTCCAGCGACCGGCACCGCGGGGCGGGCTTGTCTTTGAGCTCCAAGAGCTTTGAGAGACTTGTCGGCACCTGGCCGCCGACCAATCCCACGCGGAATCCATTGCGGGCCAATCGCTGGCGGACTTCGGCCGGCAGGTGCATTTCATCGACATCGGCCCAGAGGGCTCCGTTGGGCTCAAGTTCGCCGAAGGGAAATCGCACGAAGAAGACGTCCAGCGCCACGCTCTCGGCCGACATGCGCGGCGGCTTCAGCGGCGACTTGCCCACCGGTTCAGCGATGTTCCGGCAGCCCGCCAAGGCCGCCAGGCACAATATTACCCCGGCAGCAAAGTGAATCATGTAGGATGCCTCTCCCGAGCCGTCCAGGACGGGTCTGGAGACCCATCCTACGGCGCTTCTTCCTTGCCGGGGTAATAACGCCAGCCGGATCATGCCGTGCCCGAAAAACATGGCCGTAACGCAACCTTGGACGAAGGTCACTTGATAGTCAGAGGAGCTGTCCCGCCCGCCGTCCCGGAAAAGAAGGCGAAAGCGTAAAGGAACTGCCCGGAATTGTCAAGGCAAAATGGGGATTCTAGCGAAAATGAGAGACGTAGTGATTCTCGACGTTTCGGGCGCGTCCGGCAAGACGAGACCATGTGTTTCACGGCGCCTGCTTGAGTGTTACCTGGCAAAAGGGCTATAACTACAAACAAAGGCGTTCCTGGGAGCCATGCCATGCCACTGCCAGCCAAATGGATTCATCTGCTCCTCTCACTAACAGCCCTGGCCGCAATTTCAACAGCGGGGATTGCGGCGGAACGAACGGGCGCCGTGCCGATCTCGCCGAAGACGGGCGTCATCAAGTTGCTCGATGGGAACGAATTCCACGGCTTGTACACGTGGCTGAAGGACACCTCTTACAGTGACCCTCGCAAGGTCTTTCGCATCGAGAATGGGACGTTGCACATTTCCGGGGAAGGACTGGGCTACATCGGAACCAAGGAGGAATACAGGGATTATCGTCTCGTCATCGAGTTCAGGTGGGGCAACCGCACATGGGGAAGCCGAAAACACCGCACCCGAGACTCGGGCCTCTTGCTGCACGCAGTCGGCCGTGACGGCAACTTCACCGATGCCCAGTACCACGCCGACTACCCGTTTTCGAGCGATGGCAAGCCGAGCGCGGGCGAATACATGACGTCGATCGAGGCCCAAATGATCGAGGGCGGCGTTGGGGATCTCATCCTGATTCAGGGCAAGGATCCTGACGGCAGATCGATCCCCGTGGCGCTGACTGCGGAGGTCACGAAGGGAAACGTCTGGAAGAAGGGCGCCGAGAAGAGGAGCTTCTCGACAACGTCGTGCATCCAATGGTTCGACCACGATCCGGATTGGAAGGACGTGACCGGTTTCCGCGGCAAAGGCGACCTGGAAAGCCCGCTGGGCGAGTGGACGCGAATGGAGGTCGTTTGTCGCGGACGCCACTTCGACGTCCGCGTCAACGGCGCTCTGGTGAATGAGGCGACCGGCGTCCAGCCGTCGGCCGGCAAGATCCTCATTCAATGCGAGCTTTCGGAGTTGTACGTACGCCGGTGGGAGCTTTGGCCTCTGGAGAAGCTGAACCGGACTAACCCATAGGGATGAGCTTCGGCGCGCGGCTGGGTGGCCTCATTCGATCTCTGTCAGGATCGAGTCGGGCTCCCGGGGTCGGAGGGTCTGGGTCGTGCAGTCCACGAGCAGATCGAGCTCCTCCAGCACAATGGCGCCGATCAGCGCGTCCGGCCGGCCGGGTTCGACCACCGCGGAAAAGATCCCGTCCCGTCCCAGAAGTTGAAGCCAGACATCGGTAACCACCGGTCGCTTCTCCCGCCGACCGTCGGCGTAGCGCACGGTGGTTTCACCGTGTCCCTGGAACCGTAACTCGTCAACCGCACGCTGGGGCAGAACCAAGCGGGCGGCCCCGCTGTCGACGATGCCGGACAGCACAAGATGCTTCACGCCCTCCGGAATCGGAACCCCGGGCGCGACCTGCACGACGTCGCGGTAGTTGGCGACCACGAACTCAACCGAGAAGCGTCCCATTGCCGTTTGTTCCTTCATCGCGTGAACCTCCAAATGGACTCGCTGTCATGTTATTGTACCCGGTGCGACGTCGGAAAAAGAGCCCTTGCGCGGCCAAACCAACGCGTCGGCTCCCGAACCAGACATTACTCCGCCGGCAAGAGTCTCGGTGTCCGAAAACGCTGGCCGTAGATGCGGCCGTAGCGATTCGCCAACTCGCGGTAGTCGTAGCGGAGGAACTCGTAGAGCGGCTCGGGCGGCCCGAGGGCAAGCCAGCGCTCTGCCAGGGCGGTCACTTGGGCGTCGTAGCGTTTTTGGGATCCGCTGTGGGCGTAGCAGCGGCCGCCGAATCGCCTCAGGTCGCCGTCGAAGCGCGGGCCGATGTGCCAGAGCTCGTGGACGATCGTGGCCAGCTTCGCCTTGAAAGGCAAGTTGAGAAACCGCGGCAGATAGAAGTTCAAGATGTAGAGCATCTCGCGGCCTTCGCGGCCCACCAGCCGCGGGATCCGCCAGCGCCGGCCGCGGCGCACGGTTTCCGTAGCCCCGCCGGCGAATCGCAGAGGGGTCAGCGAGGCGTACATGCCGTGGGGTACCGCTTTGCGGGTCTGGCAGAAGCTGATCGCCACGCGGGCCAGATCGATGTGCTTGAGCGCTTCGAGCCGCGCGACCATGTCGTCGCAGACGCGGCCCGCGTGGAGCGTGAAATCCAGTCCCGCCCGGATTTCGGGCGAAGGGGCCGGGAATCCGTTTTTATGTCGGCGATAAGATCCGTCCATGCGCAATAGCGACTCCCGCCGACATGGAGCCCCCCTTTGCTTTACCCTTGCTCCCGCTATCTCTGCCGTCTGCGTTTGAGCCCGTTGGAAATCGGTGCCAGGCTGGTGACCAACAACAGATCAATGATCTCAAAACTATCATCCGCCGTGGCAACCATGATCGTACGACCCGAAGCGCTCCGGGCAAGAAACTCCGGATGTCTTACGTCCAGGTGACGTCCGTCGGCCATGTGAATACGAAACGGTTGGAAAGGCCGAGATTCGTGCATTTTTCGGAGCTGTTCTATCGTCATGTCGATACTCCAGCGGCGAGCGGCAGTCCACTAAGCGGGCACCTCCGGTTGCGAAGATTCGGGCTTGGCCGGTTCAGCGGCGGGCGGCGTTGTCTCCGGTTCGATGGTCGGCTTGGGCGCCTTCTTCCGCTGCCGGTCGTGAACGCCGACGAATTCCAGGATCGCCCGCGTGCCCGCATCGCCCAAACGGGGCTTGGCTAGGCGCAGGATTCGGGTGTAGCCGCCGGTCCGGTCGGCGAATCGGGGGGCCAAGTCGTTGAAGAGAATCCTCACAGCCTCTTTGTTTCCCAGCAGGCGCAGCGCGCGCCGCCGCGCGGCGACGACCGGAGCGACGACCTCGTTCCACTCCCGCCACTGGGAGCTCGTGCGCCATGCCCGCCATTTCTCGCTGTGCCGTGGAGCGGAGGTCTTCAGGGCAGCGGCGTTTTCCTGGTCCAACAGCACGCGGCAGGCGATGGTCACGCACTTTTCCACCAGCGGCCTCGCCTCCTTGGCCTTGGGGAGCGTGGTGATGATCCGGCCCTTCACCTTGGGCACGTTGTCCTCGCCTTCGGCGTCGCGCTCGGTGAGGATCAGAGCGGTGGCGAGGCTCCTCAGCAGGGCCCGCTGGTGACTTGGGTTCCGCCCGAGCTTACGGCCGCGTCGTCGGTGTCTCATGATTGTCTTCTCTCTGTTAGAAGGGACTGGGCGCGACGGGCGGGAGGCGCATGCCCAGGCGCAGTCCCACGTCGGCCAGTTTCTCCTTGACTTCGTTGAGCGTGGTCTCGCCGAAGTTGCGGACCTCCAGGAGCTGGTCCTCGGTGCGTTGAACGAGGTCGCGGAGCGTGCGGATATTCTCCGTCTCCAGGCAGTTCATGGCGCGGACCGAAAAGTTCAGCTCGGCTAGGCTCATCGCCAGTTTCGATTCCGCAGTGGCGTCGACGCCGGCCGCGGCCGCGCCGCGGGCGTCGCCGTGGATCCGCGGGCCCAGCTCGCTGTACTGGAGGAAGGGGTTGAGATGCTTCCGCAGGATCTTGGCGGCCTCGACCAGCGCCATTTCCGGGCTGATCGACCCGTTCGTCCAGATCTCCATCGTCAGCTTGTCGAAGTTGGTCTTCTGGCCGACGCGCGTTTCCTCGACCTCGTAGCGCACGCGGACCACCGGGCTGAAGGCGGCGTCGACGGGAATCACGCCCAGCTCCTGCGTTTGCGGCGTGTGTTCCGTGGCGGGGACGTAGCCCCGGCTGTTGTCGACGACCAGCTCCAACACGAACGGCACGTCCTCGGTCAGAGTGGCGAGCAGATGGCCCTTGTTGATCACCTCGACCTGGCCGTCGCCCTGGACGTCGGCGCCGGTGACCACGCCTTTGACGCTCTTATCGATGCGGACCACCTTGGGCTGGAGGCTGTGGTTCTTGACCACCAGCGACTTGACGTTGAGCACCAAGTCGGTCACGTCCTCAACCACGCCGGGGAGCGTGGTGAACTCGTGGAGCGCTCCGTGCAGTTTGAGGCGCGTGACGGCGCTGCCTTCAAGGCTCGACAGCAGGATGCGGCGGAGGCTGTTGCCGATCGTGGTGCCGAAGCCGCGTTCGAACGGCTCCGCGACAAACTTGCCGTAGGTGGCGGTGAGCGTGCTGCGGTCGCAGACCACTTGGCTGGGAAGTTCAAGTCCGCGCCATCGTATTCGCATGGAAAGACTCCGAGAAGAAACCGGCTACCTCGAGCAGAACTCCACAATCAGTTGGACCTGAACCGGGATCGACACATCTTCGACGCCGGGGGAGCGCACCACATGGCCCTCCGGCCGCGGCCCCGGGACCAACTGCAGGAAGTCGGGCACTTCCCGCTTGAACTCGGCAAGATTCGCCTGGACGCGATCGAGAGTCTTCGGTCGGTCCTTGACGGCGATCGCGTCGCCCGGCCGGCACGAGTAGCTGGGAATGTTGACCCGGCGGCCGTTCACGGTGATGTGGCCGTGACAGATCATCTGCCGGGCCTGGGCCCGCGAGAGCCCGAAGCCCAAACGCTGCACGATGTTGTCCAGCCGGCTCTCCAAGAGGGTCATGAGGGCCGCCCCGGTATTCCCCTTCGTCCGCTGGGCCTCTCTGAAATACCGGCGGAACTGCCGCTCCAAGAGGCCGTAGTAGCGCTTGACCTTCTGTTTTTCCCGCAGGTGCGTGCCGTAGTCGGTGAGCTTGCCGCGGCGGAAGGTGTGCATGCCCGGCGCTTGCTCGCGGCGCTTCACGGCGCACTTGTCGGTGTCACAGCGGTAGCCCTTCAGGAAGAGCTTCATCCCCTCGCGACGGCAAAGCCGGCAAACCGGTGCGGTGATACGTGCCATATTCGATTTCGCTTCAAGTCAAGATTCGATGTCTGATAGGAAGCCTGCCTGGCGCAAAAAAGCGGTTACACGCGGCGGCGCTTCTTCGGCCGGCAGCCGTTGTGCGGCAGGGGGGTGACGTCTTCGATCGACTTGATCGAAAGCCCCGCGGCCTGCAAGGCGGTGATCGCGCTTTCCCGGCCGCTGCCGGGCCCTTTGACCTTCACGTCGACCTCGCGGACGCCGAACTTCATCGCCTTTTCGGCGGCCTGCTGGGCGGCCATCTGGCCGGCAAAGGGCGTGCTCTTGCGACTCCCCTTGAACCCGCACGTCCCCGAGCTGGACCAGCAAAGCGTGTCCCCCTTCGTGTCCGTGATCGTGACCGTCGTGTTGTTGAAGGTCGCCTTGATGTACGCCACCCCCACCGCGACGTTCCGCCGTGTCTTGCGCCGTGCTGCTGCCTTGGCCACCGGTTCTGTTACTCCGCTACGAAAAAGCCCCGATCCTTAACGTCAATTTGACACCTGCAATTTGCTCCTGGTTCCCACGCTCTGCGTGGGAACCCGCTTCCCCCGACGCTCCGCGTCGGCGTCCGCGACGCTGAGCATCGCGGACGGGCGTTCCCACGGAGACCGTGGGAACGAGGTGGTCTCATCTTACCGCAGATCCTTCACTCCCTTTTTGCCGGCCACGGTCTTCTTGGGTCCTTTGCGGGTTCGGGCGTTGGTCCGCGTGCGCTGGCCGCGGACCGGCAAGCCGCGACGGTGCCGGATGCCGCGGTAACAGTTGATGTCGCGCAGGCGGGCGATGTTCTGCGCTACCTGGCGCCGCAACTGCCCCTCGACCGTATAGTCCTTGTCCAACAGCGCCGCCATGCGTGCCTACTCGTCCTCGCGGAGATCCTTGGCTCGGCCTTGCGGATTGACTCCGGCCTTGAAGCACAACTCCTGGGCAATCTTCGGACCCACCCCGTACAAATAGCGCAGAGAAATCACGGTTGGCTTGTTGCCGGGGATATCGACACCCAACAAACGAGGCATTTACTCACTCCGCTATATGACTGTTAAGACGCGACCGTCACCCACGCCGTGGTGGCTCCGCCCGGCCGAATGCCAAGCCCAACGCGCTGGAGGCTCAGCAAGGCAATTCCCGTAAATCGTGCCGATTCTCGTTGGGCGGGCCTCCGAAGACTACCCTTGCCTTTGCTTGTGGCGGGGGTTCGTGCATACCACATAGACGGTGCCCCGCCTGCGCACGATCTTGCAGTGCTCGCAAATCCGCTTAACGCTGGCACGCACTTTCATAACGACCTACGCTCTTTTCGCACTAGGGGGCAAAGTGCCTTAGTATAGGCAATCGCCCATGATTCCCTCAAGGCCCCCGGGGAAAGATTTTATCCCCCTAACCGGCGATGGAAATCCGGCTACGCGACGAGAAAACGGCGGGTGGGAGTGACGATTCTCCGATTACTCTATCCAGCCTTTGCACCCTCTGTATTGTATGCAAGTTGGGTAGGGTGGATTTCAATCCACCCGTGAAACATCGGGTGGAGTGAAATCCACCCTACGGATGACATGGCCCCTGATAGTTGGGTCCAGCCGTCAGGACGTACGGCCCATGGTGGGTAATAGCTACTGTATGCTCAAAATGAGCACTGGGACGGCCATCGGCGGTAACTTGGGTCCAGTGATCGGCCCGCGTGCGGACGCGCTTCGTGCCCATATTCACCATCGGCTCGATCGCGATCACCAACCCAGACACCAAACGGAAATTCCCCCCTCGGCGGAGTTGGTCGCTCACGAAGTTCGGCACCTGAGGATCCTCGTGCATTTCCCGGCCGATGCCGTGGCCGACGAACGATTCCACGGTGGTGAAGCCGGATCGCTTCACGTACTTGTCCATTTCCGAAGCCACCTCGCTCCACCAGGTCCGCTTGCCCATCAGTTCGATGGACAAGTCCAGCACCCCCTGGGTGACGTCCAAGAGTCGCTGGACTTCCGGGGCGATGCGTCCGACCGGGTAGGTGGCGGCAGCGTCGCCGCACCAGCCGTTGAGCTTGCACCCGACGTCGATGCTGACAATGTCTCCTTCGGCCAGTTTCCGAGGGCCGGGAATCCCGTGGACGACTTCCTCATTGATCGAAATGCAGGTCGACGCCGGGAAAGGGACCTTGCCGGGGACCCCTTTGAACAAGGCGATGGCGTGGCGATCCCGGATGTACTTCTCCACGGCCGCGTCGATGGCCCCGGTGGTCACGCCCGGCCGGAGCATCGAGGCGGCCAACTGGTGCGTCTCCCATACCAGCAGGCCCGCCTTGCGCATCAACTCGAGGTCGCGCGCCGACTTGAGTTCTGGCGGTCGTTGCACGTACGAGGGCTCCTTAGCCGGCCAACGGCTCCAGGACCTCCTTGATCCGCGCGAAAATCTCATCCACCGTCCCCAATCCGTCGATGACCTCCAGCAGTCCGCGTTTTCCGTAGTAGTCCAGCAGGGGTTCCGTTTGTTGGCGATAGGCCACCAGCCGCTGGCGGATCACCTCCGGCGTGTCGTCGGCCCGGCCGCGCCCGGCCAGCCGGCGGAACAGTTCCTCCTCGGGCACTCGGAGCTCGAGCACGGTGTCCAACGGGGTGCCCTTGTCGGCGAGCATCCGATCGAGGGCTTCGGCCTGGGCGATGGTCCGCGGGAAGCCGTCCAACAGGTAGCCGGAGCGGCAGTCCGGGGCCTGAAACCTCTCGGCGATGATCGCGACCATCACATCGTCGGGAACCAATTGCCCGGCCGACATGTACTTGTCGGCCTTCAGGCCGACCTCGGTCTTCGCGTCGCGGGCCGCGCGGAGCATGTCGCCCGTCGAAAGATGCGCCAGCTTGTAGGTGGCGATCATGCGCTCCGCCTGAGTGCCCTTGCCCGCTCCGGGCGGGCCGATGAAGACGATTCTCATCCTCATCCTCGTTGCAGCAGTCCTTTGTAGTTTCGCATCACCAGGTGGCTGTCGATCTTCTGCACGAGATCGAAGGCCACGCTCACGGCAATCAACAGCCCGGTGCCGCCGTAGAAACTGGAGACCGAGTAGCTGACTCCCATCCAGCCGGAGATCACCGTGGGGGTGATCGCCACCACGGCCAAGAAGCCGGCGCCGACATAAGTGATGCGGATCATCACTTTTTCCAGGTAATCGGCGGTGCGCCGGCCCGGGCGGTAGCCGGGAATGAAGGTCCCGTAGTTCTTCAGGTTGTCAGCCATGTCCTTGGGATTGAAGGTGATGGCCGTCCAGAAGTAGCAGAAGAAGTAGATCAGCACGATGTACAGGGCGTTGTACACGTAGGAGGCTTCGCCGCGGTGGAAGGTCTGGGCGAAGACCACCATCCACCCGGAGTTGGGCCACATCTGGGCGAACCAGTTGAACAGCACCTGGGGGAACAACAGGAGGCTCGAAGCGAAGATGATCGGCATCACGCCGGCCTGGTTGACCCGCAGGGGGAGGTACTGCCGGGTGCCGCCGTACACCCGTCGCCCGCGCACATGCTTGGCGCTTTGGGTCGGGATGCGTCGCTGGCCCTGGGTGATGAACACCACGCCGGCGATCACGGCGACAAACAGGACGGCCAGCACGAGGATCGTTTCCACGCCGAGTTTCCCGCCGCTGGAGCCCAGCTCGATCCCGCCTTGTTCGACCATCGGCTTGATCAGCTCCCAGCCGGCATAGGGCATGCGCGCCAGAATGCCGGCCATGATGAGCAAGCTGATGCCGTTGCCGATGCCGTATTCGTCGATCTGCTCGCCGAGCCACATCAGGAACGTGGTTCCGGCGGTCATGGTCATGACGGCGGTGAGCTGCCATCCGAAACTGAGGGTATCGGTATTCGTATCGAGGAGCGATTGGCGGACCAGACGGGCGCCCACGAGCCAGTTGACGTAGAACCAGCTCTGGCCGAGGCACAAAACGACGGTTGCGTAGCGGGTGTACTCGTTGATCTTCTTGCGGCCGCTCTCGCCCTCTTTCTGCAGCTCTTCCAGCGGCTTCCACACGCTCGCCAAGAGCTGGAAGATAATCGAGGCGGAAATGTAGGGCATGATCCCCAGGCCGAAGATCGTGGCCTGGCTGAGACTGGAGGCGCTGAAGAGCATTGCCTGCTGGAGCAACTGGCCGAGGCCGCCGCCCGCGGTCCGCTCGAAGAAGGCGGTCATTTCCTTCTGGTCGACGACGGGCAACGGGATCTGGTACCCGATGCGATAGATCCCCAGCAAGAGCAGCGTGAGCAGGATCTTCTGCCGCAGCTCGGGGATGGTGAAGACGACGCGAATTTTTTCCCACATCGCTCGATCCGTCCTTTGTCATGATGAAGGATGAGGGATGAGGGATAAGAGATAAGGGATGAGGGATAAGGGATCAAGCAGACGCCCCTATTTCATCCCTCAGAATTCATCTGCGCATTCAAATTCTCGCTCCCCCTCTCATCTCTTATCTCTTATCCCTCATCTCTTATCCCTATATCTCTCATCCCTTATCCTTCGTCTTCCGTTTCACCGGCGCCTTCCCGGGCAGCACGTTGGCCTGGCCGCCGGCCTGCTGGATCTTCTCCATGGCCGAGCGACTGAAGCGATGGGCCGAGACCTTCAGCGGCTTGGTCAACGGTCCGTCGCCGAGCACTTTGAGCACGTCGTACTGGCCGCGAATAATCCGCTTGGCGTGGAGGGTCTCGGGGGTGACTTCCTCGCCGGCGGCGAACGCTTCGTCCAATTCGACGACGTTCACGATCGCGACGCTGGCCGCGAAGCGGTTATGGAAGCCGCGTTTGGGGATGCGGCGGACCAAGGGCATCTGGCCGCCCTCGAAGGTCGGCAGGGCGGTCCAGCCGGCCCTCTGCCCCTGGCCCTTGTGGCCGCGTCCGCTCGTCTTGCCCTGCCCGGAGCCCTTCCCGCGGCCGACCCGCTTGCGCAGCTTGTGCTTGTGGATCCCTCGATGAATGTCGTTCAAGTTCATGACAGCGAAACTCCCCGGAGCCGCTCGACTTCGCTCTGCGTGCGAAGCGCGGTCAGCGCGTTGAGGGTGGCCTTGACCAGGTTGATGGGGTTGGACGAGCCGAAGCTCTTGGTGAGGATGTCGCGAATGCCGCAGGCCTCGCAGACCGCCCGCACCGCCGCCCCCGCGATCACGCCCGTGCCGGGTCGCGCGGGGACGAGGACGACCTCGGCGGCTCCGAATTGCCCCTTGACGACGTGGGGAATCGTGGTTCCCGTCATGGGCACGGCGGACAAGTTCCGGGAGCCGTCTTTGATGGCCTTCTCGACGGCCGGAGGGACTTCGTTGGCCTTGCCGTAGCCCCAGCCGACGCGGCCTTGCCCGTCGCCGACCACGACCATCGCGGTGAAACTGAAGCGGCGGCCGCCCTTGACCACCGCGGCGCACCGCCGGATCTTGACCACCTTGTCGACCAATGCCCCTTGGGTAGTTTCCGCTGACATAATGCGTTCTCTTTACTCTTTGGCAGCCGAAGCGGCAGCCGGCTTCTTGGCTGGTTTCTTGGCTGGTTTCTTGGGCTCGGGCGCCGCCTTGGGTTCCGGCGTTGGCGGCTTGGCGCCGAGGTCCAATCCGGCGTCGCGGGCGGCATCGGACAGCGCGGCCACGCGGCCGTGGTACTTGTACTGGCGGCGGTCGAGGGCCACCTGGCGCACGCCCGCGGCCAACGCGCGCTCGGCAATCGCCTTGCCCACGACGGCAGCCGCCTGCTTGTTCCCGCCGTACTTGAGCGTCTCGCGCAACTCCTTGTCGCGCGTGCTCGCGGCAGCCAGCGTCTTGGCGGCCGCGTCGTCGATCACTTGCGCATAAATATGCTTGTGGCTGCGGAAGACGGCCAGCCGCGGCCGCGTCGAGTGCGCCTTGATCTTATTGCTGACCCGCCAGCACCGCCGCTGACGCTGCCGGGCGATTCTCTTCGTGTGTTTCACGTTCGTGTCTCGCTTACTTGGCCATGACCTTGCCTTGCTTGCGGCGCACCACTTCGCCCTCGTAGCGGATGCCCTTGCCCTTGTAGGGCTCCGGCTTGCGCAAGGCGCGGACCTCGGCGGCAAACTGGAAGACCTTCTGTTTGTCGATGCCTTTGACGAGGACGTGCTGCTGATCGGGGCAAGTGACTTTCAACTCGGGGGGGATCGTCTTCTGGAGCTCGTTGGCGAACCCGACCCGCAACTGGAGCACCCCGCCTTGGATCGCCGCGATGTAGCCCACCCCCACGACTTCGAGCTTCCGCTCGTAACCCTTGGTGACGCCGACGATCATGTTCTGCAACAGGGCGCGGCTGAGCCCGTGCAGGGCCTTGGCCTGCCGCTGGTCGCCGGCCCGCGTGACCACCAGCGAAGCCCCCTTCTCGTCCAGCGCCACGCCGATCAACTGGGGGACGTCCCACTCGAGCTTCCCCAGCGGTCCCTCCACGGTGACGTGGTGGTCGGCGATCTGGATCTTCACCTTCTCAGGGACGGAAACCGGTTTTTTTCCCAAACGCGACATAACGCACCTATCCTGACGTGGAGCACGTTTCCAACGTGCTCGCAATCTAAAGGCACGTTGGAAACGTGCCCCACAACCTCACGCGCCTACCATATCTCGCAAAGTACCTCGCCGCCGAGCTTGCGCTGGCGTGCCTCGCGGTCGCTGATCACGCCGCGGCTGGTGCTGATGATCGAGATCCCCAAGCCGTTGAGCACCGGCCGGAGCTTGGCCGCGCCGCGGTAGACGCGGCGGCCGGGCGTGCTGACCCGGCGCACGTGGCGGATCACCCGCTCCCCGTTCGGTCCGTACTTCAAGTGGATCCGGATGTGGCGGGTCGGCTCGCCCGGGACCTCCTCCCAGTCCCAGATGTAGCCCTCCCGCTTGAGCACCTCCGCCACTCCGCGCTTGACCTTGGAGAGCGGCAGTTCCACCAGGGGCCGTTCGACGCGCACCGCGTTGCGAATGCGAGTCAACATGTCGGCGATAGGGTCGGTCATCATGATTTGCGCACGTCCTTCAACTTACCAACTCGCCTTCCGCACACCGGGAATGAGTCCGCCGTCCGCGAGCTTGCGGAAGCAAATCCGGCAGATGCCGAACTTGCGGTACACCGCCCGCGGCCGGCCGCACAAACGGCACCGGCTGTTCCGCTGGGTCGGAAATTTCGGCGGGTTCTTCGCCTTGATGATCTTGGCCTTGCTTGCCATCGAATCCGCTTTCGCTTGAGGTTAACGGTTCCGACCTCGAGGTCAATTTGCTTTTGCCGGCTGGTCGACGCGGAAGGGCATTCCAAGCCCCCGCAGCAGCTCGCGGGCCTCCGCGTCGCTGTCGGTGTTGGTCACGATGGTGACGTTCATTCCTTGGGGACGCGTGAACTTGTCCGGGTTCAGCTCGGGGAAAACCAA
>CAYTJV010000108.1:0-2758 GCA_964438165.1 uncultured Planctomycetaceae bacterium | reverse complement strand
GGGCTGTAGTTGCCGTGCCCGTCGAAGCCGTTGGGATTCAATCCCCGGAAGTCGCGCACCCGCGGAAGCGCCAGCGAAATCAGCCGGTCGAGGAATTCGTACATCCGCTCGCTGCGGAGCGTGACCATGCAACCGATCGACATCCCCTCGCGGAGGTGGAAGCCGGCCACGGATTGCCGGGCGCGGGTGACGACCGGCTTCTGGCCGGCGATTTGCGTCATCGCGTCCACCGCTTCCTCGATGTGCTTCTTCTCGCTCGCGGCGCTGCCCACGCCCATGTTGATGACGATCTTCTCCAGCCGCGGAAGCGACAGCCGGTTGGTGCGGCTGAACTGCCCCTGGAGGGCGGGCAGGACTTGCTTCTTCTATCGTTCGATCAGTCGCGATGCCATGGTGACCTACTCATCCCTTCTTGGGCGGGGCGATCTGGCCGATGCCGGCCCCGCACTTCTTGCAGTACCGCTCCTTGCCGCCGTCGGGCAGCAGACGGGCCCCGGTGCGCGTCGCGGCGTTGCAGGCCGTGCACACCAAGAGCACCTTGCAGAGCCGGATCGCCGCCTCCTTCGACAGCCGGCCGCCCTGTGGATTGCGCTGGCTCTTGCGGACGTGCTTGAACACGCGGTTGATGCCCTCGACGACGATCTTCCCCGCTTGGCGGTCCACCTTCAGCACCCGGCCGCGCTTGCCGCCGTCGTCGCCGCTGATCACTTCCACGGTATCGTTGCTCTTGATGTGCATCAGACCACCTCGCTGGCGAGGCTGACGATTTTCATGAAATTACGTTCCCGCAGCTCGCGGGCCACGGCGCCGAAAATCCGCGTCCCCCGGGGATTGCCGTCGTTGTCGACGATCACCGCCGCGTTGCTGTCGAAGCGGACGTAGCTCCCGTCGGTGCGGCGCGTGGGCTGCCTGGTGCGGACAATGACCGCGCGGACCACCGTGCCCTTCTTGAAGTCGCTGTCGGCGGTGACGCCCTTGACGCTGCACACCACGACGTCGCCGATCCCGGCGTACCGGCGGCGCGATCCCCCCAGGACCTTAATACACATCAACTCCTTCGCGCCGGTATTGTCGGCCACGGCGAGTCGGGTTTGGGCTTGAATCATGGCTCACACTCGCGTTCCAAATCAACGAAAACATTTCCTCGCTCCACTTCGGGCCCACTATTCGGGGGTGGCCTCCGTTTCGGCTGCTGCCTCGATGGATTCGCCCTGTCGCGACCGGGCCCGCGCCGCCGCCCGCATCGCCGCTACGTCCACCAGGCGGCTCTTAGTTACCACCCGAACAAGCTGCCAACGCTTCAATCGCGACGTGGGCCGGCTCTCGACGATCTCCACCGTGTCGCCCGCGCGGGATTCGTTGTTCTCGTCGTGCGCGTAGCAGACGGTCCGACGGCGCAGGTACTTGCCGTACTTCGCGTGCTTTACCAAGCGGGGGATTTCCACCCGCCGCGTCTTGCTCGTCTTGTCGCCGGTCACTACGCCGACCGCCACTCGTTTGGGCATCGCTGTTTCCCCTAGGTAGTAGGCACACTCTGTGTGCCGTAAACCCCGGACGGCCCCCCGAGTGTTCCTGCTCCTGTTTAACTGGAGGTCCCCACGGCGGCGGTGGCGGGCTTGGCGGCCGCTGCCCGGGCCCGCTCGTTTTGGATCGTCTTGATCCGGGCAATCAACCGGCGGTGCCGCTTCAGCTCGGTAGGCGCGTCGAGCCGCTCCGTTTCCGCCTGAAGCCGCAATCGGAACAGGCTCTCGGACGATTCCTTGAGCGTCAGCCCCAATTGCTCGTCGCTCATTTCGCGAAGTTCCGCTGCCGTGGTTGTCTTGCCCATGTCTTAGTTCCCAGGAATGAACAATGAAAAACGGACAATGAAAAATGCAAAATGCCGGGCGGCACTTCAACATTCTCCGTTTATTCATTCATTGCTCATTGTTCATTTCTCATTGTCCATTGTTCATTTTCTGTAATCACACCGCCCGCCGCCGAATGAATCGCACCCGGACCGGCATTTTGTGGGCCAGTCGCGCGAAGCACATCCGCGCGGCCTCTTCGCTCACGCCGCCGATCTCGAAGAGGATGCTGCCCGGCCTGATCACCGCCGCCCAATACTCCGGCTCGCCCTTGCCTTTTCCCATCCGGGTTTCCAAGGGAATGGAGGTAATGGGCTTATGGGGGAAGACGCGGATGTAGAGCCGGCCCTCGGTGCGGAGGTACTGCTGGGCGGCGATACGGCCGGCCTCGATGGTCTGGGCGCTGACCCACCCGCCCTGCATGGCCTGGAGGCCGAAGTCGCCGAAGACGACACGGTTGCCGCGGGTCGCTTCACCTTTTATACGTCCTCTTTGGCTTTTTCGATGCTTGACCCGTTTGGGCATCAGTGCCATCGATCGTCTCCTCGCTATACATGCCCTGATTGATCCATACCTGGATGCCGATATGCCCCTGGGGGATCCATGCCTCGGTGAAGCCGTAGTCGATCTTCGCCCTCAGTGTCGAGAGGGGCATGGAACCGGCGATTTGTTTTTCGCGTCGCGACATTTCGGAGCCGCCGAGGCGGCCGGCCAACTGGATTTTCACTCCCTTGGCCCCGGCCTCCATGGTCTGCTCGATCGCCCGCTTCATCGTGCGGCGGAAACTCGACCGCTTGCCGATCTGCTCGCCAATGTCCTCGGCAACAAGCTGGGCCACGATTTCCGGGCGGGAGATTTCCTCGATCTTGATGTTGATGCGGCGGCCGATCAGGTTCTGCAGCTCCTTCTGC
>CAYTJV010000107.1:0-16422 GCA_964438165.1 uncultured Planctomycetaceae bacterium | reverse complement strand
AACTCACGAATGTGACCCACGCCTGCCCCGATTACCGGGGGCCAGGCGTCGAAGGCGTACCGCTTGCCGTCGGGCGACCAGGCCGACGAGCCGATTGCCGTGTACTCGGGCAGCGCCACCAGGGGCCGCAAGTTCTTGCCGCCCACGTCCATCACAAGAAGCGGTATGATTTCCCCTTGCTCCTCCGGAAGCTGGAGCACCAACAGGAGTTTTCCTCCCTCAGGCCCCACGACGAACTTCTTCGGGCGGGCCTGATCTACGTCGGCAAGACAGAGCGTGAGCGTGTCGGCCTTGCGATCCCAAATGCCGTGGGTCGCCTGACCCGCGTAGGTCAGCTTGATGGTGGGCGGATTCTGACCGGCATCCACGGTGTACGGCGCCTCGGCGATCAACTGTTGGCCCAGACGCATCACGAATCGCTTTTCATCGAACACCAACGTCAGTTGACGCACCGCACTGGCGGTTACCTCCTCTTCGGCCTGCTCGATGCGCACG
The DNA here is from genome assembly GCA_964438165.1 of uncultured Planctomycetaceae bacterium. Lineage (GTDB taxonomy): Bacteria > Planctomycetota > Planctomycetia > Pirellulales > Thermoguttaceae > CALFBP01. Next base: position 15,927 of record CAYTJV010000107.1, on the reverse strand, counting down.
GCCCGCCAGGCGCCGCGGATCGCTGCTGCCGAACCACCGGGTTTGCGAACATCGCCGTCAACCTTCTCCCCCTTTGTTCCATCCGCCGCCGCAACCGCCGAATCGCTTCCCGTTGCGAAAGAATCCCCGCCTCGCAAGGTCGGCAGCGTCCACACCAGTGCCGCGGTGATCACGAGCAAGGACACAACCCGGCCGCCAAGGCGGGTTCTGCTGCGGTGGGTCGCGGGAAGCATGGCCAGTCTCCTTTTCCAAAAGGTGCTCAATTGGGCCTTCGAGCCGGGGCTCGCCGCCGTTGTCCAAGGGCCGAAATTCTGGGTCATGGCGTTTCTCCTTTTACGGTCGCGCTGCGGTCTTGCCTTTTTGATACTTCATCGTTTCCGTCGAATCCGGCGGAGATGGCTGCCGCTTTCAGGGCACGCGGTTGGGAAGCCTCTGTGACGACCTGAATGAGCGTCTCGATATAATCGGCCGGACCTCGGCCGCTGGCGGCCATTGCGACCTGATCGCAGGCCAGTTCTCGTTCCAACCGAATCCGATAGGCCAGCCAATGGATCAGGGGGTGGAAGAAGAGCAGCCGGCGGGCGATTTCCACCGGCCAGCCGAAGATCAGATCGAGCCGCTTGACGTGGGCCAATTCGTGCAGGAGCACTTGCCGCAACCGCGCGGCATCGAGCACGGGGAGAAGGTTCTTCGGAAGGACGAGCACCGGTCGCCATGCGCCGCACGCAAAGAACGAGCAATCGGCGTCGGTGACGACTGCCGTGGGCACACGCCGCAGCCCGAGTTGCCCGGCCAATTCGCCGATCAGAGCCCGCAGCGGTTCGGGGGCCAGAGCAGCCTCGTGGAGCAGCCGCAACAGGACTCGCTGCCACGCCAAGAGGGCAAATTGGACTACAACGATCAGCAGCCAGCCGATCAGCAGCCACGACTGCCAAGATATCTGTCGAATCGTCGTCCAAGGAGCCGGGGGAGCCAAGCGCGGGACCGGTTGCGGGATCCCTGTCGATTCAACCCCGGCAAATCCCTCCGAGTCATCCGCTGGCAGGGCGGTGAATTCGGCCTCGTCCCGCGTGGCAGGCCGTTGCGATCCCTCGTTCAGCGACAGAAACGGCATCGGCACCGCAATCGTCCAAAACGGCATCAGGAGCACCTTGATCGCCACGATCTGCCAGAGCCAATAACGCAGTCCGGGCGACGACCGGCGGAGGAAAACGGCGACGACGGCCGCCAATCCAACGAGCACAGCAGACTGCCACGTTACCGCCCAAGCGAGCCCCGTCCAGACTCCTGACCAGCGATTGATGATCTCAACGGTTTGGGCCATGCGAGTCCCCTCACCCCCTGCCCCTCTCCCGCTCGCGGGACATGGGCCGCAAGATAACTTCCTGTCTTCTCATCTTTTTGTCATCCATCTTTCTGTCATACTGCAACCCCTCCCTTGCAACGGATGACAAAAATATGGATGACAGAAAGATGGGGAGTTGTATGAGAACCTCTACTCTTGCTCTTGGACTTTTCGGGCGATAGTGCGCAACGACTCCAAATCCTTGACTGACAAGTTGTGCGACTCCGCCAGATAGGCCACCAGCGGCTCCGGCGAGCCGCCCAAGATTCGCTTGACAAAGCGGCGGATCAACTGGGGCACGATGCGGTCCTCTTCGACGGCCGCGCGGAATCGCACCGGCCCCTCGCCCGGCACGCGCACCAGGAGCTTCTTGGCCTCCAGTCGCTGCATGGTCTTCAGGACCGTCGTGCGGGCAACAGTGCGCTGCTGCCGCACGAGGTCGCTGATCTGCCGTTCCGTACAGGGCTGATGTTCCCAGATCAACCGCATCACCTGGATTTCCATTTCCCCCAATGTGGGGAGTTCCTTGCGCATCGCAGCAACCTCCAAGTTACGGCATCCGTCGTATCACGCGAGCATCTTACGGCTGATGTCGTAGATTGTCAAGAGGGCCTCCGCAGGAAAACTGCCGGACCGTTTTTGACGCGGCACAGGGGCAGACTCGGTGTGGCTCGCTGGGCTACCGTCACACGCCTCTGCGGGCAGAGGGCTCTCAACGAGCTAGGTTGCTTTTCGGCAACGCTCTGGAAGGGGGCCTTCGCTCGGCCGTCGCTCTTTGCATATTCCGTGCGTTTTGATCCGAGTCGGATTGCGACCTAGTCTTTCTTAGCGGGACCGCGGCGCGGATGGAAGCGCTCGAGGGACGGCTTGGAAAGCCATCCTACGGGAAACGCGGAAATCACTGTTCTCTTCTCTGCCGGCACGATATCCTCTCATGACGGAAAGCAGCTTGCCTCAAACCGCAGGCGGCGCGGCCAAGGCGTTGGAGCCTGTCGAATTCCCTGCGGACAAGGGGATCCAGGAGCTGGCGCATCTGTTGGAGGAATTGGATCGCGGCGCGCCGCGGGCCGAAGTCTCCCCGACGGCGCTGAGCGCGGAGGCCGACAACCAGCTCGTCCAGGTGCGGCTGGGGATTGCCAGCAGTCTGTTCGCCGCCCTGCGATGCCGCAGCGCGGCCACGGCGAGTCATTCGGTGCGCGTGGCGCTGAGCTGCTCGGCTTGGGGCTTGAAGCTCAAGCTGACGCCGGGCGAGCGCGACGCGATCGAAGTGGCGGCCCTGCTGCACGACGTGGGACTGATCGGCGTGCCCGATCCGGTGCTGCTCAAGCCCGGCCCCTTGAGCCGCGATGAGACGATCTTGATCGAGCAGGGGCGGCGGATGTCGGTGGAGATCCTCCGCTACGCCTGCGCGGAGCCCAGAATCCTCCAGATCGTGGAGAACCTGGGGGCCTGGTTCGACGGCTCGAAAGGCGGCTACCGCCATAGCGGGCGGCAGATTCCGGCCGGGTCGCGAATGATCGCCATCGTCGAGGCATTCGACTCGATGACCACCGACCAGGTGTTCCGCCGGGCAACGTCGCAAGAGCGGGCCATGCAGGAGCTGTTCGAGTCGGCCGGCACCCAGTTCGATCCCGGGCTGGTGCACGAATTCGCCGAGTTCCGCGTTTGCGACCAGCGGGCCCTGCGCTCCGAAGTGGCCAAGCGGTGGCTCCACGACCTGGATCCCGAGGCCGCCAACTCGTACTGGGAGCTGATCGCGTCCCCGTCCCCAAGCGGCGACGGGGACGCCGCCCGGCGTTTTGAGACCAAGCTCCTCGAGAACATGCACGACGCGGTGGTGTTCATCGACGCCGGCATGAGGATCGCGGAATGGAACCGCGGCGCCGAGCGGCTGACGGGCGTCGCCACGGCGAGCGTCATCCAGCGTCTCTGGACGCCGACCGTGCTGAACATGCAGAATGAGAAGGGCGAGTGGCTGGCCGAGCAGGATTGCCCGGTCCGCTGCGCGATCCAATCCCAGGTGCAATCGCTGCGGCGCCTGACGATTTCCGGGCGCGGGGGGCGGCCGGTCTCGGTCGACAGCCACGCGATCCCCGTCACCGGGGCCGAGGGGAGCGCGCTCGGCGCGGTGCTCCTGATGCACGACGCGTCGGGCGAGGCCTCCTTGGAGGAGCGCTGCCAGACCCTCTACGAAAAGGCCACCAAGGATCCGTTCACCCAGGTGGCCAACCGCGCCGAGTTTGACCGCGTCCACGGGATGTTCATCCGCGCCCACAAGGAATACCAGGTCGCGTGCAGTCTGATCATCTGCGACTTGGACCATTTCAAGCGGGTCAACGACACGTATGGGCACCAGGCGGGCGACGAGGTGATCCAGGCCCTGGCCAACGTGCTCAAGAACGCCTGCCGCCCCGGCGATCTGGTCGCCCGCTACGGCGGCGAGGAGTTCGTCATGCTCTGCGCCGACTGCGACAACGCGGCGGCGGCGCGGCGGGCCGAACAGGCGCGCAAGGGCCTCGGCCAGATCCGCCACCCCAGGCTGGACGGGCAGTGCGCGACGGCCAGTTTCGGCGTGACCGAAGTGCAGCCCGGCGACACCTCGGAGACCATGCTCCGCCGCGCCGATCGGGCCCTGCTCATGGCCAAGGAGCGAGGGCGCAACGCGGTGGTCCAACTTGGCGTCGAGCCGGAGCAGTCGGAGTTGCGCCCTTCGGCGGCCTCCGCCGGCCGCGCCGATTCACCCTTCTTGTTGGAACAGCACCTGGTCACGCCCGTGCCGCTGTGGGTCGCCGTCGAGAAGCTCCGCGGCTTCATGGCCGAGCACCGCGCCAAGGTGATCCAAGTCGAGGAAAACCGCGTCCAGTTGCTGGTGGAGGTCGACCGGCCCAAACGCATGCTCCGCTTCTCCGATCGGCCGACGATCTTCCGCGTCGACGTGAGGCTCAATGAGGAGCCGATTGCGAAGGAGGCCAAGAACCTCGGGAGCCAGGGCGTTTGGGTACAGACCCGGCTCCGCGTCACGATCGCTCCCGACAAGAGCCGCGATCGCCGCCGGGAAGAGATGGTCCATCGCGCCAAGGAGGTCCTGGTGAGCTTCCGTTCCTACCTCATGGCGAACCAAGAAGAAAGTCCGCACGCACCCGCAGGCCCCGCCGAGGACAGGGGAGATCCATGAGCCGCATTGCAGGAATCCTCGCCGGCGCCGAGCTCCGGTTGCTGAATCGGCTTGCCGCGGCCAACGCCGCGGCCACGCTCGAAAGCCTCCGCATGGCCGCCCAGAAACGGATCCTCACACCTCGCGACGACCCCAGTACCTTCGTCGCCTTGAGCGGATTGCAGTCCGACATGAACGGCGCCGTGGCCGCCATGGCCAACGTCACCGCTGCCGGCGCCAACCTCACCCAAGCCCAAACCGCGATTGACTCCATCCGCACCCAACTCACTACGATTCGCACGGAGCTACTCAAGGACCCGAGCCAACAGGGCCTTTCCCAGGGGGTGATCGACGGCGCCGTCGCGCAGATCAACACCTTGGCGGGCACGACGATCGGCGGCCGGCGTCTGCTGGACGGATCGGGCGATTTCGTGGTGACAGGGCGAAACGCCAGCCAAGTTCGCGACCTGAAGGTCTTTGCCAAACTGCCCGGGACCACGGCGACCGTTTCCGGGAGCGTGACTCAGGCCGCCACCCAGGCACAACTCGTCTACAACGGCGACGGCCTGACCCCGCCTCACCCGACCGCCGGCGCCACCTTCACCCTAAGCGGCAAACGCGGCAGCGCCGTGTTTACCGTGACCACTTCCCAGACGTTCAGCGAGGTGGCCACCGCAATCAACAACAAGAGCCATCTCACCGGCGTGACCGCTTCCGTGGGCGGCAACCAGTTGACCTTCACGAGCGTTGACTACGGCAACAGTGCCCGAATTGCCATCAGCGTTACGTCGGGGACCTTCAACACCACCGGGACCGGCACGGCCGTCGATGCCCAGGCCACAATCAACGGCCAGGTCCTTACCGGCGACGGCAACCGTTTCTCGGTGAGCGACAACGGGCTGGTGTTCCAGATCGAGATCGCCGGCTCCTTCAGCGGCAGCTTCTCTGCGATGACCGTCTCCGGCAACGCGCTGCGCTACCAACTTTCGCCGAACCTGACACGGCCCTCGGTGCTGGCGATTCCGGGGCTGCAAGCCAACCGGATGGGAGGGCTCAGCGGCACGCTGGACCAGATTGCCACCGGCGGGCCCTACTCCGGACTGGGCAATAACACCTCGCAAGCCATCCGTGTCGTCGACGAGGCCCTTGCCACTCTGGATCGGGTCGAGGGAAACGTCGACGGCTTCCAGAATGCCGCCATTACCTCCGCCTCGAACTTCCTTTCCGAGTTGCAGACCAATCTCTCCACCGCCATTGCCCAGACCGATGGCTACGACGAGGCCGAGGCCACGGCGCTTCTGGCCCGCGATCAACAGCTTGCCAACAACGCAATGGCGGGCCTGTCGATCCTCTACCAACAGCGGGCCGGAGTGGTCCGCTTGCTCCAGCAAATCGCCGGGCTGACCTCCGGCTGATCTGGTTAAGAGATTCGCACGGCGGTCCGCAACCACGGCGGAGGACACGCGAATCACTCCCTTATTCCGTTACCAGACCCCAACTCAGAGTCCCTATATTGTGCACTTTCTCTCGCTTCAAAACTGACCTTGACCCGCCCACGGAGCAATCTATAATCCGCCGCCAATCGGCAGCGAGGCTGTCGGTAGAGAACTGTTCTATTGCCTGGTTTACCTAAACCGGACCAGCGCAATAACCGATATAAGCCTCGAAGGACGCAAAATCCGCCGGGTCGTTCGAGTCCGGGGCGGGCATCAATTCACATCGCGAAACGGAAAGTCCTCAAGGATGGGGACTTAGGACACGTCAGTTCGACAGGGAGGTCGTAGGGCCGTTCCTTTCGCCCTTCTCGATGTCGAGTTTCCACAAGGACGCTTTAGCCATGGGGATCCACCGTGTGCACTTTGCGTTGGCCATGATCGCGTTGGCCGGTCTGGCGGGTTGCCAATCGGGCAGCAGCAACAACCTGGCGTTTTGGAAGTCGAATCCTCTCAGTAGCAAGACTGCCTCCACCACGCCAAAGCCCCAGTATCCTCCCAAGCCGTCCACGCAGGTCGCTAACCCGGCCGACGTGACGACTCCGGCCGCAAACGGCTTGGCAGCCAATCCGGCCCTGAGGTCCTCTCCGACGTATCCCGGCGCGACCGCAAGTTTCACCGCGCCGTCCGGCTCCTTGGGTGGGGCTGCGCCGGCGACTGCGGGCGTGGCGTTGCCCGGGCGCGGCACATCGACCGGGTCGGCCGCGGCGATCGATCCCGTGGTCAGCCCACAGCGCGGATATTACTCCAACTCCGGCTCCAGCGCGGGCGCCAGGCCGACCGCAGGCGGCGTGAGCGTGCCGAGCGCCGCAGGGCCGTATGCCGCCATGGATCCGGCGGCGGGCCGCAGCACCGTGTCGCCCAGCGCCGGTTTCCGGTCCGGGGCCAAGGATTACACGTCGCCGCCGACCGACTACACAGCGTCATCGAACACGGGCATTCCCCGCGGTGGGGCAATCATTCCTCGCAACGGCGTTTCGGCCGACCGCTACGGCGTGCCTGCCGATCGGACTGCGGCCCCTTCGGATCGGGCCGGCCCGAGCGCCGATCGCTTCGTGCCTAGCGCTGACCGATCCGCGTCGGGTGCGGATCGGTACGGGAGCGGATCTCGCACGGGCTCGTCCTACGATCCGATCGCCCCGGCCCGGACCAGTAGTCCTCCGCCCTTCGGACCGACCGCTTCGGCTGCCAGCCAGCCCCCGGAAAATTCCCGAAGTGGCACGCCTGATCCGTTCCAGGCGAGCAATCGCGCATCGCCTTACCCTGCCGCGGGCGCCCCCGGCGGGGATCGAAACTCGGCCACTTATGCCAATCCCTATGCGAATACCGGCTCGGCACGGCCCTCCAGCCCAGCCTACGATCGTCCCAGCACGCCGAATTATCGCGACTACCCGTCCACCGATACCTTGGCGCCTCGGACAAACACCGCATACAATCCACCCGGCAACTACGCACCCGCCAACACCGGCTCCAGTGCGCCGCCCAGCGATTACCGGCCCGCCAACGGCGGTTACAATTCGCCTGGCGGCGACTATCGGCCCGGCAATACGGGCTACAATCCGCCGGCCAGCGATTACCGGCCCGGCGACACCGGCTACAATCCGCCGAACACGTCGCCGTACCGCGCGCCGAGCGGTTCGGCGACGCCGTCGGGCTCAGCCCCGGCCACCGACGATGCCCCGCCTTTCCGCCCGGGCAGCACCTCCGACTACGTGCCCAAGTCGGCCAATCCAGGCCCGGCCGCGAGCACCGCGGCCAGGGACCCATTCAACTCCAGGGTCGATACCAGCGTGCGACCGACGGGGTACAGTACGGGCGGGACCGATTACACGAGGTAGGTCCATCGCCGCTTTCAGCGCTCGGCGCGGGTCTCTGACCCCGCCGAGGGCTTCGACCGAAGGTCTCCGCTTCTTCTCGGAAACGTTCGGTCGTTGCGTGTGCGGGGTCAGGAGACCCGCGCACAGCGCGTAGCTGAATTCGCCAGAATTCAGGCTCTTCGGCACGCCGCCCGAAGTCTGGCGACTTCGGCTACCGATCCAGGACAACCGCGCGCGGCTTTAGGTCAATCGCCGCGTGTCGCGGCGGTGATTCGCCGCATAAGGATGGTCGCATACGCGCCCCGCGGCAATTCGCACTGGAAGACGATCTTCTTCCGGCCGCTGTGAAGCTCGTCCGGGTCCACCCGGTGCTCGACCTGCGCAGGGAAAAACAGGACAGGGCGGCTGCCCTTGGAGAAGAAACTATCGCGAGGATATTTCACTCGAAGTTGGTTTAGCGTGAGTCCAAGCGTGCTCGCGACCCTCTGGGCGATTTCTTGCCAGGGCCCCAAGCGGTCGCGGCTGCGTGCCGAGGGTAGCGGCAACTCCGTGAGCCGGAGCATTTCCCGCTCGCCGCTTTCCAGACTGCGGGGGAAGGGCAGCAGTTGACCCGCCACACGGATGGCCACCAGGCGATCGGCCGGCAGTTGCTGGCGGAGCAGATCGGCTAGCATGAGGTTCCAGAGGTGACTCTGGAGCGCCGCCAGGTAGATGCTCCGCAGATCTTGCCGCACGCGGCCGATCGCGCCGCGGAAGTCGTGCGGACGGCCGGCCAGGTGTTTGAGGATGCCTTGCCACGGGCAGCGGCCGAGCTCGGCCGCCAGTCGCCCCCAGTCGCCCCAACGTTCGCGGATGAGGGTCCGCTGGCTGCGCAGTCGGGAGCGATCGTGCGGGTTCGGGTCGGCCAGGATCAGCCACAGGGCCCGTTGGTAGTCGCCCAGGCACCAGGCTCGGGCAACGAAATCGCCCGACTGGCCCACCGAGCCGAACCGCTGCTCGTCGAAGTAGTTGGGCAGTCCGTCGCGGGCCGCTGCGGCGAGGGCCTGCGCGGCGAGGGCCGCCTCCTCGTCGCCCACGTCGCGCAGCGCGATGGTGAATCCGTTGGAGGCGATGTCCTTGGGGCCGAACGGCCGGGAGCACTGGCCGAGGTAAGCCAGCTCGAGATGCGTCTGCTTCAGATTCCGCCGCGGCCCGTTGCGGATCGTCACGTGCTGCACCGTCACGGCATGGCGATCCTTGAGGCCGCCGTAGGAGACCCGGTCACGGGGGATGTGCCACCGTTTCAGCACGGCCTCGACGGCTTCGGGCGCTCCCAGGCCGCGTTTGGTCAAGCGGTAGAGCGCCAGCGGGCCCCCATCGGGCACAAACGCCGTGCGCTCCTCGACTCGAAAATCCTCGGGCTGAGACTTGAGTTTCATAGGGCTTGTCCGCGGCGGCTGGAGAAGCCTATTATAGACGATGATGAACTTGCCCAATACATCGTATCTGCCCGAGTTGCGAGAGATGCCGGCCGACGGCAATGCGGCAGAATTGGTCTGAGCGAAAGGAGAACGAACCGATGATGCTCAACCGACGTGGACTGCTCGCCGGCAGTGCGGCCGCCGCAGCGACCTTGGCGACCGCGGCCCCGGCTTCAATCGCCCAGGCCGCCAAGCCGAAGATGGATGGCGTATTGAAGCTGTCTAGCCAACTCGCGGTGATCCCTGGCAAGAGCCTTGATGAAAAAATCGCCAAGATGGAGAAGTGGGGCTTCGACGCCGTGGAGCTCCCCGGCGACATCGTCGGCAAGGAGAAGATGTTCAAGAACGCCATCAAGGACACGAAACTCAAGTTCAGCGCCGTCTGCTTCGGCTCCATCAGCGGCGACCTCGTGTCGGAAGACAAGTCGAAGCGCGGCCCGGCCGCGGAGAGGCTCAAGCAGGTCCTGGCGTCGGCGGGTGAGCTGGAGACCACGGGCGTGATCTACGTGCCCGCCTTCAACGGCCAGACCAAGCTCGCCAACCAGGAGATCCGCGCCATCTTGCTCGACACCCTCCCGGCCATCGGCGAACATGCCGTGAAGGTCGGCTCCCGGCTGCTGCTGGAGCCGCTCAACCGCAAGGAGGCATTCTTCCTTCGCCAGGTGGCCGACGGGGCCTCGATTTGCCGCGACTCGGGCAGCCCGGGTATCTGCATGATGGGCGACTTCTACCACATGTTTATCGAAGAGACGAGCGACCTGGGGGCATTCATCTCGGCCGGCTCCCTGTTGCACCACGTCCATCTGGCCTCGCGGATCCGCGTGCTCCCCGGACAGGATGAGCGGCAGTTCGTCGACGGGTTCTTCGGCCTGAAGTGGATCGGCTACCAGGACTACTGCAGCTTCGAGTGCGGCGTGAAAGGCGACCGGAACGTGGAGATCCCCAAGTCGATGGCGTTCTTGCGCGACCAGTGGGCCAAGGCCGAGTTGTAAAACGCCGGGACTCGCACGGGATAGACTTGAGGGAACGCTCTCCGTGGCGTGCCGCCGGGGTCGTCGTCGGCACATGCCGATTAGGTTAGAATAGAGCTATGAAACCGCTGGTATATCTGGAAACCACGATCCCATCGTACTACTGCGATGGTCGTCCGGGTTTGATTACGCCGCACCAGCTTTATCCTTGGGAGGGTCTAGAATGAGCAGTGACAGCCCCATTGTGGACGAAGTCCGCCGCCGCCGCCAGGAACTTAGCGAGCGCTATGGACATGATCTGCGGCGCTACGCCGAGCATTTGCGGGAAATTGAGACCCGAAATGCCGTGCGGGTGGTGAGTCAAGTGACCGTCGTCCGTCCTGCGGAGCCATCGGGGAGAGAGTCGTAAGCGGAGGACATGCCATGAACGTGAATCGCCGTCAGTTTCTTCACCGGGCCGCGGGAACCGCGCTTGTCGCGGCCCGGTCGGTGCCGCTTGTTGCTGGGTCCGCAGAAAAGGAGCCCGCGATGGTTGGCGAACTTCCGATTGTCGATACGCACCAGCATCTGTGGGACCTGAGCAAACTGCACCTTTCCTGGCTGAAAGGGGCAGGGGCCCTCAACCGCAACCACGTGATGAAAGACTACCTGGAGGCCACCGCGGGCCTCAACGTGGTCAAGGCCGTCTACATGGAAGTCGATGTCGATGCGGACGACAAAGTGGCCGAGGCGGAGTACGTCATCGATATCTGCCGCCGCGGCGGCACGCCCACATGCGCCGCGGTCATCGGCGGCCGGCCCGGCGAGCCGGGGTTCCGCGAGTACATCTCGCGGTATAAGGGGAATCCGTACATCAAGGGCGTGCGCCAGGTCCTTTTCGCATGGAAAGAAGGCAGTCCATTCTTTCTGGACAAGACCTACGTCGATTCGGTGCGTCTGCTGGGCGAGCTGGGCATGAGCTTCGATATCTGTGTGGCTGCCGCCGGGCTGGCCGACGCGGCCAAGCTGGTCGATCTCTGTCCCCATACCCGGTTCATCCTCGACCACTGCGGCAATGCCGACCTCAAGCAGTACTGGGAGCCCTCATATTGGAAGATGCCCGTCAGCGTAAAACGGATCTTCGAGACCCCTCCTGAACCAGAAACCGAAGAATATCGCGCGGCCCGTCTCTACCGGGAACGATGGAAGCGCTACATTGCAGAACTGGCCAAGCGCAAGAACATCGTCTGCAAGATTTCCGGGATCGTGGCCACGGCGCCGAAAGGCTGGATCCCGCAGGACTTGGCATCGGTGATCGACCATTGCCTCGACTCGTTCGGGCCCGACCGCGTGATTTTCGGCGGCGACTGGCCGGTCTGCACCAAAGGGGCAACGTACCGGCAATGGGTCGAGGCCCTGCGCCACGTCATCCACCGTCGCAGCGAGCCCGAGCAGCGGAAGCTACTGGCCGAGAACGCCATCAAGTTCTACGGGTTGACGTGATTGTCAGCACAGACGCAACAGCGTCTCCCTCGTTAGCGGGGTCGCTCCCCAATGCTCCGCTTGATCTGCCGGGCTGTCGCAGTCAAGATAGATAGGATGCGCTCGACCGGTGGGACGACCTTGGAAAAGAGTCCGACCGGAACCGCCATGCACCCGAGGACTGTTGAGCGGTGGGACTCGCTTCACTCGTTCCACCCTACAGATGAATGAGCATCCAACCTGTCTGGGTTAGCATTTCCCCTTGCGGCTGAAGAGTCTTTTTCGCTATCTTGTGCCCCAATCTTCCCCGTCCCCGAATCCTTAACCCACCGATCGCCGCGATGAAGCCGGCCCTGCTGATCGTTCGACCGCTCGTCCTGTTGCTGATTTTCTCAGCGTCCGCATGGCTCTTGTATCATCAGCTCAAGGGCCTTTGCTTCGAGGAGTTGATCGACGACTTGAAGGCCATGCGGGCGAGCCAGATTGGAATTGCGGTTTGCCTTACGGCCCTGAACTACGTCATCCTGCTGGGGTACGATGGGCTGGCGATCCGCTACATCGGCCACCCGCTGCCGCTGGGCAAGCTGGCCGTGGCCTCGTTCATCGGCCACGTGAGTAGTTTCAACCTGGGAGCGATGTTCGGCGGCTCGTCGATGCGCTACCGGATCTACTCGGCGTGGAAGTTCTCGATGCTCGAGATCGTGCAGTTGGTGGCGATTCTCGGGCTGACCTTCTGGCTGGGGGTGCTCGCGCTGGCGGGGATCGTGTTTCTCGTGGCTCCGTTTCCGGTTCCCGACCATGTGCTGAACCACTTGCCGGACTGGGCCCGGCAGTGGCTCCCCTGGCACGACGTGCGGTTTTTGGGCGTGATCTTGCTGGCCCACGTGGCGGCGTACCTGGGCATTTGCGCGGTGCGGCGCAAGCCGCTTCGCATCTGGCGATGGGACTTGCCGCTTCCGCCGCCGGGCCTGTCGCTGGGACAGATCGGCGTATCGTGCGCCGATTTGATGGTCGCGGCCGCCGTGTTTTACGTGCTCTTGCCGCCCGATCTGGTGGTCACGTACCCGACGTTCCTCGGCGTGTTCCTGCTGGGGCTGGTGGTGCAGGTGTTCTTGCACGTGCCGGCCGGGCTGGGAGTGTTCGACGTGGTGATGCTGGCCTTCTTCCCGCCGGAGGACATGGCCGCGCCGCTGCTGGTTTTCCGGGGCGTGTACTACCTGTTGCCGCTGGGCGTGGCCGGGATCGTATGGTTGGGGCTGGAGATCACGCTGGGCCGGCAGTTCCTCCGCGAAGTGTCGGAGCGACTGAAGGCCGCCCAGGTCCCAGACCCGTCCGCCCCGCACGCCGTCGATTAGTGCCAGCGGCCAGGGCTGTGCTCGCCGCTCATTCGGCGTGGGGCTTATCGGGTCCCTTGCTGTCCGATTCTTCGATGTTCTTTCGGACGTTCTCACGCACGTCGTTCATGCCGCGCTTGAGCTGGGAGAGGCTCTTGCCCAGCGAGTGCATCACCGAAGGCAGCTTGCTGCCGAACAGGAGCAAGGCCACCACCGCGAGGATCAGCAGTTCTGCGTCGCCGACTCCAAACACTCCAAACATTGCCCGGTGCCCTCCTCCACTTTAGACTATCCCGTCAGAGCCGGTCGCACAAGTTGTGGCTGGGCAGGGAAGGCATTCGGGCCCCCCGATGGGCCAACGCGGAGAGGAAGGGGAATGTCCACGTGGTCGCGTCTCTCCGAGACGCGCATCCCGGTCTCGGAGACCGGTCCACGTGCCGCGCATCTTGGGCCACGATCCGGAGTCTGACATGACGAGCAAAGAGCGAATCCGCCGCGCGATGCGGCACGAGCCGGTCGATCGCGTGCCGGTGATGTGCCAGTTGGCGATCGGCCATTACCTGCTCAACACCGGCGTGCGGCCGGCCGACTTGTGGTTCACCAGCGAGGGCTTTGCCCGGGCCCTGGTGACGCTCCAGCGGCGCTATCGGTTCGACGGGATCCTCATCAACCTGCTGGGCCGCGATCCGGACTGGATGCGCTGGGTGGACCTCATCGAGACGGCTTCCGACGGCGGCCAGACGGTTCATTTCACCAACGGCGACGTGGCCCGATGCCCCGCCGACGACAACGTGCAGCACTTTCCCGCCGGCGGCCAGCGCCGGCCCACAATCGACGAGGTCGATCCCAACGAAATCTACTACGCCGATCCTCATGCCCTGGGCGGCTTGAAGTACCCGTACTATTTCGGCCTGGAGCCCTACCGGGGCGATCGGGCCCGATGGTTTCCCGACTACACGTTCCGGACCATCGAGCTGGTGATCGCCGAAGTGGGCGCCGAGGTCTCCGTACATGGCGAGATATTCTCCCCGTTCACCCAGTTGATGGAGCTGTTCGGCTACGAGCAGGCCCTGATGTACCTGATCGACGAGCCGGACAAGTGCCTGGCGATCCTCGCCGCGTACACCGAAGGCGCGGCCGACCTGGGCGTGCAGCAGGCCCGCCGCGGCGTCGACGCCGTGCTCATCTCCTCGGCCTTTGCCGGCGGCGGGTTCATTTCGCCGCGGCAGTACCGCACGTTCGTGTTGCCGTTCGAGGCCGAGTTGGCTCGCCGCATCCGCGCCGAGGGCGTGCCGGTCTACACCCATACCTGCGGCGACATCGGCGACCGGCTGGAGCTGATGGCCGAGACCGGCATCGACGGGATCGACACGCTCGACCCGCCGCCGCTGGGGAGCGTCGACCTGGAAGACGCCAAACGCCGCGTCGGCGACCGCCTGTTCTTCAAGGGCAACATCGACCCAGTCAACATGCTTCTAAAGAAATCCCGCGCCGAGGTCCGCGAGGACGCCCTGCGGCGACTGGCGATCGGCAACCGCGGCGGCGGCTACATCCTCTCCAGCGCCTGCTCCGTCTCCCCCCGCGTGCCGCCGCAGAATCTTACGGTCTTGGCCGAGGCGAGCGAGGAGTTCGGGGCGGGAAAGGATGAGGGATGAGGGATGTGAGGACGCTCGGCTGGGGGGCCTTTTTCGCTTTGGCACCGGGAGCGCTGTATCCCGGCATCGGCGCACATGGGCGGCCCGATGCTGGAATGACTCCCTCTCTTGGGCTCTGTACGATACGTTTTCGATGGTGGACGAAGGGCCCGAGATTCCCAGCTTGCCGATCTTTACCCTTTCTTGCCGACATCGTGGCGGCCAATGGTTGTGTTGGCCGAAACGGCAACTGATATGGATGCTTTTCGCTTTTCTCCCGAACTGTTTGAGGTCCGAAACGCTGTTGTTGCGGAACTGCGCGAGCGCGGGTTCGAGTGGCTGACTCACTACTCGGCGGTTGACATGATGCACGACGTCTACGGGATCGAGGTATGTGGCATCCATGAAGAGGAGGACGCTTCAAGTATTCTCGAAATTCTCAGGCATATGTTCCCATCCTGGAATACGTGCAGAACCTATTACAAGGATTATGGCCGCGATCCAGGATTCTGGGTAACGATACAACGAGACCCTGAACCGCCCGATCAGCATTGGGAGACTTCGCAGTAACCGGCTCAGCTTCGACAGTAACTCCTCCAACAACGCACACCCGCTCAACCGCCTTCGGCGGACGCTTCGCGTCGGGTGTGCTTTCCATTGGCTTGAGCAAGTAGGCCGCTTTATGAGCCCATGATCGAGGGAATCAATGTCCGGCCGGCCCTAGCGGGCACCGGCGAGCACTTCGCGGGCGGCGGCTAGGGTGGCGTCGATGTCGGCTTCGGTGTGGGCGGTGGAGACGAAGAGGGCCTCGAACTGGCTGCACGGCATATACACGCCCCGCTCCATGAGTCCCCAGAACCAGCGGGCGTAACGCTGGGTGTCGCAGCGGGCGGCGGTTTCCCAATCGGTGACCGGGTCCGGACTGAAGAACAGGGTCATCATCGAGTTGAACCAGCCGATGGTGCAGGCAATGCCGGCACTGCGGGCGATGTCTTCCATGCCCGTGGCCAGACGGGTGGAGAGTTGCTGAAGCCGCGGGTAGGGGTTGGTGTCGCGGAGGATTTTTAGGGTGGCGATCCCGGCCGCGGTGGCCAGCGGGTTGCCGCTGAGCGTGCCGGCCTGAAAGACCTTGCCCGCGGGGAGGACGTGATCCATGCTTTCGGCGCGCCCGCCATAGGCGCCGAGGCGCAGTACGCCGCCGGCGCATTTTCCGCACGTCGGCCGGTCCGGCTCGATTCCCAACCACGCTTTGGCCCCC
>CAYTJV010000106.1:0-16561 GCA_964438165.1 uncultured Planctomycetaceae bacterium | reverse complement strand
GCCGACCAGTCGCCCGGGGGTCTGGCGGGGAGTTGGACCGGGCTGGCGGCCGAGGCCGCCGAAAACCCCAAGAGCATCTTGTTCCACGACCAGAGCGACAACGCGGTGGAGATCCAGGTCACAGAGATGGTCAAGATCCAGTTGCAGCACAACCTGGCGTGGGCAATCCTCACTAGCCAGTTCCGGCTGCTGCAAGCGGCGGTGAGCGAGAGAGTGTGAGGGAGAGAGGGGAGAGAGGAGAAGGGAGAGGGGAGACTGTAGGGAACGCCTTCCGCAGGCGCAGACTTCCGAAGTCTTCGAGACTTCGGAAGTCTTGGGCAGGATCTAAGACGAAAGAATAAGGAACCTTGCCGTGTTTCCGTCCCTTGACATCAGCACGAGTGCCTTGGTCGCGCATCGGGCGCGGATGAACGTCATTTCGCAGAACCTGGCGAACATCTCCACGACGCGAAATGAAGCCGGGGAGCTCGTCCCCTACCAGAAGCGGCACGTCATGCTCCAAACCGATGACGCCGTGGGAAGCCAGGGCGCGGCCGGGGTGAAGGTCGCCGAGGTCGAGATCGACGACTCGCCGCCGCAGTACAAGTGGGATCCCACCAACCCCGACGCGATCCAGCAAGGCCCGCACCAGGGCTACGTGGCGTATCCGAATGTCGACATGATTACCGAATTCACCGACGCGTTGGCAGTCGCCCGGGCCTACGAGGCGAACCTGGGAGCGATCGAAATCGCCAAAGACCTCGCCCAACAGACCCTGAGGATTCTCGCCTGATGAACGCCATCAACCCAGTCTCTATCTCGACCAGCTTTCCGACGCCGAGCCTGGCAAGACCGGAGGCGCCCCAGGGATCGGGCTCGTTCAAGGACCTTCTGCTCAATTCGATTCAGGAGGTCAACACCATGCAGCAGGCCGCCGACCGGGCGGTCGAGCAATTGGCTACCGGCGGCGACGTGAATCCGGCGGAGATCCTCACCGCCGTGCAGAAGGCCGACATCGCCTTCCGCATGATGATGCAGATTCGCAACAAGATCGTCCAGGCATATCAGGAGGTGCAGAACATTAGGATTTAGGGGATAGGGGTCAGGGGATAGGGGTTAGGGGGCAGACGCTCGGGACTGAGTGTTGGGAATGCCTCGCCCGTCGCCTCACGCAGCCCACCGCTCCCTAACCCCTGACCCCCAACCCCTGACACCTCCTACGAGGTCCACGGATGGATTTTTTCAACAGAGCATTTGCGCAGCTTAGCGAGCTGTTCCGCTCGATGACAATCGGGGCGCGGATCACGGCCGGGTTGCTCCTGACCGTGGTCGTGATGAGCCTGGTCTGGTTGTTCCGCTACCAGGCCTCCAGCCCCGACCTCTACCTGATGAACGGCATCCCGCTTTCGGCCAACGACATCACGGCCATGGAGGCGGCCTTCGCCGCCGCAAACCTCAGCTCCTACGAAGTCGAAGGAAACCGCATCCGCGTGCCGCGCGGCCAGAAGGCCCTCTACATGGCGGCGGCGGCCGAGAAGAAGGCGATTCCCAACGGCTTCTTCCGTTATCTCGACGAGGCGGTCAATGGCCAGAGCAGCTTCCTCGAAACTCGCGACCAGCGCGAAGATCGCATCAAAGTGGCCAAACAGAAGGAGCTTTCCGAAATCATTGGCCGCATGACGGGGATCGAAAGCGTCCGGGTCATCTGGGACTCTGAGACGAAGCCGGGCCTCAACCCGCAGACGATCAAGACCGCCCTAGTCAAGGTGAAACCGACCGGCTCGGCGGAAC
Source organism: uncultured Planctomycetaceae bacterium (assembly GCA_964438165.1). Classification (GTDB taxonomy): domain Bacteria; phylum Planctomycetota; class Planctomycetia; order Pirellulales; family Thermoguttaceae; genus CALFBP01. The sequence continues at coordinate 14,791 of CAYTJV010000106.1, read as the reverse complement.
TGGATGAATCGCAGGCTTCGAACGTTCGTCGTATGGTGAAGGCGGCGATCGCCGGGATGAAATACGAAGGGGTCACGGTGTTCGACGAGAACACCGGCCGCACGTTCTACGGCGATGCGGAGGGCGGCACGAGTCCCATGGACGACCCCTACTACGGCACCAAGCAGCTCGCCGAGAAGCAGTGGACGGCGAAGATCCTCTCCGCTCTTTCTTACGTTCCCGGCGTCACCGTGGCGGTCAACGTGGAGCTCGAAAAGGAGCTGCGCCGCCGGGAAACCGAACAGAAGCCCGGCGCCAAGCCCGTGGCCGCCAGGAAAACCGAAAAGAGCCGCTCGCGGACCCGCGAAGGCAGCGTCCCGGCGGGTCGGGCCGGATTCCAGGCCAATCAGCCGCAGGCGCTGGCCTCATCGACAGGCAAAGGATCGCACGAGGAGGAAGAAGAGACCACTTCGACCGAGGAAAACGTCCTCGGCGCGATCAGCGTCGAAAAGGAGATGCCGGGACTGACGCCGACCCTCGTTAGAGCATCGATCCAAGTGCCCACCAACTACTTCGAGCGCGTCTGGCGGGAACGGAATCCGCCGCAGCCCGGCGAGCAGCCGAAAGCGCCGTCCCCCACCGACCTGGAACAGATCCGCACGCAGGAGATCGCCAAGATCAAGTCGGCCGTGGTGGGGCTGCTCCCGCAGCCCGAAAAGACGACCGACATGACGCAGCTCGTCACCGTGACCGAGTTCCAGGACATTACCTCGGAGCCGACTCCCGTGCCCGGCCTGCCCGTGCGAACCGTGGACTGGCTTGTGCAAAACTGGAGCATGCTCGGGCTGATCTTTCTCGGAGGGTTCAGCCTCGTGGTGTTGCGGTCCATTGCCCGTTCGGCGCCGGCCTCGTCGCCGCGGCCGCTCCCCATCTTGCTGCCCCTCGATTTGGCCTTGCCCGCGGAAAAAGCGACCGAGCCGCATGAGACGCTAGTGGCTGCGGAGCGGCGGCTGCGGCGTGTGGGAGCGGGCGGCCCTTCGCTCCGCGACGAGCTCTCGGAGCTTGTGTCTGAAGACCCCGACGCCGCGGCCGGCATCCTCCGCACCTGGATCGGAAACGTCAGATAGACATGCCAACTTTCAAGATGACTGCAAAACCGGCCAACCAAGGCATCCGCAAAACGGCGATTTTCGTGGCCAGCCTGGACCGGGCGGCCGCCGACCTCGTGCTCGACCAAATGCAGGCCGAGCTCGCCCAAGCCGTGCGCCAGGCGATCATGGACTTGGGCTCGATCGACACCGAAGAGCAGCGCGCGATTGTCGCCGAATTCCGCCGGCGCCGTGCGCCGTCGCAGCTCAAGCAGCCGGGCGTGGAAGTTGACGCCGAGCTGGCCAAGAAGTTCGTGCCGCCGCCGCTGGAGAGGCCGGCCGGGGAGCCAGCTTCACCGCGCCCCTCCGGCCCACCGTTCCGCTTCCTTCGCGAAGCCGAAAGCGACAAGCTCGGACGCGTGCTGGCGACCGAACGCCCGCAAACGATCGCCCTGGTGCTCTCGCACCTGCCCCCGCAGCACGCGGGGAACGTGCTCGCGAGGCTGGAAGCCGGGCTTCAGGTCGACGTGCTCCGCCGGCTGGTCGACCTGGAAGAGACCGACCCGGAAATCCTCCGCGACGTGGAGCGCGGCCTCCAGGCGCGCCTTTCGGAGCAGGTGCGAATGCAGCGGCGCCGGGTGGCGGGCGTGGCCGCCGTGGCCGGGATCCTCGAGGCCTGCGACCAGGAGATCGGCGCCCAAATCCTCGACAACCTCAACCTGTACGACAGACAACTGGCCGAGAAGTTCAACCCCGTGGACTTCGAGTTCGACGACCTCTTAGGGCTCGACGATGAATCGCTCGCCGCCACGCTTAGGGCCGCGGATGCGGAGCTGATCCAACTGGCATTGGTCGGCGCTCCGCCGGCGTGGATCGAGCGGTTCCTGGAATTGATCCCTGACTCCCAGGCCCGGCAGGTGCGCAGCGACCTGGAGCGCCTCGGGCCGACGCGGCTGAGCGACGTCGAAGAGGCCCGCGGGCGCCTGGCGGAACTGGCCGAGCGTCTGGCCGCCCAAGGGCGCATCCGCCTCTCCCCTCTCCCGATCACGGGAGAGGGGCACACAGACTTCCGAAGTCTCGGAGACTTCGGAAGTCTATCGCTTGCCAAAACGTGAAACTCCGTCTGCCATGTCCACGATCATCAAATCCACCGACCGCCGCCGCACGAGCCAGACCGTGGCCTTCAATTTCGACGACATGGCAGCCAAGGCCAACCAGTACCTCGACCAGGTCCGGGCCGAGGCCGCCAAGATCGTGGCCGAGGCTCGGCAGGAGGCGGCACGCTTGAAGCAGCAGGCCGAGGTGGAGGGACGCCGCGAAGGGATGGCCGCTGTCGAGCGGACCGTCGCCGAGCAGCTCGGCCAGCAGTTGGCCACGCTCCGGCCGGCCCTGGAACAAGCGGTGCAAGAGATCCGGCAAGCCAAGCAGGCGTGGCTCCGTCAATGGGAGCAGGGCGCGGTACACCTGGCCGCCGCCATGGCCGCGCGGGTGATCCGCCGCGAGCTGCCGCGCATGCCCGACGTGACCGTGGCCCTGGTGCGCGAGGCCCTGGAGCTCGCGGCCGGCAATGCCCATCTCAAGATCCGACTCCATCCTGCGGACCACGCCAACCTGGCCGGCCAAATTCAAATGGTCGTGCGGGAGCTGGCTCCGCTGGCCGAGACCGAGTTGGTCGCGGATCCCCAGATTACCGCGGGCGGATGCCGCGTGGAAACGCGCTTCGGCGTGATCGACCAACAGTTTGAATCCCAGCTTGCGCGGATTGAGGAGGAGTTGGTTTGAGCCTCACCGGACAACTTGAGAACCTGATGCCGACGGCCCTTTGGGGAACGGTGACGCACACGGTGGGCACCACCGTGTCCGTGGCCGGATTTCCCGCGCCGCTTGGGGCCCTGGCCGAGATCCAGCATCGGGCTGGTTCTCCGTTGGTGGGAGAAGTGATCGGGTTCCGCGACGACCTGACGCTGGTGTATCCCATGGGCGACCTGAGCGGCGTGCGGCGGGGGAACCGCGTGCGTTTGGCTCGCACGAGTCGCTGGTTGCGCGTCGGAGAGGAACTGTTGGGGCGGGTGGTCGATGCCCACGGGCGGGCCGTAGATCAGCGCCCCCAGCCGGCCCTCCGCGATCGAACGAGTTTCCACCGCCATCCGCCCCACCCCTGTACGCGCCCCCGAATCGATTCGGCGTTTTCGACCGGAGTCCGCGCGATCGATGCCCTGCTGACCTGCGGCAAAGGCCAGCGAATGGGCATCTTCGCCGGCTCCGGAGTTGGCAAGAGCGTGCTGCTGGGCATGATGGCCCGCTACACCGCCGCCGACGTGAACGTCATCGCCCTGATCGGCGAGCGTGGACGCGAGGTCAACGAATTCATCGAGCGCGACCTGGGCCCCGAAGGACTCGCCCGGAGCGTGGTCGTGGTGGGAACCAGCGACGAGCCGGCGTTGGTTCGGGTGCAGGCGGCGGCGACGGCGACGGCGATCGCGGAGTACTTTCGCGACCAAGGTCGGGACGTGCTCCTCATGATGGACTCGCTGACCCGCTTCGCCTTGGCCCAACGCGAGATCGGCCTTGCGGCAGGCGAACCGCCCACGACCCGAGGCTTCCCGCCGTCGGTGTACGCGGTGTTGCCGAAGCTGGTGGAGCGCGCCGGGCGCAGTCCCCGAGGGAGCATTACCGCCTTTTATTCGGTGCTGGTCGAAGCCGACGATCCCAACGAGCCGATCAGCGATACGGTCCGCGGCCTGTTGGACGGCCACATCTGGCTTTCCCGCAAGATGGCGTCGCGCAACCACTACCCGGCGATCGACGTGCTGGAGAGCCTCAGTCGGCTCATGCCCGAGGTGACTGACGACGAACATCGCCAGGCCGCGCACACGGTCCGCCTGCTCCTGGCGGCGTACCGCGACCATGAGGATCTGATCTCAATCGGCGTCTACCGCCGCGGCGGCAATCCGCTGGTCGATGTTTCGCTGGAGGTGCAGGAGCCGCTCCAGGCGTTTCTGCGCCAGCCGGTCGCGCAAGGGGCCACACTGGCCGACTCGCGGCAAGCCCTGCTCGAACTCCACCACAACGCCGTGCAGCGACTCGCGGCCGCCAAGAGCCGGCAAGCACAGCAAAGTGCGAGTCCGGGGGCATAAAGGCCTCACGCAAAGGCGCAAAGACGCAAAGGAAGAAGAGGAATGACGGAGAACGAGATTGCGAGGGAGGTCGTGGATGCGGCCTTTCACGTGCATACGAGACTGGGACCGGGGTTGTTGGAGAGCGTGTATCAAGTGTGTTTGGCGCATGAACTGGAAAGGCGAGGACTATGCGTAGCGAGGGAGAAACCGATTCCGATTGTCTACGATACGATCCAGTTCGAGGAAGGATTCCGCGCCGATTTGGTTGTCGGCGACAGAGTCATCATAGAGCTGAAGTCGGTGGAAAAAGTGTCTCCTGTACACAAGAAGAAACTGCTCACTTACCTTCGGCTTGCAGACAAGCGTTTGGGATTGCTCATCAACTTCGGTGAAGAACTGATCAAGAACGGCATCACCCGCGTGGTCAATAGGTTGCCCGAATGAAAACCTCTCGATCTAGTTCCTTCTTCCTTTGCGTCTTTGCGCCTTTGCGTGAGGTTTTCTTGACCCATGGCTAGGTTTAATTTCCGCTTAGCGACCTTGCTGCGGCTTCGCGAGTTGGCTCGCGACGAGCGACGCTCGCAGTTGGCCCAGGCGTACCGTGCCAAGGATCTACTGCACGAGCAAGAGCAGCAGATCGAAGAACACCTGGCCGAGTTGCGTCGCGGGACGCGCCGCGTGTGCGGTCCCGGTGAGATCGACGTCGATCGGCTCCTGGAATCCCGGCGGTTCGAAATGGTCCTGCTGGCCCAGAGGGAGGACATCGATCAAAAGCAAGAAATGCTCGGCGTCGAAATCCAGCGGCGCCGCCAGGCCCTGGTGGAGGCCAACCGGGAGGTACAAGTGCTGGAGAGTCTCCGCGCGCGGCAGCACGAGCGGTATCGGGCGGAGGAGAACCGTCGGGAAATCAAGCAACTGGATGAGATTGCCCAGCAGCGGGCCGTCCGAGAGGAGCGGCCATGATTTCCCGCTTGACAAACCTGGCTCTCGGCGCGCTGTTGTACTTCAGCCTCGGCACGCTGATTGCCGAAGGGATCATGGCGTGCTACGTCTGGTCGAAGTGGGACCTAGACCGGGAAAAGATCGCGCGGCTGGTGGCCGTGGCCCGCGGCATCGAGCAGCAAACAGCGGGCGGCCCCGCCGAGCCTGCGGCTGAGGAAGTCGGTCCGGAACGAGCATCTTTCGAGCAAGTCGTGGAAGCCCGGGCGGTGAAGGACAAAAATCTCCAACTCCGCGAACAGGCCCTGGCCAACGCGCTGGCCCAACTCCAGGCCGAGGAGGACAAGTTCGCGGAGAACGAGAAACGATACAAGCTCGATCGGAGCGACTTTGAAACCAAACTTGCCGCCGCCGCCAAGGGTGCCATGAGCGCGGGCCAGGAGGACGTTCGGCGCATCCTCCAGACCGTCAAACCCAAACAGGCCAAAGAGATCCTTCAGCAGATGCTGGAAAACAAGGAACAGGACGACGTGGTGATCCTGCTTTCCGGGATGACGGATTCGAAGCGGGCGAAGATCATCGCGGAGTTCAAGACCGCCGACGACAGCAAGAAGATCGAGGAAGTGCTTCGCCTGATCCGCAAGGGCGTCCCGGAAGGCCCGATCGCCCAACAGGCCGTGGAGAAGCTACTCCCCGCCAACGAAACGATACCGCGATAAAACATTCCCTCCGTGTCCTCCGCGTCCTCCGTGGTGAAATCAAAAATTAACCACGGAGGACGCGGGGGAACACGGAGGATTCAGGAGAACCGGAGCGAGATTATGTCGCGCGTGAATTGGGATGCCGCCGCAGGGTGGCTGACGCGGGAATCGATCGTTCCGCTGCCGCCCCCCGCGAGCGGCGATTTGCCTCGTTACGATTCCTTCGACCAGCATTTGGAGCAGGCCCAGAAAGCGACCGGGGCCTCTAGCGGAGTCCGTCCCGAGCCGCCTGCCTACAGCGCCTCACCGCGTTCGCCGGAGAGCCCCCCGAGGGAGCACTCGCAGCAGTCGCCGCGCGAGGATCGGCCTGGGCCGCCGCGCAGCGAGAGCGCCGAGGCGGAGTCCCGGCCTGCGCCCACGGCGGAGAACTCCGCGGAGCCGTCCTCGCCGCGCGCCGATGATTCCGACGATTCCGATTCACCGCACGGCCGGGCGGAGCTCGTCGACGATCGAGGCGATGCCGAGAAGGACCGGGATCACGCGTCCGACGTCGCCGCGGCTGCCGGGACAGCCGCGCCCACGGCTCAAGCCGGTCAAGATGCCTCCGAAAAGACATCACCGCACGGCCGGAGCGCAAAGTTGGTCGCCCTCCATGCCCGCGGCAAGCCTGAAGCGGCGCGAGTGGCAGCGAAGGAGCAGGCCGACACCAGCGCAAACGCGACGGCAGATCCGTCGCCCGCGGCAGCCCGGCATTCAAAACCGACGGATGCGTCGCAGGCCGCGGTGCAGGCGGCAGCGGAAGACGCCGCAAGTGTCGGCGACAAGCTCTCTGTGGCCGACGGTGGCGACGTTGCGGAGGGAAACGCTTTGGACACGTCCGGCCAGGGGCAACCGACGGCCGCGGCTGCGGCCGAAGTCGTGGCGAAGGCAGCAGGCGGCGGTGCTCCTGCGACGAACCCACCGACGGGAAATGCCGCGGCGGAGCCGGTCGAAGCAACCGGAAAAATCGCTTCCGGCGTCTCGATCTCGCCGGAGGAACATGCGGCGCAAGGGCAATTGCCGGGAGGCGGAGCTCGGCGCACCGGTTCGCGGCCCGGCGCAAGGGCCTCCGGCGAAGTCCAAGCTGACCCAGAGGCGCTGCAAGCCGCCACGGCCGGCGAAGATGCCTCGCCCGACGCGGCGGCGCGGCCGGGCGAATCCGAGGCTGTCAGTGCCAAGCTGCACGCGGTTACAGACGAGCCGAAAGGCCCAGACGGCAACCGGTCGACGGATTCGCCGCGCGACGCCAAGGCGGTCGATCCGGCCGCGGCGCGCGATGCCCCAACGCGGGCATCCGACACCGGCGGCCCGCGAAACGAGGAACCGGCGAAGACCGACGCGGCCGACCGTGCACGGTTCGTGCAGCGGGTGGCGCGGGCGTTTGAATCGGCTGCCGAGCGTGCCGGCCACGTCCGCCTGCGGCTCCACCCTCCCGAGCTCGGGTCGCTGCGCCTGGATCTGACGATCCGCGACGGTCAGATGAGCGCCCGGATGGAGACCGAGACCGAGTCGGCGCGGAACATGCTGCTGGAAAACTTGCCGGCGCTCAAGGAGCGGCTGGCGGAGCACCACATCAAGGTGGGGTCTTTTGACATCGAATGCCGGGGACAGGACCAGGGCGGGCTTTCGCAGCGCTCGCAAGATCAGTCGCGCTGGCAACCGCCGTCGGCAGGCCGCGTGCCGCGCGTGTCCGGCAGCGGCCAGGGCGGTTCAGACACGGAGGCCGTAGGCGGCGCGCCGCGCCGGCTTGGTTCGAGCACGAGTTTCGACGTCGTGATTTGAGTCCTTTGCAAAGGAGTTCCCACCGTGGCATCGACAGCAGTCAGCGCGATCCAAGGTCAGACCGGCGCCCCATCGCCCGATTCCAACGTGTACGGAAAGCTGGACGTGGAAACGTTCACCAAGCTGCTGGTGGTGGAACTGCAAAACCAGGACCCGCTGAGCCCGATGGACAGCGCCCAAATGGTTCAGCAGATCAGCCAGATCCGCTCGATTCAGGCCAGCACCGAGCTCAGCACGACGCTGCATGCGGTCCTTTTGGGCCAGAACGTCGCCACGGCCAGCAGCCTGATCGGCCGCAGGATCAGCGGGCTGGCGGACGATGCGAAACCGATCACCGGCCAGGTCGATAAAGTCTCCATTGCCGACGGCGTCGCCAAGCTGCACGTCGGCGGCAGCACCGTCGATTTGAAAAACGTATCCGAAATCCTGCCGGATGGCGGGGCCTGACCTGGCAGCCTGGGAAACCTTAACACGGATTGAGCGCTCCGGATTCGGAGAAAAGGAGTAAGCCATGGGACTTGCATCGGCATTGAACACGGCCCTGACCGGCCTGTCGGCGGCGGAAATCACGATCGACGTCGTGGGCAACAACCTCGCCAATGCGAACACGGTGGGTTTCAAGCAGTCGGAGGCCGATTTCGCCACCCAGTTCCTGCAAACGATGAGCCTGGGTTCCGGCCCGACCGACAACTCCGGCGGCACCAATCCGCGCCAGACCGGGCTGGGCACCCTGGTCGCCGAGGTCACGCTCGACTTCACCCAGGGAACGATCCAGGTCAGCGCCAGCCCCACCGATCTGGCGATCCAGGGAGACGGGTTCTTTATCGTGCAAGGCGGCGGCGGCGAACAGCTCTATACCCGCAACGGGATCTTCAAACTCAACTCCGAGAACCAGGTGGTGTCGATCACCGGCCAGCGGTTGCTGGGCTACGGCGTGGACGACAATTTCGAGGTGGATACGGCCGCCCTCGCGCCGATTGCGATCCCCCTGGGATCCGCCCCGGTGGCGCAGGCCACGCGCAACGTGTACCTCCAAGGGCAGTTGTCGCCCACGGGGGACATCGCCACCAAGGCCGAACAAATCGAGACCGTGTCGCTGAGCAACGGTTTTTTCACGGCGCCCGACACGAACGGCTCGGCGGTGCAGTCGAGCGCCCCGATCGTCACGACTACCCAGGGAGCGTCGCAGGGCGGCGGCGGCATGACCCCCGGCGCCACGTACGAATACGAGGTCGTCTATGCCAATACGGCCTACGTTCCCCCGCCGCCGATGGCCCCTCCGGCGCTCTCCGAGAGCGCGATCTCGGGAATCGTCACCGCCTCGGTCGCCCCCGGCGATAGCGCGATCCAACTCCAGAACATCCCCGTCCCTCCCTCGCCGGCGTACACGCAGGTGCGAATCTATCGCCGTACGCAAGGGGCAGTTGACCAGACCTTTCGTTTTATCACCGAGGTGTCGGCGGGCACGCCGGATTACCTCGACACGATGAGCGACGTCGGCGCGTCGACGCAGCCCCAGCTCAATGAAACGAAGATCACCGGCAAGTACAGGTACTATGTGACCTTCGCCACCGCGGCGGGCGGGCCGGGCAATGGGACCGAAAGCCGCACGGCCTTGGAGGTTTCACCTGCCACCATGAACGTGGTCAATGGCCGCGTCCTGCTCACGGACCTGCCCGAGGCGACGGCTGGCGACGGCTGGACCGTCCGCCGCGTCTATCGGTCCCTGGCCACCGGCGAAGACGACTTCCACTACCTCGGCGAGATCCCCAGCGCCACCGGCGCCGTTTCCATCACCGACAATCTCCCCGACACGGCGATTGCGGGCAATCCTAGCCTCGACATGGACGGCCCCAGAATCCTTCCCGGAACGAAGCTCACCGAAATCCTCCGCCGCGACACGAACGGCTACCGTCAACTGTTCCACGAAGGAACGCTCGATTTCACGGGCCAGAAGGGCGGCCGCACTCTCCAGATGAAGACCCTCACGGTGGACGCCGAGACCACGGCGCAGGATCTGGCCGACTTCATGAGCCAGGCCATGGGGATCCAATCGGTCGGCTCCAGCGAGCTCGACGACTCGGACGCCACGGCTCCTCCCGGCGGCAGCGTCGACATCGACGGCCGCATCATGCTCACGGGGAACAACGGCGTCGACAACCGCATCAACATCCTCGTGTCCGGAATGACCATGACCTATGTCCTTGGAGGCAACACGACCAGCGAGACGGTCGACATGCGGTGGTCGCAAAAGCAGGAGGCGGTCGGCGCGGGGGCCATCACCGATACGGTCGTTTACGATTCGCTGGGCACCAACTTGCCGCTTCGCGTCACCATGGTTCTCGAGGACCGCAGTGGCACGGAGACGACCTACCGTTGGTTCGCCGATTCCGCCGACAACTCCTTCGGATCCACCCCAACGATCGCCGTGGGCACCGGCACGGTGACGTTCGACACCTCGGGCAATTTCAAGACAGCCTACCAGGATAGCGTCAGCATCTCCCGTGACGGCTTTCCCACGGTCAACCCGCTCACCTTCCAGCTCGACTTCACCCAGACCTCCGGATTGGCAGCCGCCAACAACAGTCTCGCCGTGACGCGGCAAGATGGGTCGTCGGCCGGAACGCTGACGAATTTCATCGTCGGAGAGGATGGCGTCGTCAAGGGGGTTTTCTCCAACGGAATCAGCCGCACCCTGGCCCAGATCCGCTTGGCGCGTTTCTCCAACCCCACCGGTCTGGAGCAACGCGGCCTGAACCTCTTCGCCACGGGAGTGAACTCCGGTTTGCCTGTCCAGGGCAATCCGGGTTCCCAAGGGATCGGCACCATCTTGGCCGGTGCCGTCGAGCTTTCGAACACCGACGTCGGCGGCGGACTGATCGACCTGATCCTGGCCTCCACCATGTACCGCGGTAATGCCCGGGTCATCACCACCGTCCAGCAGATGTTCGACGAGCTCATGAACCTCCGCCGCTAATCGAGAAAGATGAGGTGATGCGATGATTCGACTGACGCGTTTGGGCGGCGAGCCTTTCGTTCTCAATGCCGATCTGATCTGCTACGTCGAGGCCCGGCCGGATACCTTCATCACGTTGACTACTGGCGAACGGCTGGTCACGAAGTCGATCGACGAGGTTTTCCGCCGGGCCGTCGCGTACCAACAGGCCAAGCATTTGATTCCACCGCCCACTCCGGCACCCCCACCGCAGGGTTTGTCATGACCGGCCAAATGCCCATAGGAGGTGTAACCTGTACTGGCTTTATTGGGGATGCGAGGGGAAACCTGTTGCAGTTTCTGTGCTATCCTTCCCAGGATAGGGCAGTTGACGTGGTTCGAATGTGCCTTTGTGGAGCTTTCCGTATGGCGAACGGCGAATCGGTAGTCCGCGATATCACAGTGAGAAACGTCCGCACAGTCTCCCCGGAAACACCTGCGGTTCAAGCTGCGAAGATAATGGTTGACGCCGGAATTCGGCATCTGATCGTGACCGACACCCTCAAGAAAGTGGTGGGGGTGCTTTCCCAGCGCGTCATACTTAAAGAACTCTCGCCGTGGTTATGCCGAACGAAGCATGAGATAGTCGGCGAAAGGGATACGCCGGGGTTTCCGGTGGCGGAGGTCATGAGCGTCCCCCCGGTAACGACGCCGGAGCATACGCCGATCCGCAAAGTGGCCAGCATTTTGGCCTCCCGAAAGATCGGTTGCCTCCCTGTGGTAGCGGGCCGCAATCGCCTCGTTGGAATCGTGAGCGTGATAGACGTACTGCGGTCTCTTGCAGGTACTGAACATACGGAGCCGGAGGAGGAATTCCAGGTCTATATGCCGCCGGCTCTCCTGAAGGACGGAATGCTCCTTCTGCCCATGGCGTATTGTCGGGACACAAGCTTTGAGGGAGAAGTCTTGGCCATCCTCGCTCACTCCCCGCAAAGCAAACGCATCGGCGTCAAGTTCTTCGTCGGCGCGGAGGTAACAGACGAGTTGGCAGCCGCCCGCCCTGCCGCACTTGTGGATGGTAATGTGTGTATTCCGGCGGCGGATTTCATCGAGCATTTCAATCTCCAAATCCACGGTCCGCTCACGGTTACTAGGAGCCACGAGACGGGTTACCTAGTTCTCTCTCCCCTCCCCTTCTGTTTAGACTCTTCCGGATAGCCACTTAGATCGGCGCCTTGACCAGCGTAGGGATCCAGTCCATGAGTGAGCCCACGACAAGTGAACTCGATGGCGAAGGGACGCCGGAGCAAACCGCCCCTCGCTCCTCATCCAAAATGCGCGTGCGGATTGCAGCCTTGCTCTTTCTGGTCGCTGTGATCGGGGCGGAGTGCCTGTTGGCAGCTCTGTGCCTGCCGATCGGCCCTGACTCGCCTTCCGCAGCCGCCTCGACGCCCCATCCTGGGTCCAAGGCCGGCCACGCCGGGAAGGATAAGAAGAATAGCAAGGATAAGAAAGACAAGAAGGACAAGCACGCTGGGAACGCAAAGGATGCTCACTCCAAAGATTCTCAGTCCAAGGACGGCAATTCCTCAGACGAAGAGGTGGCCGATCCGTCGGATCAGGTGGAGGTCGACCTCGAACAGTTCAGTCTGACTGCACACCTGGCAGCCTCGAATACCACGATGCGGATCGAATTCCACCTCTATGGGGTTATCAACGCCGCCGACAAGGATGAATTCGAGAAGCTCGTCAAGGCCAATCAGCACCGTTTGCGCGATCAGGTGCTGGTGATCGTTCGCAGTGCTCAGCCGCGCGACCTTACAGACGCCGGGTTGGGGTTGATCAAAAGACAGATTTCAGAGAAAACTAACGCGCTTCTCGGAAAACCCCTTCTCCGAGCCGTCGTCGTCAGCGATTTCTCCTACATCGAGCAATAGACCCCCATTAGGAATGGATTCCTATGGCCGACGAGATCGACTTAATCGGTCAGGACGAAATCGAGCGGCTACTACGCAACTCTATGGCGGGGGCCTCCGGTCAGTCCACCTCGCAGACAGCCGCGCCTCTCACACCGCCGGCCCACACCCCGGCAACGGTTACTCCGCCGGCGCCGAAGGCCGCGGCGGGCCCCGGTGGCGTCTCCCCTCCCGCGGGGTCAACCAGAGAGGCCGGGATTGCTCAGACCGACATGGAAATGCTCCTCCACCAGGCGGAAAGGGCCCTGGCCTCGATCGAGGAAAGCCCCGCCCAAGGCATCCCTGCAGGCGTGACGCCGTTCCATTGGGAAGAGCTTGCGGTCGTGCCTGCGAACACCGAGAGCGCCAGCCTGGACTTGATCCGAGACGTCGAGCTCGATGTGAGCATCGAGCTCGGGCGCACGCAAATGTACCTGGAGGATGTGCTCAAGCTGCGCCGCGGCGCCGTGGTGACCTTGGACAAACTCGCCGGCGATCCGGTGGACGTGTTTGTCAACGGCCGGCTCGTGGCTCGCGGGGAAGTCCTGGTGCTCAACGACAACTTCTGCGTGCGCGTGGCGGAGTTGGTGGCTGGGGTGAGTTCCCGGTAAGGATGGAGACAAGTTCGTAGTTCCGGACAAGTTCGTAGTGCCGGCTTTAGCCGGTAATTTGGACAGATTCCGCCTGAAGGCGGCACTACAAACGACCATTTGGGCAGCGAGGCACGGATGCCTTCCACTCGATTTACCGGATGCCTGGCGCTAGTCGTTGTCCTGGCCCGCCTCGGCGCGGAGGTCCAGGCCCAATCGCAGTCGCCGGCCGACGGGGGCGAGGCAGCGGACCGCTCTCGTGACTCGGCCGTGGGTCTCTCCACGGAGAGCCGGCAGGCGACTTGGCAAGAGCCGGCCGGCAATGCACAAACATCCGGTTCAGGCGATCGAAGCGGGCAGCGAGGTTCCACATCCGACGGCCGCAATGTCGCGATTCCGCTGAGGCCTCCCAGCCACCCCGATCGCAGCAGTCCTCTGGGCCCGGCGGTCCCGCAAAGCGGACTACGCGCCGTGGTCACGGTGGTCGGCAGCCTGGGGGCCGTCCTCGGGTTATTCCTTATTGTGGCGTGGGCCATGCGGCGAGGCGTGCCGGGCACGATCGGGCTGTTGCCCCGCGAGGCCTTGGAGGTGCTCGGCCGGGCGCCGCTGGCCGGCCGGCAGCAAGTACACCTGGTGCGGCTGGGGAGCAAGCTTGTGTTGATCTCGGTCTCCCCGGCAGGGGCCGAAACTCTCAGCGAAGTCACCGAGCCGGACGAGGTGCAGCGATTGATCGCACTTTGCCGTCAAGGGCAGACCGCCAGCGCCGCGTCGATGTTCCGGCAGGCCCTGGAGCGTTTTGGGGGCGAAGCGGGGGGGATCGGTTTCCGGGCGAGGGAGAGAGAGGCTGTCGGTTCAGGGCTCCCCTTGCGCACCGGCCGGATCGAGGAGCAGGAGGAGCCAAACGATGGCTGATCCAACTCCGCGTGCCTGCGCGCCAGGTGCTCCTGGCGGCAACTCCTTCGCGTGCCACTGCTTGCCTGCCGCGGCGAAGTTTTCTGTTTATGGTGAACGCGCTGCGGCGGCGGGCAAGCAGTGCCACACAACACCGCTTTTTCTCATCTTGACGATGGCCGTCCTGACGCTGGTTTGCCTCGTGCCCGAGGCGTCGGCCGACAACCCCTCCAACCGGCCGCTGTCGATCGGCGTGCCCGATGGGTTGGCCGGCGGGCCCGAGGCATGGGCCAGCCCTGGCGGGCTGAGCTCGACGATCCAGGTCATGCTGGTGCTGACGGTGCTCAGCCTGGCCCCGGCAGTGCTGCTGATGACCACGTGTTTCGTGCGGATCGTGGTCGTGCTGGGGCTGTTGCGGCAGGCGGTCGGCACGCAGCAGTTGCCGCCCAGCCAGGTAATCACCTCGCTGGCCTTGTTTCTGACCCTTGTGGTGATGACCCCGGTGTGGAAGAAGGTCTATGACGACGCCATCGTGCCTTACCGCGCCGAGCGGATCGGCCTGAAGGAAGCCTGGAGCGCCGGCGCGGCCCCTGTGCGCCGCTTCATGAGCCTCCAGATCGAGCGGACCGGCAACCGGGACGACGTGTGGCTCTTCCTCCGCTACATGCCCGGTGCCGCAACGCCCAAAGACTACGACGACGTGCCGCTGCAGGTCCTCTTGCCGGCGTTCATGCTCAGCGAGCTGAAGACGGCGTTTATTATCGGATTCCAAC
>CAYTJV010000105.1:0-16568 GCA_964438165.1 uncultured Planctomycetaceae bacterium | reverse complement strand
GAGCCGGGGCGTGTCGCCCCGGCATTTCCGGGCCGACACGGCCCGGCTCGGCGGACGAATGACGGGATTGCTTTTCTGGGAATCAATAGTGGCCAACGGTACGTCGGCCCGGGGGCCGCAGGGCACGGCCAGGTATGGCGCCGGTGTGCCGGCCGTTGTCTTTGACGATCACTCCGTTGACGATCACGTACGGGATGCCCAGCGGATGCGAACGCGGGTTCTCGTAGGTGGCGGTGTCTTGCACCGTGTCGGGGTCGAAAATCACCAGGTCGGCGAAGGCCCCCGGTTTCAGAAGCCCGCGATCCGGAAGTCCGAGTCGCCCGGCGGCCAGCGAAGTCAGCTTCCGCACGCATTCTTCCAGCGTGAGGACTCTCAGCTCGCGCACGTATCGGGCCAAGAACCGCGCAAAGGCGCCCCACGCCCGAGGATGCGGTCGGGCGCCAACAAGAATCCCGTCGCTGGAAGCCATGAAGTGCGGGTCACACATGAAGGCCTGGAGGTTTTCTTCGTGACCAATGAAGGTCACGCACGTTGCCGCCAAATCGGACTGGAGGATCAGGTCGGCGTAGCAATCGAACGCCGCTTGTCCGCTTCGCTGGGCGATCTGTTCTAAGGAAAGTCCAACCCAATCGGCATGGCGGGCGGCGCCCACGTCGCTGACGACCACCACGCTCCAATCGACCGGCACCTTGTGCATCCCGTCGGCGCCGATGACTTCAATTTCGTGGCGAATCCTGGCCCGGGTCGCCGGATCGCCGAGCCGCTCCAGCAGCCGTTGGCGGCCGCCTTCGTGGGCCCAGCCGGGCAAGAGACCCGCCATGAACGTCGAGCCGGCCAGATACGGATAGGCATCGAGCGTCACGTCGAGGCCCTCCTGCCGGGCCCGCTGGATTCGCTGGAGATAAAACCCCGCCTTCCCCTTGCCGGTGGAAAACGAGGCCTGGAAATGGGTCAAGTGGAGCGGGCATTGGGCCGCGGCACAAACGTCAATGGCCTCCTCGACGGCCGCCTCCATGTCGGCGCCATAACTCCTCAGGTGCGGGGCGAAGAAGCCGCCGCGCCGGCCTACGACGCGGCACAAGGCAGTCAGCTCCTCGGTGTCGCCAAAACTGCACGGGGCGTACGTCAGGCCCGTGGATAGGCCGAAGGCGCCCTCCTCAAGCGATTGTTCCAGGAGCCGCGTCATCCGGTCCAGCTCGGCCGCCGTGGCCCGGCGGCTGTCCATGCCCAGCACCGCCGCGCGAAGATTTCCGTGCGGGGCGAGCATCGCTACGTTGACCGCGGTGCGGCGATCGAAGCGATCGAGGAACTCACCCACGGTCCGCCAGTCCCAAGCCAATCCGGGCGGGTCCCCGTTGATGCCCTTGAAATCGGCCCGGAACTGCCCGAGGGTCTCGTCCGTCACCGGGGCATAGGAAAGGCCGTCCTGCCCGATCACCTCGGTCGTCACCCCCTGCATGACCTTGGCACGCGCCGACGGCTCGGCCAGCAGCATGAGGTCGCTGTGGGTGTGCATGTCGATGAACCCGGGGCAGGCCACCATCCCGGCGGCGTCGATTGTGCGCGCGGCCGCCCCGGGACACTCCGGCCCGACGAAGCCGATCTTCCCTTCGCGAATGCCGATCTCTCCGGGCACGGCTACACAGCCGGATCCGTCGATGACGCGGCAATTGCGGATCAGAATGTCCCAGTCCATTACTTCCTTGCCTCCCACGTTTCGCGTTGCCGGTTCCGCCAGAAATAGTACTCCAGGACCGGTCTCCAGTCGCGATTGATCGGGTATCCGGCGGTGAAGTCGAGGATCTCGCGCTGGTCGCCGATATAACGGCCGTAGGCCATGATCTTGGGGTGCATCTCCTCGGGAATCTTGCCGAGCAACTCGCCCTGGCGCGACTCGTTCCTCGCCATCGGCCTCGGCGAGGCCAGGCAAAAGCCCATGAAATACGGCGGCGGACTCAACTCGTACATCCGCACGTGCTCGAACACCGAGGCCAGCGTCTTGGGGAACACGCGGTCGTCGTCCATCCACGCCAGGAAGAACCCGTCAGGCCTGAGGTGGCGGTGGACCAGGCTGAAGAACTCGTAGGAATAGAGGTTGTTGCTGTACGAGGTGGTCGTTCGCAGGGGGTCGATGAGGATCATGTCGTAGGTTTCGTCGGTCTGGAGCAGGTGCCGACGGCCGTCTTCGACGATCAGGCGGATCCGCGGATCGGAAAGGATGCCGCGGAACACGTCGATCTTGCGGAGATTCGTCAGCAGCGTGGGACTGATCTCCACCAGCGTGAGCCGCTCGACTTCATCGAGCAAGAGCGTCGTCTCCACGAACGTGCCCGCGCCGAAGCCGATCACCAGCACGTTGCGACATCTCGGCGTGTAGGCAAACGCCTCGACCGCCTCGCGCAGATACCAGTAGCCGGGCCGATGGCCGTGGTTCAGGCCGTTGATGTAATTGTGGGTCGTGTCGTCGCCGTCGTCGGTGACGATCACCGCATCCATGCCCTCGGTGAGGTATCGCTGCATCGAGTCGGGCGGGCCGGGATGGACCATCCGGTAGAACTCGCCCGCTCGCGGGAACGTCCACACGGTGGCCCCACTTAACACCACGACCGCCGCAATCCGCCAGGACAGCGCCAACCTCCAGCCCAACAGCCGATCGACGAACACCAGCATGGCCACGCCGGCCAGCGAAAACACCAACGCGGTGCGCTCGGTGCCCAGCGACGCCAGGAGCCAGTATCCGGTGGCGATGCCGCCCGTTACGTTGCCCAGGATGTTGAAGAAGTACACCGTGCCCACCGCGCTCGCCTCGCGATCCGGCCGCCTAATCGCCAGGGTTGTCACCAGCGGGAACGAGGCGCCCATGAAGAGCGTGGGAATGAGGACGAAAATCGCCGGATAAATGAGCACGTCGGTCATCTGGAACAGCCAAGGCCAGAAGGCCTCGTAGCTGGTGTCCCAGACGGGCGGGTGGAGCGTTTGCCAAAACGACTGGCGCAGCCCCTCTTGAATGTGCGTGTTGTGCTGCCCTAGGTAGCACAGCCCTAGCAGCGTCGCGGCGAGGTAGACGCCGATAAGCACCTGGAGCAGGAAGAACGTGGCCCGGCCGTGGGCACTCACCCTCCGCTGCTGATACCAGACCATGCCGAAGCTGCCCAAGGCAATGCCGAGAAGGTAGATCGCCAGGATCGTCGAGAAGGCGTAGGGCGAGTCCTTGAGAAACACGCCGAGCACGCGAAACCAGAGGATCTCGTACCCGATGGCGAGAAACCCGGTCACGAACACACACAGGTACGCCAGGCGGCCGAGCGAACCCGCCGTTTCTTCATTCCTCGTTCCCACGCTCCGCGTGGGAACGCAAGCCCCGCCGCTCTGCGGCGTGGTTTGCACGGGCCGCAGAGCGGCCTCGCCGTGCGTTCCCACGCGGAGCGTGGGAACGAGAAGGGGGCGTTCCACCTGTCTTGCGACTGCATAAATCACCGCCGCCAGTGTGAAGTTGATGCCCGCGGCCCAATAGGCGGCCGAGTCGAGCCCCCAGAGCGAAATCACCACGTAGCTGGCAAAGACCGCCCCCACCGCCGCGCCCAGCGTATTGACGAAATACAAGAAGCTCAGGCTCTTCAGAAAGTCCTGCTGGAGGGCATTGACGATCTTGGTCAGAAGCGGCAGGGTCGTGCCCATCAGCAGCGTCGGCAGCGAGAGGAACGCGGCCATGCAGGCAAGCGACACCGGATAATTGCTGCCCGCCGTGCGTCGGCCGAGGAAATCCAACAGCCACGGGCTGGCCGCTCCGAACGCCCCCAGGGCCAGTTCGATCGTCACGTACAAGTGTACCCTCCGCCTCACGCGCTCGGCCATCGCGCCGCCCACCAGGGCCCCCAGCCCCAGGCCGAGCATGTAGGTGCTCACGATAAGGGTCGTGGCCACCGGCCCCACGCCGTAATACACCGTCAGGAGGCGTTGCCATACCACCTGATACATCAGGCTGGCAAAGCCGGAGAAGAAGAACACCAAGCGGAGCACGTGGATGGGCATAAATGTAGAACGAGAAACGGGAAATGAACAATGCAGAATGTTCAGCGCAATTCCTGGTTCCCACGCTCTGCGTGGGAACCGACTTTCTCGACGCTCTGCGTCGGGCACAGCGACGCAGAGCGTCGCGGACCCTGCGTTCCCACGCAGAGCGTGGGAACGAGGAAGGTTCAAGGCAACGCTCAGGATACTTGCCCTGGCCGGGCCGTCAAGGGACTCCCCATTCCCCGGTCGTTGCGGTACAATGGCCTACAGGGACGTTTGTTCACCGGAGCACCTGATGACCGAGAAATCCGTTTTCCTGGGGTGGGAGCAACCCGGACTGGTTTCGGCCGTGGACTACTTGGTCGAGCGGTTCGGGCAGTCCGGGGCGCTCGATTTGCGCAACGTCGTGATCGTTCTTCCCGGCAGTCGCGCCGGGCGACGCCTCTTGGAGATGCTCATGGAGCGGGCGGAACGCTCCGGCCGGGCCTTTTTTCCGCCGAACATCATCACCCAGGGCAAGTTGCCCGAGCTTCTCTATCGGCCCAAGCGGCCGTTTGCCGACGAGCTGGTCCAAGAGCTTGCCTGGGTCGAGGCCCTCCGCACCATCGATGCGGCCCATGTCCAGGCCGTCTTCCCCACCCTGCCCGCGCCGGACGATCTCATGGCGTGGCTCGCCCTCGGCCAGATGCTCTCGCGCCTGCACCGCGAGCTGGCGGCCGACGCTTTCGATTTCGCTGCCGTGGCCGATCGCGGCGCCGGCCTGACCGGCTTCCGGGAAGCAGGGCGGTGGCGCGCCTTGGCAGAGATCCAGGCAGCGTATCTGCGGCTCTTGGACGGCCTGGAGCTATGGGACCTGCAAACCGCCCGCCTGGTTGCGATCCGCCAAGGCGAGTGCAACACCCAATCCGAAATCGTGTTGCTGGCGGTGGCCGACATGAACCGCGCCGAGCAGCTTATGCTCGATCAGGTGAAGGATCGAGTCACCTCGCTAGTGGTCGCGCCGGAAGACATTTCCCACCAGTTCGACGAATACGGCTGCCTGCGGAGCGAGGCATGGAAAGACGTGTACCTGGATCTGGACCCGCGACAGATCGAAGTAGTCGGGGGACCCGCCGACCAGGCCGCCGCCGCGGTCCGAACCTTGGCCTCGTGGAAAGGCCGATTCAGCGGCGAGGAGATCACGATCGGCGTGCCCGACGCCGAGATCGTCCCCTACCTGGAACAGTATCTCCGCCAGGCGGAAGTACCGGTCCACTCCGGCGCCGGACTTCCGGTTGACCAGTCGGCCCCATGTCGGCTGCTTGCGGCGGTGGCCGAGTATCTCGATGGCCGCCGCTTCTCGGCCTTTGCCGCGTTGGTGCGGCATCCCGCCGTCGAGCGCTGGCTGGCAGGGCAAAAGGTGCCCGATGGCTGGCTGTGCCGACTCGATGAGTACCACGAGAGCCATCTCCCCTACAGCGTGGAGGATGGGTGGATCGGGCCGAACGCTCTGTGTCAGGGTTCCAAGCAGGCACACCGCGCGATCGAGCAACTGTTGCGGCCGCTTGTCGATCGTCGCCCTTTGGGCGAATGGGCGGAGGGTATCCTGGGAGTGTTGGTCAGCGTCTTCGGGACCTCGCCGTTAAGCTCGACGGCCGAGCCCGACCGGAGCATTCTGGCGGCCTGCGGATCGATTCGCGACCTGCTGGCGGCCAAGCGGCGGATCCCGCGTTCCTTGGCCCCGCCGCTCACGGCGCCGGAGGCCATACGGCTGATTCTGCGGGACTTGGAATCAACGATGGTGCCTGCTGCGTCGGTCCGAAGCGCGGTGGAGCTTCTGGGCTGGCTGGAACTGCCGCTGGACGACGCGCCCGCGCTGGTCGTCACGGGCTTCAACGAGGGGAAGGTGCCGGAAAGCCTGAACGCCGACGCGTTTCTCCCCAACCGGCTGCGGCTCGCTTTGGGCATCGAAGACAACGATCGCCGCTATGCCCGCGATGCCTACGCGCTGGCGGTCCTGGCCGCGTCGCGGTCGGAGCTGCGGCTGATTGCCGGGCGGCGATCGTCGGACAAGACCCCCTTGGCTCCCAGCCGTCTCTTGTTCGCGTGCGACCCGGAGACGGTCGCCGGCCGGGTGCTCTCGCTGTTCTCGGGCGGCGACGAGGGACGTGCCGCAGCCGCGCTGCCGGGCCGGCTGGAGCCGGGGCTTGCGCTCATGACCTACGAAGCCCCCAGGCCGCGGCGACTGGGGCAGCCGGTCACTTCGATGCGGGTCACGGAGTTCCGCGATTATCTGGCCTGCCCCTATCGCTATTATCTGCGGCATCAATTACGGCTCGCCTCGCAAAGCGATGCCGCCGAGGAGCTCGACGGCGGGACCTTCGGATCGCTCGCCCACAGCGTCCTGAAAGCGTTTGGAGAGAGCGACGTGGTTGACTGCACCGATCCCGATGCCATTTCCGGCTGGCTGAGCGATGCCCTGGACCACGCCGTGCGCGTGGAGTATGGCGCCGCCCCCTTGTCGGCGATTCGCGTCCAGGCGGAGCAGCTTCGCCTGCGTCTGAAGGCGTTTGCACGATGGCAGGCCGACTGGGCGGCCCAAGGCTGGCGCACGGTGCGCGTGGAGGCCGGGCCTGAAAAACCGGGAGCATCGCTGGTGGTTGACGCTGCGCCGATGTATCTTCGCGGGCGGATCGACCGGATCGACGTCCACGAGTCTCGCGGCGAATGCTTCCTGGTCGATTACAAGACCGCCGACCGTCCCAAGAAGCCCGACCAGGTACACCGTCAACGCGGCTTGTGGGTCGATCTCCAGTTGCCGCTGTATCGGCACCTGGTCCGCGCGATGGGCATCGACGGCCGCGTGCGCCTGGGCTACGTCAACCTGCCGAAGGACACCAGCGCGGTCGGGCTTCAGGTGGCCGAGTGGGGCGAGGAGGAACTTCAGTCGGCCGACCGAACGGCGGAGGACGTGATCCGCAAGGTGCGCCAGGAGGTCTTCTGGCCGCCCGTCCAACCGCCGCCCGACTATTGCGAGGAGTTCGCCGCGATCTGCGGCGATGGGCCGTTTGCTGCGATCGTTGCGGCCGCATCGGAAGAAGGCGAGGGCGAATCATGAGCGGCCCAGCAGCATCCTTTGCCAACGTGGTGATTCGTGCCTCGGCTGGGACGGGCAAGACGTACCGGCTGACCAGCCGGTTCTTGGGTCTGCTGGCGGCGGGCGAGTCGCTGGACGGCATCCTCGCCACCACGTTCACGCGCAAGGCGGCCGGCGAGATCCTCGGCCGGGTCCTGGTCCGCCTGGCCGAAGCCACTGCCCAACCCAAGAAACTGGCGCAACTGGCTGCCGACTTGCGGAAACCCGCGCTGGACCGGGCGGCGTGCTTGGGGATGCTTTCGGCGATGGTCCGGCAATTGCACCGCATTCGGGTCAGCACGCTCGATAGTCTCTTCATCGACATGGCCCGGGCCTATGGGCTGGAGCTTGGCTTGCCGCCGGCCTGGCAGATCGTCGACGAGATCGACGATGCGGCCCTGCGCGATGAGGCGATTCGGGCGATGCTCCGCGGCGAGGCCACCGACGACGTGGTCCGCTTGATGCACCTCTTGACCAAAGGCGAGGCGGCCCGTGCGGTCCACGACCAGATCGCCGGACTGGTCCGCGATTTGTACGAGGTGTGCCTCGAGACCGAGGCCGCTGCCTGGGACGCTTTGCCCTATGGAACGCCGCTGCGCGCCAACGAGCTTGAGGCGGTCGTCGAGGCCCTCTCCGGCGCCGAGTGCCCAAGCGACAAGCGATTCCAAAAGGCTCGGGACGCGACCATCGAGGCCGTCCAGCGGGAAGATTGGGGATCGCTGCTGAAGCAAGGTCTTGTAGGCAACGTCGTCCAAGGCGACCCCACGTACTGTAAGAAGCCCATCCCGCCGGAGATGTTGGAGGCATGCGAGCAACTGGCCGAACACGCGAAGGCCAGGCTGCTGGGAAGGATCGCCGACCAGACCAAGGCCACGCGCCGGCTCCTGGAACGATTCGACGCCGCGTACCGGGCCCTGAAGTTCTCTCGGCGCGCGTTGCGGTTCGACGACGTCACGCGCGCCGTGGGCGGCGACGCGGTTGCCCAGCGGCTCGACGAGGTGTCGTACCGGCTTGACGCCCACGTATCCCACCTCTTGTTGGACGAATTTCAAGACACCTCGCCGCCGCAATGGCGGGTCTTGCGGCCTCTTGCGCTGCGCACCGTGGACGGCGGCACGCACCGGTCGTTCTTCTGCGTGGGCGACGTCAAGCAGGCGATCTACGGCTGGCGTGGCGGCGTGGCGGAGATCTTCGATGCCCTGGAAGAGGAACTCCGCAGCCTGGTCTCCGAGCCGCTCGATACGAGTTACCGCTCCAGCCCTGTGGTGATCGAGCTGGTGAACCGCGTCTTCCGGGACCTTGCCGACAATCAGGCCCTGCACAACTACACGGAAGCCGCCCGCCGGTGGGCTGCACGGTTCCATACGCACTCGACCGTCCACACCACGTTGCCGGGCCATTGCCGGATGGTCGCCGCTCCGCGGGCCGCCGAGGGGCAGAATCAAGACGCCGCGACGTGGGAATTCGCGGCACGCCGAATTCAGCAGCTTCACGACGATGCCCCGGGGTTCTCGATCGGCGTGCTCGTGCGGCGCAATAGCGCGGTGGCCTGGCTCATCCGCCGGCTGCGCCAACTGGAAATCGAGGCGAGCGAAGAAGGGGGCAATCCGCTGACCGACTCCCCGGCGGTCCAGTGGATGCTATCGCTCTTGACCCTGGCCGACCACCCCGGTCACTCGGCGGCCCGATTCCACGTGGCCAATTCGCCCCTCGGAACTGTGGTCGGGCTGACGCAGCACGACGACGAGGCCCGCGCTGTCGCCTTGTCGCGGCAACTCCGCACTGAATTGATGGCCAGCGGCTACGGTCCCACGCTCTACGCTTGGGCAAGCCGCTTGGCGCCTCACTGCGATCCCCGCGAGCTCGGCCGGCTGATGCAGTTGGTCGAGATGGGCTACGGCTACCAGTCGCGTGCGACCAGTCGCGTGGACGACTTCCTGAGAGTCGTGGAAAAAACCAGGGTCGAAACCCCGCGTCAGGCCGACGTGCGCGTGATGACGGTGCATCAGGCCAAGGGGCTGGAGTTCGACATGGTCGTGCTGCCGGAGCTCGACTTCCGCATCACCGGGCAGCGGCCGCAGGTCGTGGTGGGCCGGCCTAAGCCCGTGCAGGCGATCGACCGCGTCCTGCGGTACGTGCCCAAGGAGCTTTGGCCGCTGTTGCCCAAGGGCTTTCGCGACATGTTCGCGGAGCACGAGCGGCGGATGGTGGAGGAGTCGCTCTGCGTGCTCTACGTGGCCCTGACGCGGGCGGTCCACGCCCTGGAAATCGTCGTCGCTCCCTCGTCGGAGAGGGAGAAGAATCTGCCGGGGACCTTTGCGGGCGTGCTCCGCGCGGCACTCGGGTCGGAAGGCCGGCTGGAGCCGGAAACGGTGGTCTACGAGTCCGGCGATCCGGCCTGGTATGTGGGGCACGTTGCCAACGTGCCTCGCCCGGCGGACGTGGGGCACGTTTCCAACGTGCCCGGCACGATGGAATCGTGCCCCACCACCGTGCGGCTGGCAGCCGCCGGCACGCGGCTTTTGCGCGGGTTGGATCGCCGCAGCCCCTCGCAGCTCGAAGGAGGCACGCAGGTGCAGCTCGCCCAGCGGCTGCGGCTCGATACGGGTCAGGCGATGGACCGCGGCAGCGTGCTGCACGCCTGGTTCGAACTCATCGAGTGGCTCGACGGCGGCGAGCCCGGCGACGATGCCCTCCGCACGGCGGCAGGCCCGTTGGTCTGCTGCGGCCTGGATCTGTCAATCCTGATCGGCCAGTTCCGCAAGGCGCTGGTCCAGCCGGCTGTGCGCGAGGTGCTGACCCGTGCCACCTACGAGCAGCCCGCCCGGTCCGGCTGTGCGGCACGCATCTATGCCGGTCCGAAGATCGCGCGGCCCGAATGGGTCGTATCGCGGGAGTGCCCCTTTGCAGTCCGCGACGGCGACGTTATCCTGAGCGGTAAGATTGATCGCCTGGTGGTGCTCCGCGACGGCGCGCGGACCGTGGGGGCCGACATCCTCGACTTCAAGACCGATGCGATCCCCGCCCAAGATCCCGAGGCCCTGGAAGCCCGCGTCGCATGGTATCGCCCGCAATTGGAGGCCTACCGCCGCGCCGCGGCGACGTTCCTCCGGATCGAGCCCAAAGAGCTTTCGACGCGACTGGTTTTCACCGAGCCGGGAGTGGTGGTGCCGGTGGACTGACCATAAAGCCGCGACCGGCGGTCGCGTTTTTTTGGGCACGGCCGCCGGTTGGGGATTCCAAAGCGCGACCACCGGTCGCGGCTTTATGAACTGAAGGAGATAGTCATGTTGTGCCGCACGAATCGAACTCCGGGTGTTGCTTGGATGGGATGGCTTGTTCTTTGCGGCTCGGCGGTCGCGGCCGAGTGCATCGACATCGGCTCGCGCCGCGAGCTTTTCGTCGATCACTTCCTGATCGACAAAATGACCAACGTGCGGCTGGAACTCCATCATCCGCAATGGGCCGGCGTGGCGGCCACGAATGATTTTCCCTGGGAAGGGAAGCACGGCTTCGCCTACGCCACCGTGCTCAAGGACGGCGATCTTTACCGCATGTACTACCGCGGCTCGTTCGACCTGGTGGCCGACGGGAGCGCGGGCGAGGTGACCTGCTACGCCGAGTCGCGCGACGGCATCCGGTGGACCAAGCCGAAGTTGGGGCTTTTCGAAGTGGCCGGCAGCAGGAAGAACAACTGCGTGCTCGCCGGGATGCCGCCGTATTCGCACAACTTCGCCCCCTTCATCGACACCAAGCCCGGCGTGCCGCCGGCGGAGCGTTACAAGGCCCTGGCCGGCATCGAGTCGAGCGGCCTGACGGCGTTCGTCTCGGCCAATGGGCTCCGCTGGAAGAAATTGCGCGACGAGCCGGTGCTCAAGGAAAAAGGCTGGGTTTACGATTCGCAGAACGTGGCCTTTTGGTCCGATAGCGAAAAGTGCTACGTGTGCTATTTCCGCCGGTGCCCGGAGGGAGTAAGGGCCATTGCCCGGGCCACATCGCCCGACCTGATCCATTGGTCGCCGCTGGTGCAGATGGAGTACGGCACCGCGGGCACCAAGCCGCCGCAGCACCTGTACATCAATCAGACGCAGCCGTACTTCCGCGCGCCGCACCTCTATGTGGGCCTGGCCGCCCGATTCATGGAGGGCCGCCGCGCGTTGGACGATGCCCAGGTCCGAACGCTGGGCATCGACGCGAAATCGTGGCTCAAGAACGATTGCTCCGACGCCGTGCTCCTGACCAGCCGCGGCGGAACCCGCTACGAGCGGACGTTTATGGAGGCCTTCATTCGTCCGGGGCCGGGCCTGGAGAACTGGGTGTCGCGGACCAATTACCCGGCCCGCGGCATTGTGCCCACGGGGCCCGCGGAGATATCGCTCTATCTCACGCGGCACAATGGCCAGAAGTCCAACCACCTGGCCCGCTACACCCTGCGGACCGACGGCTTCGCCTCGGTCCATGCGTCGTACGAGCAAGGCGAGATGCTCACCCGGCCGTTCCACTTCACCGGCAAAGAGTTGGAAATCAACTTCTCCACCTCCGCCGCGGGCTCGGTGCGAGTGGAAATCCAGGACGCCGACGGAAAGCCCATCCCGGGCCGGCAACTCGATCAGTGCCCGGAGATCATCGGAGACGAGATTGGCCGGATCGTCCGCTGGAAAGAGGGAAGCGACGTCAGTGCTTTGGCCGGCAAGCCGATCCGGCTCCGCTTTGTCCTGAAGGAGGCCGATTTGTATGCCCTTTGCTTCCGCTGACATCGAAAAACCGCTGCGGATCATCTCCAGTGTGGCCCCGATCCGAATCGCCGATTTCGGCGGCTGGACCGACACCTGGTTCGCTAAATTCGGCAAGGTGCTGAACATCGCCGTGTATCCGTATGCCCAGGTGCAAATGCGGGTCTTTGCCCGCCGCGACGGCCGGCCGCCGGTCACGATCTTCGCCGAGAACTACGGGGAGCGTTACACGCTGGAGGCGGTGGGCGGGACGTACGATCGGCATCCGCTCTTGGAAGCGGCCCTGGACTTCATGGGAGTGCCTCACGACCTGGCCTTGGATATCGACATTTACAGCGAGGCCCCGGCGGGGGCTTCGACCGGCACAAGCGCCGCGGTGAGCGTGGCCCTGATCGGCGCGTTGGACCTGTTGAAGCCCGGCCGGCTTACCCTGCACGAAGTTGCTCGGGCGGCCCACCGCATCGAAACCGAGCTTCTGCACCAGCAGTGCGGCGTGCAGGACCAGTTGGCCTCGGCCTACGGGGGGATCAGTTTCATCGAAATCCTCGAATATCCCCACGCGATCGTCAGTCCCTTACGTCTCGCGCAGGCCATTGAATGGGAATTGGAGGAGCGGCTCTCGCTGATCTTTTTGGGTCAGTCGCACAGCTCTTCGAAGGTCCACGAGCTGGTGATCGCGGAATTGGAAGATGCCGGCCCGGATGCCGAGAAGCTCCGCGTCCTGCGCCGCACTCCGCTGCGGGCCCGCGATGCCCTGTTCGCTGGCGATTTCGGCGCTTTGGGGCGAGTGATGATCGAGAACACCGAGGCCCAGGCCAACCTACACCCCGATCTGGTCAGCCCCCGGCACCAGGCGGTGATCGAGGTGGCCAAGCGCCACGGGGCCCTGGGTTGGAAGGTCAACGGCGCCGGCGGCGACGGGGGGTCGGTGACGATCCTGGGCGGACCGAAGGCCTCGCGCAATCGAGAAATGCTTCGCGCCGTGATCGCCGACGTGCCGGGCACGCAGAGCATCCCCGTCTACTTGAGCCCGCTGGGACTGCGCGTGTGGGAATCGCCTTTGGAGTGAGGGCTCGGGGTTCGGGGTTCAGGGTTCGGGGAATATCAAATTGAGAATTGCAAATATCAAATATCAAATTGCAGATTGACACGACGATCACCATTGGCAGAAGGAGGCCTTGCACTGGTGCTTTTCAATTTGATATTTGATATTTGCAATATGATATTTGCAATCTGCAATTCCCTCCAAGTCCTGAACCCCGAACCTCTTTCGCAAAACAAAAAGGGCCGGGCGACCGCGAAGTCGCCCGGCCCCAAGGCCTCCGCCCCATTCCGTCTAGAATCGCCATTCGGCGCGGAAGACCAGGCCGTCGAACGCCAGCACGTTTTCCATCGGGCTGTCGAGAATGCCGGGATCGGCGGTCTGCACGGCGCGAATGTACTTCGAGGGTTTCACGGTGTTGTACCAGCCGCTGACCATCCAGCCGCCGGTGACGCGGACCGTGCCGTCCACGTTGGCCCAACCGGCGCCCAATTCGAAGTCGAGCATCGTGATCATCCGGTTCGTTTTCGACTGCAGATCGACGACAAACTGGTTATCCACGTTGAACTCGGAGTAATGGGCCCGAACCGTCCCGGCGACGAAGCTCATCGCCCCTTTGCCGTACACGAGGAATCCGCTGGAAGGCGACTGACGCTCTCCGTCGAAGCCCAGTCGAACGCCGCCCCCCGCAAACCGGACGTCGGTGAACATCAACTCGGAAAAGCCGGCCGCGTCGGTAATCGAGGACTCGAAATGCTGGTCGAGGTCCGCAAACCGGGCGCCTATGAAGACGTTGGCGCAGTACCGCGGCCCGCTCACCAGCGCCGCCTTGTAGTCGATGTCCCCCAATTGGAAGCGAATCGTTTCCCGCGCGATGGCGGTGTCGCCCAGGATCCCGACGTTCGGAGCGGCCGGATGGAAGACCAGCGAGCGGACCTGGGAGTCAGGCGGGGCCAAAAGCTGCGGATTGTCGGTGGCCAGCGTGTTGCTGTCGACGGTCGTATCGAAGTAGGTGTAGGTGACTCCGATGGCGGCCGAATCCCCCAGGGCCCGGGCGCCCGAGACGCGGAAACCCACGTCGTAGAAGGGATTGGCCACGCCGGTGCGGCCGATCGGTAGCCCCGTCGCTGCGTCAACGACTTGAGCGTAGGCCACCTCGGCGTTGCTCGGCCGGATGTAGAGGTATTCGCCGGTAACCTGCCAATTCACGCCCCCGCCGGCGCTGGCGAAGAAGTCGCCCTCGACTTGCACCGGCTCGTAGTCCGACATGGGAGTCGGACTCGGACTCGCGCTCTGGCCCGGAGCCGTCGCCGGTGGAAGATTCATCTGGGCAGCAGCCAGCTTGCCGTACCCATCGGGCAGGTACCCGTGTCCCGTGGAGAAGTCGCCGCCGTACGATTGCGCCGACGCCGGCCGCCCGGCAGCCAGCAGCACGAGCGTTGCCATGAGCAATGAGAGCGTTCTTTTCATAGGGGGTTCCCCAACTTCTCCAAAGCGGTCCGAGGGAGACCTTGAGAGGCTTGCTCGCCTCGATTTTTCCTTAATAATCGGCATCGCCTGCCATGCTTTTCAATCAAAGTCGATAAATTGCGAATAATCGAAGAAGTCGACGCAGGCACCGTAAAGCCCGCCATACTCTCCTCTTGCGCGAATTGACACAATCCGGTCGCCTTTTGTCTCTCCCCGCCGGCCCCGTGTCGGTGGACTCGGGGTTTGATAACTACTGCGCCAGCCCGGCGACTCTCTTTAGTAGGGTCCAAGCCGTCGGGCGCCGCGGCGACGCCAGACGGCGACCACCGCGCCCGGCCGGGCGAACAAGGGGGGCCGCGTCTGAATCAGGACCAACGCGCGGTGAGGCTGTTGGGGCTCAACTTTGCGATTTTCCAATTCCGGGCTCCTCTGATCCGCAACTTACTTCGGGGGGCGGGCAGAAGTCCGATCCTGCAATTTGGAAGCCAGTTTGGGGCAGGTGTCCATACTGCTAACCCGTTCCAAAGCGCGCACCACGATTCTCGCGTCCGCACCCCTTGCACGGACGGCAAGGTGCGCAAACGCCCATGGGTACGATTGTACAGGTCAGGTGGCCAGATTCCAACAGAAAAGTGAAAAGTAGGGTGGGACAAGCTCCAGCGCGGTCCCACCAGGAGCCGCGAACAAGGCTGCCAGACCGGCACAGTACGCGATTCAAGACATGAGGATCTCGGACGCCACCTCCGCCAGGGGAACGCACCTGGTTGTCGGCGGTCGGGTCCGAGCTAACGGATGTACTTCGAGACGGCCGAGTAAACGGCTCGCGCGCTGCAGCACTACCCGTCTGGCGAGAGGAACACCGCCTTTGAGCACGCGGTTTCGGCCTCCGCTAAGGCGCGTCGGTGTGTCGGACCGACGCGCGTAAGCACTCACTCCGCGGCGGAGCCGAACGTTCCTTCTGCCGGGGGGCAACTTGCCGACGGGAGCGTCTCATTCGCGCCCCATTTTCACGAATTCTCGGGAGTTTGATTGAGAGACGGCAATTCGAGACTGCCCATCCGCGGCCATGGTGTAACCGGGGCGACCCAATGGGCCTGTGGCATGAAAGGAAGAATTCTTGACACCGCGCAGCAAACCGTTATCCTAGGGGGGGGTAGCGCGTCTCGGGCGTTCCTGCAAACGAACCACTGTTGGTACTCCGTGCGAACCCTTGTAGGATCGGGCATTCGCAGGTAAACTGCTCGTGAATCCGCTAGTTCCTTTTGGGGGATGGAGGAGGACCGCACCACCAGAACCTCCCCGGACCGGTTCACGTTCATGGCACGCAACAGACGCGAGGCGTCGACCCCATACCACCACCCACCGCCGTTCGTGTCGGGCCTGGCACGCGTGGGCCAAACGTACAGCTCCCATGATACAAACTCGGCTTGGCACCGGAGTAGGCATTTCGCGAGGCGCTTTCGATCGCGCGCGCGATGCAGCGCACAAAGCTGCGGAGCAGGCGCTGTCACAATTGGGAAGTGACGCGTGCGCTATCCTGGTTTTCGGTGCTCCCCAGTATGAAGGTAGTTCTGTGCTCGCGGGAATTAAGGAGGTAGCCGGCCACGTACCACTGGCCGGCGCGTCCACCGCGCTCCAGGTAGCAAATGAGGTCTTCGACGATGCGCTCGTCGTGCTTGCCATTGACTCGCCCAGTCTAGAACTGAAGGTTGCGAGCACCGATGACTTCTGGGCCGATCCTTGCGCCGCGATCGACGTTCTGCTAGAAGAAGTAGTGTCTGCTTTCCGGGTACCTCATGCGCAAACGGGGGCGATGCGCGCGCAATCGGATTATGGGGGCGGCTTTCTTCTGGCACTGCTTCCATCTACTACGCTTAATGAGTCGAAGCTACTTGGAATGCAGAAAGCTGTCGAACGCTTTCGAGCCCACATGCACCGAGTACATGCGGTCTTCGGCTTTGGTGCCGTGAGCAGTGGGAATGACCGAGCTTGGCAATTGGCGAATGACCGTTGTATCCATGACGGTCTGGTCCTAGCGTTTTTTCGGACTGCACTCGAGTTTGGCATTGGGTTTGCCAACGGACTCGTGAACGAAGATGGCGTGGATTCCCGTGTCCGGAGGGTCACCGTGGCCTCCAGATGGTGACGCGCTACCTGCACGGCTGGCCCGACCACCCGATGCCCACGCGGGTGC
>CAYTJV010000104.1:0-16599 GCA_964438165.1 uncultured Planctomycetaceae bacterium | reverse complement strand
ACACTCATCCGCACCCCTCTCCCGGCCAAGTCCGTCCGGCTTCCCGACGCTCCCTGCCCACCAAAACGTGCCGGGGGAACCGAACCTTGGGGTAGCCGTGGTCGAGATAGCAGATCGGCTCGAATCCGTTTCTGTGGAAGATTGCCATCAGGTCGTCGACCGCAGTCGTGTAATAGGTCTTTTGCTGGATGAGCCGGTCGGGGAAATAGTCGTAGCCCTCGGCCTCGATGCGCGACTTCTCCAGGAACGTCATCACCAAGAGGCCGTGATCGGCGACCACCTTGCGGCACTCGGCCGTCACCTGGTCGTAAGGCAGGATCGAATTCTCCCACGACGAGATGACCACGATATCGAACTGTTCCTGGCAAACGACGTTACGCATGTCGAGGGGAAAGACGCGGACCTTGCCGCCCGTGACCGCCTGGCTCAATGCCCGAGCCATGCCGAGATGCTTCGGATCGGAGTCGGTCACCGCCATGTTCTCGGGTCGAAAGCCGTGCCGCGCAAGCCCGATCGCCACCGGGCCGACGCCGCCGCAAAGCTCGATGACCCGGAGGTGCTCGCGGGTCTGCGGGGCGATGAACTCATCGAGCCAGGCGATGATCTCGGCATTGGGGGAATTGATCAGCCGGTCAAACCATGCCCCGCCCTTGAACCGGGCGTTGACGCGCCGCAACCGGCGATTGAGTCCTTCCAGTTCCGCGCCGGCAAGCCGGTCGCTGACCCAATCCGGGCTGATCCGGTCGAAATCGAGCTTGCCACGATATCGTAGGGCAACCGAGCCGCAACCAAAGACTTCCGAAGTCTCGAAGACTTCGGAAGTCTGCTCGCCGAGCAAATCGGCCAGCCGGAGATGGTCGTCCAACTGCGTCGAGCGGGGAACGAACTCCAGGCCGTCGTCGCCGTAGGCGTAGTAGATCGGATGCACGTTGAGCACGATCAGGCAGCCGGGCAAGTGCGGGAGGAGCGAAGTCAGCTCCCGGATGCCGATGTACTTCCAGCTTCCCCCGGCGTCGGTGAGCGTCAGCGCATCGGCCCGGAGGCGCGTTTGCTCGGCCCGGGCGCGCAGCCAGCCGAATGGCACGTGACGCGGCAGCCAGATCGATCGCATCCGCTTCATGCGATCCAGCCCGAGGGACGCCGAGACCGGCCGCCCCAGCTCGGCGAACCGCTCCAGCACGTGAAACTGCGACTGCACCGAAGGATCGCCGGCCGTGAAGTCGAACTCGGCGGCGTAATTGTCGTACCACGATCGCCTGCCGTCGGGCCAAGCGAAGCCGTGGGCGGCCATGGTGCGCACGCGAATCCCCTGCGAGCGGAGCCGCGCCACGTCGCGGCCAAGAATCGCCAGGGCTTCGTCGGGATTTACGGTGTTGCCCTGGCGGCGGCACCGCCCGATCGCGTCGGCGTGCAGTCCGAACTCGAATCCTTCGTCCTGATAGCGCAAGACCTGGTCGATGCCGTTCAGCTTCCACTCCTGGCGGAACGTGGGGAAGCCTTTCCGGCGGCAAGTCCAGTTTTGTCGGTCGTTGTCCGCAAATAGATAAGTGGTGCTGCGCACCCCGAAGCGATGCTCGATGGCCAGGAGCGGCCAGACGTTGCCGTACAGCTCGCACTGATCGGCGTCGTGCCTCAGCAGGAGGTTGCAGGCCGAGAGCGAGATCTTGCCGTCGAGAATGTCGGCCGCGGTGACGAAATGCCCGCCGGCCTTCTGAAGGGCCTCGATCCAGTGGCGGTATTTCCAGCCGTACATGCTCATGCCACCACTTCCCAGGACGAGGGAAGTTCCGTGGTGACCCATTGTTTCATGTCGCGCCGCAGGATGGCGATCCGCTGGCAATCCGTGGCCTGACACAAGAGCTCGCTGGCGCTGTTGACCTTCTCGTGCGGCGCCACGGAGAGGTTCACCCTGTAAACCCCTTCGCCGAGATTCAGCGACGGGATCCGCACCCGCAGCCGGTTGAGTCCGGGGTGCAGGTCCAGGCGGCACGAGGCCTCGGAGAAATCGGGCGCAAAGGCGAAACGATTGTTGATCGAGGCCACGATCACGCCGTCCTCTTCGCGCACCAGATTCAGTCCCACGAAGGCGTTTTCGTAGAGGCGGTCGGAGCAAAGCTCCACGTCGAAAACGACTTCGCAACCCACCAGGGCCACGCCTTCCCCGACGATCGCGGGCGACGACCATGCAATACGCTCCAGACGCACCGGCAACGGCGGGGGCGGCTCGCACCGCTTGCCGTTGAGTTTCGCGCTGAGCACTTGGGTGTCGTAGCGGTTGGCGATCACGCCGGGCGGGCCGATCTCGCGGATCTCGCCCTGGTCCATGAGCACTCCCCGCGTGCAGATCCGCGGCAGATAGCCGCTCCAGTGCGTCACCAAGAGCACGGTCGCCCCCGAGTCGCAGATCTCGCGGAAGCGGCGGAAGCACTTGGTGGCGAACGCCGAATCGCCGGTGGCCAGGGCCTCATCGACAATCAGGATATCGGGCGAGATGCAGATCGCCACCGAGAAGGTGAGCCTCGCCTTCATTCCACTCGAATAGGTGCGAAAGGGCTGGTCGATGAAGGGCGCAAGCTCGCTGAAGTCGACGATGGCGTCGAGCTGGCGGTCGATCTCCTGTCGCGACATGCCCAGGCACAGCCCGCCCATGGTGATGTTCTCCCGGCCCGTGTACTCGCCGTGAAACCCGGTCCCCAGTTCGAGGATCGCGGAGACTCGGCCATCGATTTGGACCGTTCCCGAGGTCTTGTCGAGCGTGCCGGCGAGGATTCTCAGCAGGGTGCTCTTGCCCGCCCCGTTGCGCCCCACGACGCCGATCACTTCGCCCCGTTTGACTTCGAGCGAAACGTTCTTGAGGGCCCAGAACTCCTTATGGCGTGGCTTGCGCGTGACCGCCTCCCAGAACATGTCCGCAGGGCGCGCATAGACGCGGTACATCTTCGAGAGGTTTTCGACACGGATTGCGAACGGGCCGTTGGACACTGCTAATGGTCCTTACCCAGACAACGTTCTATAACACGCTTCCAAAACAAATCTTCAGCTTCCGGAACACCCGGTAGCCGAAATAGAACGTAACCAGCGATCCGGAAAAAAACGCCGGCCACGCCCAGGGGTGCTCCAGGCGGCCGAAGTAGCAGGCGTCCTGGTAACACCAGGCCATGTAGCTGAACGGATTGAAGTACAACAGGGGGCGGAACATCTCCGGCACCATGTCGGGCAAGTAGAACACCGGCATCACGTACATTCCGGCCAGGCAGAACACTTGCACGAAATCCTTCAGATCGCGGAAGTACACGGCCACAGCCGAGAAGATGTACGCCGCGCCGATCATGGCCAGCGCCTGAAATCCAAAGAGCGCCGGCAGCAGCAAGTACGTCCACGGGAGGCTGCCGTGACGGGCGAGCACGTAGGCCACGAGCACGCCTGTGGCCACGAATTGCGTGCCGAACGAGGCGATCACCGCCTTCACGGGCAGGACTTCAATAGGAAAGACCACCTGTTTCACGAGGTTGGCATTTCCCAGGATGACCGTGGCCCCCTTGTTCATCGATTCCTGGAAGGCCATCCAGGGAATGAGTCCCGAGAGGATGTACGTGGTGTAGTCGAGCGGCAATTCGGCCGTGCCGCCGATCTTCACCTGGAAGACCCAGGCGAACACGAACACATAGATTCCCATGAGGGCCAGCGGGTGGCCGACGGCCCAGAACGTGCCCAGCATCTGGCCCGCGTAACGGTCGGCGATCTCCCGGCGCGTCATCTCCCAGGTGAGCTGGCGGTGCCGGGTCAGAAGCCCGAACACTTCTCGAAACGCCTGCCAATGGGCCCGCCCGCTCAAGAGCGACATGCCGCACCTCCGCCAGCCGCCGCAGGCTGGTCGATGAAGTGCCGCTGCACCAGCTCGAAGCTCAACAGCGACCAGATCAAGAGGCGATGATTCCGC
This sequence comes from uncultured Planctomycetaceae bacterium, assembly GCA_964438165.1. Lineage (GTDB taxonomy): Bacteria > Planctomycetota > Planctomycetia > Pirellulales > Thermoguttaceae > CALFBP01. The sequence continues at coordinate 12,659 of CAYTJV010000104.1, read as the reverse complement.
TTCCCTTCGAAATGCTCCGTGAGCTTCGCCCGCACGAAGCCCTGGTCGAACCAAGGGCGGTCCACCGTGGGCTTGTCGAGGAGGATGGACCGGATGTAGTCCATCGACGGGCCGCGATACCAATTCTCGTCGGGGGGGGAAAACCCCTGCTTGGGCTGTTGGGTGAACTCCTCCGGCAAATAGCGGCCCATGGCGCGGCGGAGAATCCGCTTGCCGTCGACCGACTCCAGCGGCCCCTGCGAGTTGTTGGCCAGCCGCGCCGTGTTCACTTTCATCGAGGCCGGCAGGCGGAAAGCCAGATCGGCCAGGCGGTTGTCGAGAAAGGGAACGCGCGTTTCCAGCCCGTGGGCCATACTGACGTGGTCGTCGGTAATCAGGAGCCCTTGGAGAAACGTCTTGAACTCGAAGTGCATGGCCCGATGGAGCAGATTGTCGGCCAGCGCGACGTCGGGCTGCCACGGCGGAGCGCCGTCCCACACGCGGTGGAAGCTCTCGCGCACGGCCTGCTGATGACGCGACAACTCGGGGACGAACAACTGCGGAAGCTCCTCGGGAGCCAACAGGCGATGCCAGTAATCGAAGTACCGCCGGTCGAACTCCTCCACCGTCCCGGCCGCCAACCCCTGCCGGTAACGCCACGGATAGCCGCCGAACAGCTCGTCGCCCCCCGTGCCCGCCAGGCAGACCTTCACGAACCGGCTCGCCAAGCGCGCCGCGTACCAGTTCTGATGGCACATGCCGACCCGCGGGTCGTCCATGTGCCAGGAGATCTTGTCCATGGCGGCGGGCATGTCGCCGGCGTGGAGGACCACGTCGTAGTGCTCGGTCTGCAGCAGATAGGCCAGCTTCTCGGCCAGCCGCCGCTCGTCGAATCCCTGCTCGATCCCGCTCACATTCGTGAGATCGAATCCGGCGGTGAAAGTGAGGAGCCGCGGGATCGTGCGCCCGGCCACGGCGACGATCGAGCCGCTATCCATCCCGCCCGACAGGTACGAGCCCACCTCCACGTCGCTCACCAGTTGCCGACGGATGGCTTGGGAAAACGCGTCGGCGACCATCTCCGCGGCCTGCGTCTCATCGGTGATCGAAGCGTCGGGCACGGGAAATCCCGTATGGTAGCGGCCCGTCACAGGCTCCGCCGGAGAGCCCGGCGAAAACTCCAGTCGCTCGCCAGGCCCCAACAGCAGCACGTTGCGGAAAAGGGTCTGCGGCGAGAAGATGTTTTGGAACGTGAAGTATTCCATCACCGCCGCGGGGTAGATGCTCGGGCGCAACAGCCCGCTCGCCACGATCCCCTTGATCTCGCTGGCGAAGACCACGTACCCGTCGGCCACGGCGTAATAGAGGGGTTTTACGCCGAACCGGTCGCGGGCCAGCGTGACCACTTTGGCCACGCGGTCGTACAGGGCGAAGGCGAACATCCCGTCGAGCATCGGCAGGCAGTCGCGGCCGTACTCTTCCCAGAGGTGGAGCAGGACTTCGGTATCGCTGCGGGTGCGGAAGACGTGTCCCCGCGTGCGGAGGTCGTCGCGAAGCTCGGGGAAATTGTAGATCTCCCCGTTGTAAGTGATCCAGTAGCGGCAGTCGGAGCTCGACATCGGCTGGTGGCCGTAAGGCGTCAGATCGATGATCGCCAGCCGGCGGTGCCCCAGCCCCACCGAGAAAGAGCTTTTGGAAAGCTCCTCGCGGCAATAGGAGCCGCCGAACACGGGCAGGTGCTCGTTGACGTGGCGGAACTTGGGGTCGGCGAAGCTGCACCAGTAGCCCCCTTCGCCGCGGCGGCCCTCGCCGAGGCGGAAGAAGGCATAGCCTGCGTCGTCCGGGCCGCGGTGCGCAAGGGCGTCGCACATCCGCTTGATCCAGTCGGGATCAATCGGGCGACCATCCAGGCTAACGACTCCGGGGATTCCGCACATGAGAAGGGTTCAGGGGTTGGGGGTCAGGGGTTGGGGTTCAGGGTTCGGGACTTGGGGGAATTGCAAATTGCAAATATCAAATTGCAAATATCAAATTGAAGAACACCAATGCAAGGCCTCCTTGTGCCAATGGGAATCGGCGTCTCTGTCTGCAATTTGATATTTGATATTTGCAATTTTCAATTTGATATTCGCCGGCCCCCGAACCTTGCTCCCTCACGCGGCTTTCACCCCTCCGGTGGCCGCTCGCTTGCGGTTTAGCGCCGCGGAGTTCTGCTGCCGCCAGGCGATCAGCGATTTCATTCCTTCTTCCAGGTCGATCGTCCAGCGGTAGCCCAGGTCCTGCTCGGCCCGCTTCGCGCAGCCGATGCGATTGGTAACGAACGTCAGCCCGGCCGGCTCGTAGGCGATCGGCAGCTTGCTCTCCGTGAGCCGCAAGAGGATCTCGGTAAGCTCCTTGATCGTGGTGCCGATCCCCCGGCCCACGTTGTAGCACTGGCCGCTTGCCTCGGCCTGCATGGCCAGGACGTTCGCCCGCGCAACATCGACCACATGCACAAAATCGTACTGCTGGCTCCCGTCGCCGTAGACCACCGGCGACTGGCCCCGCTCGATGCGGTCGAGGATCTTGTGCATCACGGCAATATAGGCGCCTTTATAGTCCTGGCGCGGGCCGTAGACGTTCATGTAGCGCAGGCCCACCCAGTCGAGCCCGTAGCGGCGCCCGAGACTCTGGAAAAAGTGCTCGCCGGCGATCTTCGAGGCGCCGTAGAAGGTGAAGTTGTTGTAGGGGTGGTCCTCGGTCATGGGGATTTCCACCGCGTCGCCGTAGACCGACGCCGACGACGAAAACACCACCCGCTTCACCTTCGCCCGGATCGCCGCCATGACCACGTTGAACGTGCCCCGCACGTTCACCTCGAAGGCGGTTTCGGGATACTCGTGGCACTGAAGGATCCACAACGCGGCCAGATGGAACACCCCGTCGATGCCCTCCATCGCTTTGTCGAGGATGTCGCGCTGGAGGATGTCGCCGCCGTGAGGAAAGACCGAGACCCGTGGGTCGTTCAGGGCCTCCTGCAGATTATCGAGGCTGCCGCGGGCGAAGTTGTCGTAAACGACGACCTGCTTGACCGGGGTCTTCAGCAACTCGTCGACCACGTGGCTGCCGATCAGTCCGGCGCCACCCACTACAAGAATGCTCGCTCCGTCGAGATCCACGGTTTTCTGTCGCCCTCCTGGCTGAAACCCTACAGGCCGCATGGGGAATAGGTTGCGGGATTGCGGCTCGTAGGGGCACGATCCTATCCCACGCGATGCTTCTAAGTCAAGATTGCTTCAATCTTTGGAGTGCGGCGATTTATCGCCGCTTTTCGCTGACGGTCTCCAAGCCGCCACGACCCCAACAAAAAGCGGCGATAAATCGCCGCACTCCAAAGGGGTCGCGGCCAATGCCCACCAACCTGGAAGAATAGATAAAAAGACGAAAATAGGATGTTTACGGCGACTTCAGCCGTTCCTCGATCCACTCCAGGGCTTCGGCGATGCCTTCCGTGGAGAAAGGATGGGCGATTCTGGGCTGGGTCCCGTCTGGATGGAAAGCGATCTGCCATACTCCGTTCCTTCTATGCTGTGCCCTCCCGGGATCATTTGCCGTCTGCGGGGACTTGCCACGACGGTGAGAATCCCACCGCTTCATCGCCGTAGACCTGCGACACTTGGAGCCCGCTGGCCTGCGCGGTGTAGAAGAGCCGTCCGTTGGAGACGACGGCCCCGACGCACTCGCGGCTGTCGAGCGCCGGGCCCGTGGCCAGCAGCCGGTTGCCGGCCGAAAGGTCGATCAGGTCCATGTTGCAGCCCAGCACGCAAGGCTCCGAGAGCGTGAATCGCGTGCAGGCGTAACCGAAGTTGAAACGGGAGAGGATTTTACCCGTATTCCGATCGAACACGTATCCGTCCCGGCCCGAGGCATTGGCGAACAGATACTTTTCGCCCACCGAGATCACGTTCACGGCCGAGGCCACCGGGTCGGACTGCCAAACGAGCGTGCCGTCCCGGGCATCGAGGCAGCGGACGTAGCGATCGTTGGTCTTCGCATGGGGCTTGTTGTAGCCTCCCACGTACAATCGTCCGTCGCGCCCGGAGATCGTGCATCCGGCAGTGACCGAACAAACGGTGGTTGACCAAAGCGTTTTGCCGGTGAGCGGATCCAATGCCACCGTGACGCCGTTGGGGGCCGCAGCGCGCTCGGCGCGGGGTGCGTAGCCGAAGAATGTCGAGTAGTACAGCGTGCCATCGAGCAGACACAACCCGCAATCGTTCCCGCCGGAGCCGAGGTTGGAGAAATCGCGGCTCCACACTTCCCGGCCCGTGGCCATGTCCCAGGCCCGCACCAGCGGCTTGTTGTCGCGCGGATAGTACGGATTGTCGTGCGTGTAGATCCAACTCATGATCTCGGCGCCATCGGGCGACGGCTCGGGCTTGCCGCTCATGACGAACGGCTTGGCAGTCCCCTGCGCCGCGTAGCGTCCCGAGCCGAACGCATAGATCGCCACATTCTTGTAGACCACCGGCGGCGCCTGTCGGCTCCAGCTCGGCGAGCCGCTGAAGGGAGCCTCCCAAATCAACTCGCCCGTGGCCGCGCTCAAACACCGCAGGCGCGATTGTTTCATTCCGGCCTGGGGCAGAAGGAGTCGCTCGCCGGTGTAGATCGGCGCGGTGAACGAGAGGTAGACCTCGGGGAAATACCGTCGCCACAAAAGCCGCCCGGTCTCCTGCTCGATTGCGAAGATTTGCCCCTCGGCGGTGTGCGTATACATCCGACCGCCGCCGCAGGTCGGCACGTGCTTGAACGTCCCTTCGTAGCGGCGAATCCACTTGATCTTCAGCGGCGCCTGAAGCCCCTGGTTATTGGAATTCGTGTTGGCCAGGTTGCCGTAGTTGGTCGACCAATCGTAGCGGGAGTCGGCCAGCTTGCTCGTCAGGGGCGTGCGGATCTTCCACAACTGGAGATCCTTGCTCGGCAGCGGGGCGTTGCCGCCCGGCCCAAGCACGTACAAACATCCATCTTCGCACGGGACGTAAACGCGCCCGTCGCACACCGCGACCGGAGCGGAGATCGCCCGGCCGAACGCCGTCTTGAACGACCACACGCTGCCGCCTTCCAGCGGCACCACGTACAGGCTGCCATCCAGGCCGCCGTACACGGCCCGATCGCGCAAAAGGATCGGCGCGGCGATCGACGGATAGCCACCCAAGCGGATCGGCTCCTTCCTGCCTGGCGTGTGCTTGCACAGTCCGAAGCCGGCTTCCGGGCGGCAGCGGTACACGTCGCCGCCGCGCACGCTCACCGACGAGAAACTCAAGAGCCCGGGCAGGTTGATCGCCGTCTGCGTTCCCGAGACATGATCGGCCTCGACTTTCCCGTTGCGCAAGCGAAGGATTTCCACTCGCCCGGTATTGTCACGGCGATGCCACTGGGTGTACACCGCGCCGTCGTCGCCGATGCTCTGGCCGAACGAGGCGGGGAATTCGTCACCGGCGTTATTGGGCACGAGTCCGAGGCCGCGGAGCACGGCCCGATCGCCTCCGTCTTCCAGAAACACGGTCCTCCCGCCGGCCGGAACGACTACCGTCTTGCCGAAGGCCGCCAGGTCCGTGGCGGTGCAGAACTGATCGCGCCAAGTCACGCGCTCTTTCTTCAGTCGCAGCCAGTCGGCCGAGCTCCAGCGGTCGCCAGGGAACTTGAGGATCTCTTTGACGAAGTCCCAGATCCAGCACACCTTTCCGTCGGACCGGATCGCGTAGACCTGCGAGCCAAGGGTGGCGAAATATACCCGGTCGTCCACGACCACCGGCGAGCTGAAGATCGGCTCTCCGCACGCAATCTCGCGGACCACGTTGCCGGTGGCCCGATCCAACACGTAATATCGTCCCGCCATTGTGCCAAAATGCAGGTACGGGCCTGCCACGGCCGGCGAGGAGACGTTATTGCAGTTGGCGCTGCCGCCGCGGCTCTGGAACCGCCAGACCACCTGCAGACTCGCCGCGTCGATGCACAACGCCGCGCCCGAGGCGTCGACTACGAACACCCGCCCGTCGGCAACCACCGGCGAAGTGAGAATGGCATCCGTCATGGGCACTGCGCCGATCAGGCCCAGCGGAACGGTTACGGTCCGTCCCGGCACGTCGCCCGAGTGCCGGCAGTCGTACTTGAATTGGGGCCAATCCCCGGCTGCCGAGCCACCAGACGATGGCGTACCGTCGGCAACCGTGAAGTCGCCCTGTTCGGCAACCACGGTTCCGTCGGGCCACCGCACCCGGGCGGCCACGGTATGTCGGCCCGGGCCGAGGGCCTTCGTGTCGACCACCAAGCGGAAGTGGTGCGGCATGGCCAACTCGTTCTTCTTGTCCATGGCGGCGAACGACGGCATGGGCTGCCAGTCGCCCTGGTCGATGCGGGCCTGGGCGGTGGAGCCGTTTGGGGCGTCGTAGCAGTTGAACACCAGGGCCGCTTGAGCCCCTTGCGAAAAAGGCTTGTCCAGTCCGCACCATTCTCCTTGGCGATCGACGCGCGATTCACAACTGGAGCGGTAGCGATGGGTGATCCGCGTGCCGTCGACCGACACGATGCGGTAGCCGCGCGGCGAGCCGTCCACGCCGCGCTCCATCCCCTCGCCACTCTGATACCAGCTTCCGGAGATCGAAATCGAGGCCACGTACTCGACGCCCTTGACCCAGGCCCGCTCGTTCTCGTGCATGTGGCCCTGGAGCACCAGGCGCACGCCGTGGGCCGCGAAGAGATCGGTGAGCACGTCGCGATTGGCGACTTCCCAGTAGGGCGCGTCGGGCGGGCTTTCTCTGCGCCGCTCGGGGTAGGTGGTGACGATCGGGATGTGAATTCCCACGACGATCGGTTTTCCCTTCGGCTGCGCGGCCAGATCGGCGCGGAGCCACGCCAATTCGCTCCCTTCGATCGCGCCGTGGACGGCCTTCCAGTCCTTGCCGCCGGGGATCGGCTTGTTGCCGTCGAGCACGATGCAGTGGATGCCCGCCCAATCGAACGCGTAGTAGGTCGGCCCCAACAGCCGGTGGAAATCGTCGCGGGGATTTTTGTGTTCCAGCATCATTTCGTGGTTGCCGGGCCCGGTGCGGACCGGCATTTTGGCCAGCTTGAGGCACTCGGCATACTCCTTGCCGGAATGGCCTTGCAGGCAGATGTCGCCTTGCGACCAGAGCAGCGCCGGCGACGGCTCAAGAGCGTTGATTTCCCGCAGGCTCGCCTGAAACTTGGCAACGCCCACCTTCCGGTTTTCCAGGTGCATATCGGTGATGAACGCGAAATCGAATCGCTTGGGCTGCTCCACGCTTTGCAACGCGAAATCGGCTCGCCCGGCCGCGACGGCTTTCGCGACCGGCACACAAAAGGCCTCGGTCCAGAACCCGGCGGGATTGGTGACGAAGACGAACGGCCCGCTGTCGGGGACAATCGCCAATTGGTAACGCCCTTGGTCATCGGTCCGCACGATGCGGCAGCCGTCGGACACGAGGACTCCGGCAAGCGGCTTGCCGGAGCCGGTCACGTGGCCGAAGACCTTTCTGGCCAGGGCTCCCGCTTCGGCAGCATCGGCGGACAGTGCCCCGAGCGCGCCGATGGCCCACAAGATGGTCCACGCAACGAGCAGCAATAACCTGCGATTCATGACAGCCCTCGCGATGTGCGATGCCCTTGAGGAGGAGCCAATTATTGTAGGACGGATTGGCAATCCGTCCTACGGGGCGGGATCAGGGACCGGCCGGCGGGCCCTTCTTGGGGTCCGACCCGCGATTGAGTCGGTTCTGCAGGGAGCTGCTGAGTGCCGCCAACATCTTCGGAACCTGCGAGGCGGCCAAATAGACCCGAGCCGAAACCGCGGCCGTCGGAAAGAAACGCGTGATGAAATCCAAGAAGAACTCCGAGGGGGAGTGGCCGATCATCACCGTGTTCGCGTAGACGCCGCTGAGTACCTCGTCGGGCAGCCGAAGATCCTGGTAGATTTCCTGGACGCTCGGACGGCGTTCGACGGTCGGCTGCGGCAGGGGCTTGGGCGGACCGAATGCCTGCTCGTACCTCTGGAGATTGTCCTTCAGCGCGCCGACGAAGTGCGACGCCACGTTCGGGGTCAGAACGACCCGCGCGGCCACTCGCGGCGGGCGGTGCAGTCCCTGGACGAAGTCCAAAACGAATTCCTCGGCCCCTTCCAACACAATCACCCCGGTGCAAAAAACCCCCGGGGCCACGCGATCGGGCAAGCGGGCGCCCACCGGAGTGTGTTGGACTTGCTGGCTGTACAGCCCAGCATCCCCCGACGACGGAGAAGGACCCGGAGAAGCACTGTTGGTTTCGTCACTCACGAGTTGTCCTCCGATGAATCAAGATCGTTTCGCTTGCCGCGCTCTATCCTAGCACACGGATGGGTCCTCGGGAAGTCACGTAGGATGACTCTCTGGAGCCGTCCGCTCGCGGGCCTGGAGACCCATCCTACGGCGACCGTTACCCTTCGGCCTCGGCGGCGGCGAGGCACTGGCGGAGTCTTTCCGCCACGACCCGCACGTTGGGCTCCTGGACCATGTGTACGTGGTCGCCGGGAATGCGGATCACCTCGACGCCGCCTTGCGCGTACATGCCCCAGCCGAGCTGCGGATCGCGGGCGATTTCGAGGAACTGCGGCTTCTCCTCGGCGAAAAGGAGGGTCACCTTGCCGGGGTAGGGCTGGGGGCGGTAGTCCATCATCGCCTTGAGGTTCGACTTGAACACCTCGAACACGTGCCCGCCGAGGCTCGGATCGATATTGCCCAGCACGATCCCGGCCTGGGCCGCGCGGCGGATGAAGTATTCCAGGTGCTGTTCGGGCGACATGTCGCGGAGGGTCTCGATCGAGAAATCGTCGCCCGAGGGAAACAGCTCGGCGATCAACGGGAGGAAGTCCTCCTGGTTGAATAATTTTTCGGGCGCGAGGGCCGCGGCGTCTAACAGGGCCAGAAGCCCGACCCGCTCCCCTTGCTCGACCAACTGCCGCGACATCTCGAACGCCAGGTTGCCGCCCAGCGACCAGCCGCCCAGGAAATATGGTCCGTGGGGCTGTACGCTGCGGATCGCCGCGACGTAGTGGGCGGCCATCTCCTCGGCCACCTCTTGCGGCGCCCGGCCGCCGTCCACGCCCACGGCCTGGATGCCGTACACCGGGCGATCCGTCCCCAGGTGCTCGGCCAGCAGTAGATAGCAGAATACCGTTCCGCCGGCCGGATGAACGAAGAAAAACGGTCTGCCACTGCCGTGCGGCTGGAGCGGCACAAGGGACGTTTCGGGCGGGCAGACCTCGGGCTCGCGGAGCATCCGGGCCAGATGCTCCACGGTGGCTTGCTGGAACAGCGATGCCAGCGGCAGACGCCGGCCCGTGCGACGCTCGATCTCGGCGATCATCCGCACGGCCAGCATGGAGTGGCCGCCCAGCTCGAAGAAGTTGTCGGCGATGCCCACCGGGCTGACCCCAAGCAACTTCTCCCAGATATTGGCGACGACCCGCTCGTGCTCGTCCCGGGGCGCGACGTAGCCGGCCGACCAGCCGGGCCGATCGCCGGGCGGCGCCGGCAAGGCACGGCGATCGAGCTTGCCCTGCACGGTGAGCGGCAAGGATTCGAGTGTAACGAACGCCGCAGGAATCATGTAATCCGGCAGCCGGGTCTGGAGGTGCGCGCGCAAGCCGGCGATCCGGCGCCGCTCGATAAGATCGTCGAGCGGACGGTTGGCATAGCGGTTCCAATCGACGCCGGCGGGGTGGCGCGCCGTCGCGCCGGACATGCGGTTAAGCCCAGGGGTTGCAACCCCTGGGCTTGGGATCGGTTGGTCGCAACGGCGGAAGACCACGTCGTACCGGTCGTCCGGATCATCGCCCGACCAGCCGATTTCAACTGAATAAGGAAGGTCGCGTGCCAGCCGATGGAACTCCTCCGGATCGATCGCCTGGGGCGGGACGTCGCGATCTAACCGGTTTCGCAGCTCGCCGGCCGTTTGTGGGCCATCGTCCGACTGCAAGAGTTCCCATGTCAGAAGCTCTTTGGCAATCCTTCCGTTGGGCACCCTGCGCACGGTGAGCACTTCAGGCGACTCCTGCAACAAACGGGCGGCAATCTCGCCCGGCGTCTGCGGTTCTGCCGACCAATCCATTTCTCGCTCGGCAACCGAAGACGCGGCGCGGTCGAAATGCAGCACGGCATCGTAGCGGAGCTGGAAGAGTTCATTGGAGGCCGGGCCTCGCTTGAGCAGGGTTTGCCAGCCTCCGAGCCGGGTCAGCCGGGCACACAGAGCCGCCATCAGCCCCGGGCTGACGAGCAGTTCCTCTTCCCGCTCCCAACGGGCCTTGACGCGATGGCGAAGGGCTTTCACGCCCATGCCGTCGTCGGCCCGGGCCAGTTCGATCGAGCAGGCCAACACCGGCCCGAGCGGGAGGCTCCGCAGATCGCCCAGAAAAACGTGCCCGCCCGGGGCCACTAGCCGGCTCACGCCGTCGAGCACGCGGAGCAGGTAGTCGATGCTGGGGAAATACTGCACCACGGAGTTGAGCACGACGACGTCATAGGCGCCCTCGTCGAGCCCGTCGAAGCAATCGGCCCGTTGCTCTGTCAACCGCACGCGATCGCGAATGTCTTCCCGCGTTTCGAGCACTTTGCCAAGCGTTTCCAGCGATGCGGCGGAGAAATCGGTTCCCACATAGGATTCGCAGTGCGGGACGATGCGAAACAACAAGAGTCCCGTGCCGCAGCCGATCTCCAGCACGCGGCGCGGGTGGAGGGCCAGCACGCGCTCGACGGCGCCGTCGACCCACTGCCGCATCTCGTCTTCGGGGAACGGCAGTCCGGTGCGGCTGCTGATCCAGCCCGTCAAGTTCAGCGTGGGATCTTGCGGCGGGATCGAGCGGCGGAGCGTCTCGTCGAAGAGCGTTTGCCAGCGGGCGACGTGCTCGGTTTCTATTCCAGCCTTTTCTTCCGACGACTCCGCGCTGTCTTGCGGCGAGGGAACCACGTAGGCCACCAGCCGCGGGCCGCCCGCTTGGTCGTCCCGCGCAACGACCGCGGCCTGCTTCACGCCGGGGTACTCCTGGAGCACGGCGGCGACTTCGCCCGGCTCGATCCGGTAGCCGCGGATCTTGACCTGATCGTCGAGCCGGCCGAGGAATTCGAGCGTGCCGTCGGCAAGCCAGCGGCCGAGGTCGCCCGTGCGGTACATCCGTGCGCCGGACACGTCGCTGTGGCTTTTCAGGGCGACAGCCCCTTGTGGTGCAGGCGTCTCGCCTGCAATTCGGTGCAGCCGAGACGGCTGCACCACAACTTCGGCATCCTGAGAAGCGGCAAACGGGTCTGGCACAAAGCGCTCGGCGGTCAACTCCGGCCGGTGGAGATAGCCCCGCGCCACGCCGATCCCGCCAATGCAGATTTCTCCGGGCACGCCGATCGGCAGCGGCTCGATATCCGGGTCGAGGACGTAGACTCGGATGTTGGCCAACGGGCGTCCGATCGGCGGGCGGTGTGCGACCGGGCCGTCGAACTCCATCATGCACGCGCCGACCGCGGCCTCCGTCGGCCCATAGGCATTGAACATGCGCCGGCCGGGGGACCAGCGGGCCACGATCTCTGCGTCGAGGGCCTCGCCGGCGCAGCAAATCGTGCGTAACCCGGTCAGCTCACGCGAAGGCAGAAGCTGGAGCATCGACGGCGAAAACTTTGAAAAATCGACGTGCTCCCGCAGAATCAGTTCCTTGATCGCGTCGGCCGACTTCATCGTCTCCTGATCGCCGATCACCAGGCACGCGCCGGCGCCTAGCGCCAGGAATGTCTCCGCGATGGCGCCGTCGAAGCACGGAGAAAAGAATTGGAGGATCCGCCACTGGTCGGTCACGCCCAAGAAGCGGCTCTGGGCCCGCACGAAATTGACGATGCTCCGGTGCTCGACCAGCACGCCCTTGGGCCGGCCGGTGGAGCCGGAGGTGTAGATGATGTAGGCCAATTGCTCGGGGGCGCTAAGGGGTCGGGAGTCTTTTTCCGTGTCGGCGTCGGCCATATCCGCAAATGGAGAAGCGTCATCGCCGACACGGAAAAAGACTCCCGACCCCTTTTGCGGCTCTTCGTTCGTAGTCCCGCCTTCAGGCGGCATTCCGCCTGAAGGCGGGACTACGAACACGCTTTTCCTCGACTCTCGCAGCCAAAACCGGAAGACCCCCTTTTGTTCGTCGAGTGCCACAAGGCGGGCGTGCATTGCGGGCAGACGCTCCATGAGTGCGGCGTCAGTGAGGACGATCGGCGCGTGCGTGTCTTCCAGCAGGAAGGCGAGACGGTCATTCGGCTGCTCCGGATCGATCGGCACGTACGCCGCGCCCGATTTGAGCACGCCGAGCATGGCGGCAATCAAGTCGGCCGACCGGGGCAGGCACACCGCCACGGGCGTTTCGGCCTCGATGCCGGCACCACGCAAGTAGCTCGCCACCTGGTCGGCCTGACGGTTCAGATCGCCATAGGTCAAATCATGCCCGCCAGAGCGAATCGCGACCCGCTCGGGCGAGCGCAGAGCGTGCTCCTCGAACATCCCGTGCAGCGTAGGCGGCAGGGGCTCATCGCACGTCGTGGCGTTGAACTCGACGAGCCCCTGGCGCCGTTGGGCCTCGTCCAAGAGCGGCATTTGCCGGATGGGCCGGCCCGGGTAGGCGACCG
>CAYTJV010000103.1:10467-16600 GCA_964438165.1 uncultured Planctomycetaceae bacterium | reverse complement strand
AGTTCGAAAACACGAAAGAGCCAAGAGAGAGTGACGGGCGAGCATTCATCATTCCCTGCGTTTTTCGCGCTTTCGTCCTTTCGTGCTTTCGTGATTGCCAGTCTTCTCGCTGGAGCATCCGATGACGGCTGCTCTCTCATTTGGCCGCTTTCTTCTGTGGCTTTTTCGTCTTGGCTTTCCCCATGGCCTCCTCGGGCCACGGAGCATCGGTCTTAGGGAGCCACCGGGCAAGCTCCGCTTTCTTGGCGAGATGCTCGCTTTGGCGGGCGAGATTGCTCCACTCGTGCGGATCGGCCGCATGATCGTAAAGCTCTTCGGCGCCGTTCTCATACCGGATATAGCGCCAACTGTCGCTGCGGACCGCGTGGTTCTTGAGCTTATAGGTCGTCAGCGCAGGTTTGTCCCACGGGGCTCGGGGATTCGCCAACAGCGGACGCAGGCTTTTCCCCTCGACATGTTTGGGCGTCGGCAGGCCGCACAGATCGCAGAGCGTCGGGTAGATGTGCATGAAGTCCACGCTGCGATCGCAGACCGACCCGGGCTTGGTCACCCCCGGCACCACCCAGATCAGCGGCGACCGGGTGGCCTCTTCCCAAAGGGCGAACTTGCGCCAGTGTTGCTTCTCGCCCAAGTGCCAGCCGTGGTCGCTCCAGAGCACGACGATCGTATTGTCGCGAAAGGGGCTCTTGTCGAAACCATCGAGGAGGCGGCCGACCATGGCGTCGCAGAAGGTGATCGTGGCCAGGTAGCCCTGCACCGCGTCCTTCCAGCGGCCCGACTGGAGAATCTGGGCATGATCGCCTTGCGGCCGGGCCATTCGCACGCCGGCCGGCGGGATATCCTCCAAATCGTTCTCCGGGACCTTGGGAAGCTCGATCCGGTCCAACGGATACATGTCGTAATACTTGCGCGGCACGTTCCAGGGCATGTGCGGCTTGACCAGGCCGCAGGCCAGAAACAGCGGCTTGTCGTGCGGGCGCTCGAGATGCTTGAGGCAGTAAGAGACGGTGCGATAATCCGCCATGTCCTGGTCGTCGCAGTCCAGGGGTTGAAATCGGATGCCGCCCACTCCGCCGTCGCCCCCTTCGACCTTGGCCGGGTTCTTCCGCTTGACCTTGGCTTGGCCTTTGACGTCCTCCGGGTCGATGCCGCCCCTGGACAGGTAATCGTCCCAGTCGCTCCGGCGGTCGTACCCCCCGTGGTAGATCTTGCCCGCCCCGGCACAGTAATATCCGCTCTGCTTGAAATAAAGCGGCAGCGTGGTCGCGTCGGCGGGAATCACTCGACGCCAGTCCACATTATTCTCGTAGACTCCCGTGGTCGAGGGACGCAGGCCGGACAAGAGCGCGGCGCGTGAGGCGTTGCAGACCGGCGCAGCACAGTAGCTGCGAGTGAAGGCCAATCCCCGGGCAGCGAGCCGGTCGAGATGTGGCGTCTTGACCTGCGAATTCGTCCCCAAGTAGCCCACCCAGTCGCGCAGATCGTCGATGGCGATAAACAGCACATTCGGGCGGCGGGGCAGTTGGGATTCCGCGGCGATTGCCGCCGGTCCCAGAAAAATCGCCAATCCCACGACGCTCAGAGTCCTCATCAAGCGATATTTCATGGTTGTCTCCTTTGGAGTGCGGCGACTCGTCGCCGCTTTCTTTTTCTGACCGGCACCGCCCACGCCGCTCGCCGCCGATATTACTCCAATCCAAAGCGGCGACAAGTCGCCGCACTCCAAAATCAGAACTTCCACGTTTTCACGATGGAGCCATCTTCCCGGCAAAGGCGAATCCACTGGTACTCGACGGTCGTGGGGGCGAGGCTGCCGTCGATGCGAAGTTGCCGCAGCGTGTCGGGGGTCGTGAAGCGGACTTCGTATTCGTGCCATTGGCCGTCGAATTTCGGCTGAAAGAGCGTGCGCCGCGCCGGAGCGAATCCCGGCTCCTTGTCCGTGCCCCAAAGGACCAATCCGCCGCGTCCCCGCTCGGCCCGCATGTAGAACTTCACCACAAATGTCCCCGTGCCCTCGGGCGTTTGCATTAGTTGCAGCGTCGGGCGGTTGGTGGCGCTCTGGACGAAGGCTTTTCCGTCGCGGACTTCAAGCTTGGCGTCCTTGCCGGCGGACCAGCGGTCGGGAGGCCAATAGGCCGGATTCGGCTTGGGAACGACGGCCCCGGTGTCTTTGAGAAAGCCGTCGATAAGGCCAGCCAACTCTCTGACCTTCTCGGGCATCTTCGCAGCCAGGTTCGTCGTTTCCGCCAGGTCATCGCGAAGGTTGTACAGCTCGTAGCGGTCGGTGCGGTCGTCGTTGTCGCAGAATCGGCGGATGAGCTTCCAATCTCCGTGGCGCACGTAGGCCGCCGGCCCCAGGCGATCCACGCCCGGATGCGGGAAGTGGCAGAAGACGGTCTCGCGTGAGGACTTTCCGCCTCGAAGCGCCGAGGTGAAGCTCATCCCGTCCAGCTTCAATCCGGGCTTCGGCCGCAGCCCGACCATCTCCAGGAGCGTCGGATAGAAGTCGATGCTCTGAAGGATGGCGTCACTGGTCGAGCCGGGCTTCGTCACGCCGGGCCAGACCACGACGCAAGGCTCGCGCGTGCCCCCCTCGTGCAACGTGGCCTTGCCGCCGCGCAGCGGCAGGTTGCTGGTGGGCGGGACGTCCATCTGGAATTGGCTGCGCATGCGATCGTCGAGCCAGTTCACGCCGCCGTTGTCGGAGAAGAAGACGAAGATCGTGCGATCGGCCAGGCCCAACTCGTCGATCGTCTTCACGACCCGGCCCACGTTCTCGTCCAGGCTGTGAACCATCGCCCCGTAGACCGGGTTGCGCTGCGGGCTCTTCGGGTCGGCGGCCGCACGGTACTTCTCGATCAGCTCGGGCTTCCCGTCCCAGGGGCTGTGGACCGAGAAGCACCAATAGTTCACGAAGAACGGCCGGTCCTTGTTCTGGCGAATGAACTTCACCACCTCCGAGCCGACGCGATCCTCGATGTGCTCCCCCGGTTTCCCTTTCAGCAGAGCTTCCGGGAACTTCCACGGGGCAACGTAGCTGCCGGCCGGACCGGGACCGGGCGAGTGCGGAAAATCGACGTCGAATCCCTGGTGCAGCGGGTCGTAGGGCTCGTGGCCCAGGTGCCACTTGCCGAAATGTCCGGTTCGATATCCCGCCTCTTTCAAGGCATCGGCCAGCGTGAAGTATTCCCGCTTCAGTCGCGTCGCGCTGACGGCGGAGAGGACCTTGGCCGCCGATGGGGCCTTCTCCTGGAGCTTCTCCTCGAAGATCTCCTCCTTGAGGTGGCATACGGGCGAGGTAATGCCGATCCGCGCAGGATACAGACCGGTAAGAATGCTGGCCCGCGTCGGCGAGCAGAGCGGATTGGCCGCGTACGCCTGGGTGAACCTCATTCCCCGCCGGGCCAGGGCGTCGATGCTCGGCGTCCGGTGGAAGGTGCTGCCGTAGCAGCCCAGGTCGCGCCACCCCAAGTCATCCGCGAGAATGAAAACGATATTCGGCTTCTCGGCTGCCCCGACTGGCGTCGCGGCAGCATCCCCCCCGACCCACAATGCCGCCAACGACAGCAAACGACAAAACGAGATGGTTTTCATGGTCCTCGGCTCCTTGCACTGGCCGCCCCGATCACGCAGGCGAATCCAAAGCGGCACAGTGACGTTTCCTCGATTGCGCACCGTCCATTTAGCATAGAACGCCCCACTAATAGAGCGATCAGCCGGATTATAATCTTCAGCAGCATTGACACATATTCTTTACCGGTCATACTAAGGGCAGGCAATGGCGGCTGCCACCCGGTTTCGCCATTGCGCCTAAGAGGCCCTAAAAAACGGGGACTGACACCTCGCGGCAAGCCATTTCGCCAGGGTGTTCCCAGGGGCTCCGAGTCAGTCCCCCTTCTCTTAGGGCCTTCATGCTAACTCAGGTCCAATCACGAGGACAAGATCATGTGGTCGCTTTTTCGTGCGGTGGAGTCTTTGCGCCGAGGCGTCAGGCATCGGAGGCTGCATTTCGATGTCCTTGAGGACCGTAGACTTTTATCGATCTCGATGAAAGGCTCGCCGATCGACCTGGGTTCGTTGGGCGGCTTCCGCGCGGAGGCCTACGGCATCAACGGGAACGCTCAGGTGGTCGGCGGGTCGGTTCCCGCCGGGGGCAGGTACAACCACGCCTTCGTTTACGACAACGGCGCGATGCGCGACCTGGGGACGCTGCCAGGCGATAACTTGTCGACGGCCCGCGACATCAACGACCAGGGGCAGGTGGTCGGCCGGTCAGCCTATGTTTACAGGGAAAACGGGGAGACAGTTAGCGTTTCACGCGCCTTCCTCTACGACGGCGCGATGCGCGACCTGGGGGCGCTTTACGGCGGTGAGGCGAGCGCGGCCGACATCAACAACAACGGCCAGGTGGTCGGCCGGTCCGGCAACCGTGCCTTCGTCTATGAGAACGGCGCGATGCGCGACCTGGGGACGCTGCCGGGCTACGCAGTATCGACGGCCTTGGCCATCAACGACCAAGGACAGGTGGTCGGCGACGCGAGCACTTCCTTGGGGTTCAACGGCCGCGCCTTCCTTTACGAAAACGGCACGATGCGCGACCTGGGGACGCTGCCGGGATACGACGGAGCGGAGGGCCGTGCCATTAACGAGAGCGGGCAGGTCGTCGGCAACGCATGGATTCGGCAGGGACTCTTCTCCAGATACCGCGCGGCCCTTTACGACAGTGGCACGATTCGCGACCTGGGGACGCTGCCCGGGCTGGACTCGTCGTGGGCCAAGGACGTCAACGAGCAGGGGCAGGTGGTTGGGTATTCAAGCGATGTCAACAGCCTTAATTGGTATGCCTTTCTCCATGACGGCACGCAGATACTCAATCTGAACGACTTCCTGCCCGTCGACTCGGGCTGGTGGCTGTATTTCGCGGAGGCCATCAACGACCAAGAGCAAATTGTGGGCTGGGGCAGGCACAACGGTCTGGTTCGCGCCTTTCTCTGGAGCATCGCGCAGCCGGAAGACGACACCAGCACGCTGGTGGCCGCCTCGCCGGCCCAGTCAACCCCCGGCCAGCAAGTGACCATCACGGCCACGGTCAGCGCCAGGCAACCCCACGCGGAAACGCCCACCGGAAGCGTGATCTTTTATGACACCTTCATGGGCGCCACCAAGCTTTTGGGCACCGGCATGTTGAGCACCTCCGGCGGCGTGACGACCGCCACGCTCAACACCGACACCCTTGCCTTGGGCAGCCACTCGATCACCGCCAGCTACGTCGGCGACGCCGTCTTCAACCCGAGCACCAGCACCGCGGTAGCCGAGAGAGTGGCGGGCAGCCTCCTCGGCACGACCACCGTGTTGGCTTCCTCCTCCAGCAAGACCACGTTTGGCGAGCCTGTGACGTTTTCGGCGACGATCGCCCGTAGTTCTCCGGACGCTCCCGCGCCCACCGGATTCGTGACCTTTGTGGACGGAAACAAGACGCTCAAGACCGTCCCGCTGGTCGCGTCGGGCAGCGTGACGATGGAGGGTGCGCCGATCGACCTGGGGACGCTTGGCAGCGGCGCCGAGTCCTGGTCGGCGGCCTACGACATCAACGACAAGGGGCAGGTGGTGGGCGAGTCAGGTCTGGGAGACGGTTCGGTTCACGCCTTCCTCTACGACGGCACGATGCGCGACCTGGGGACGTTTGGCGGCCAGTACTCGAAGGCCTACGGGATCAACGAGAAGGGCGAGGTGGTCGGTTCGGCGGATACTGAAACCGAACAGCTTCACTCCTTCCTCTACGACGGCGCGGCAATGCGCGACCTGGGCACGCTGCCGGGCGCCCGCCAGGCGATCGCCTATGACATCAACGAAAACAGCCAGGTGGTCGGCTGGACAAATAGCGGCACGGCCTTCCTCTACGACGGCACGATGCGCGACCTGGGGTCGCTCGGCGGCGGCCAGGCCACGGCCTACGCCATCAACGACGGCGGACTGGTGGCCGGTGCGGCTACGACCCTGATCGCCGCCTTCGACGCCTTCCTCTACGACCACGACAACCCCACCATGCCCGACCTGCGGACGCTGGCGGGCGGGGGCACGTGGTGGGCCCCCCGCGCCGATCACCACGGCCAGGTGGTCGGCAGAGACCCAC
>CAYTJV010000103.1:0-10457 GCA_964438165.1 uncultured Planctomycetaceae bacterium | reverse complement strand
GGCGAGGCGCTCACTCCCACGCGCGACCGTCACGCCTTCCTCTACGACGGCGCCACCATGCGCGACCTGGGGACGCTCGCGGGCGGCCGCAAGTCCACGGCCAATGACATCAACGACCAAGGGCTGGTGGTTGGCGTTTCGGATGCTCAATACAGCACTTCGAGCGCCTTCCTTTACGACGGCACAAGGATGGTGAATCTCAATCATCTGTTGCCCGCGGATTCGGGTTGGTGGCTGCTTTCCGCCGAGGCCATCAACAACCAGGGGCAAATCGTGGGATCCGGCCTCTATAACGGCCGGAAGTCCGCCTTTGTTTGGAACATCGCCGCGTCCGAGGCCGGCGCCGGCACGACGATTGCCGCGTCGCCGGACCAGTGGACAGCCACGCTCGCCACCGGGAGCCTGCCCGTGGGCAACCATTGGATCACGGCCGTCTACGTCAGCGACGGAATCTTCAAGCAAAGCCAGAGCAACGTCGTAAGACAGACGGTCGCCAAGGCCGCCACCGAAACGACGCTCCGCGCCTCGGTCAACCCGTCGGTCTTCGGTCAGAAGGTGACCTTGACGGCCACGGTCAGCGCCTCGGTCCCGGGAGTCGGCGAGCTTGGCGGCAGAGTGACTTTCATGGACGGCGGAAGGAAGCTGGGGACGGGCGTGCTGATCACGGCGGGCGGCGTGACCACGGCCACGCTCACTACCGGCGGTCTCGCCGTGGGCAGCCACGCGCTCAAGGCGATCTACGTCGGCGACAGGAATCACACGGCCAGCGGCAGCAGTGTGGTGGCCCAGACCGTCAACAAGGCCGAAACCGGCGCGTCGCTTCGTGCCAGCGTCAATCCCTCGACCCTCGGCCAGAAGGTGACCTTGACGGCCACCATCAGCGCCGCGGCCCCAGGCGCCGGCAGCCCCACCGGCATCGTGACCTTTCTGGAGGGAGGCAAGACGCTGGGCAGGGGCATGTTGCGCACGGTTCGAGGCGTAACGATCGCCACCTTCAGCACCTCGAAGCTCAGCGCGGGCAGCCATACGATTACCGCCAGCTACCTCGGCAATGGGAAATTCAATGCGAGTGCGGCGACCTTCACGCAGGCCGTCCAAGGGATCGTGACCGTGGACACGCTGGTGACGAACAACGCCACGCCTCAGTTGACCGGCGCCGTGCGCGCCGATTGGGTGAAGCGGGGCATTGCCGGGGTGACGGTGGTGGTCGGCGGGCAGACGCTCTCCGCGGCCCTCAGCGGCGGGACCTGGAGCGTCGCGGTGCCCGCGGCGTTGGCCGATGGGACCTACGACGTCCTGGCCACGGTCAAGAGTAAGGCCGGACAGACCCAGAGCGATGCGACGACCGGCGAGCTGTCCGTGGACACCGCCAAGCCGTCGGTCACGGTCGCCGCGCTGGTCACGGACCAGAACCAGCCGGTGCTCCGCGGCACGGTGAGCGACGCGGAGCCCTCAAGCGGCATTGCCGGGGTTACGGTGGTGGTCGGCGGGCAGACGCTCTCCGCGACGGTCAGCGGCGGCACGTGGAGCGTCGTCGTTCCCAACGCCCTGGCGGACCGCGCCTACAACGTCCAAGTCACGGCGACCGACAGGGCGAACAACTCCGCGACCGACACCACGACGGGCGAATTGACCGTCGACACGCGCAAGCCGACCGTGGCCGTCGCAGCGCTGATCACGAACAATAACACGCCGACGATAAGCGGCACGGTGAGCGACGCCGAACCTTCAAGCGGCATTGCCGGCATTACGGTGGCGGTCGGCGGGCAGACGCTCTCCGCGACGATCAGCGGGGCCAACTGGACAGCCGCCGCTGCCGCGGCCCTGGCGGATGGCGTCTACGACGTCCGAGTCACGGCGACCGACAAGGCGAACAACTCCGCGACCGACACGACGACGGGCGAATTGACCGTCGACACCCAGATGCTGACCGTGACCGTGGCCACGCTGATTGCCAACAGCAACACGCCGACGATAAGCGGCACGGTGGGACCCGCAAGCGAAATCGCCGGAGTCACGGTGGTTGTCGGCGGTCAGACGCTCGCGGCGACTGTCAGTGGCGGCACGTGGAGTGCCGCCATTCCCGGCGCCCTCGTGGACGGCACGCACGACGTCCAGGCAACGGCGACCGACAGATCGGGCAAGACCGCCAGCGACGCCACCACGAACGAGCTGACCGTAGACACGCAGTATCCGAGGTTGACGGTAGATAGGCTGATTACCAACAACAACATGCCGGCACTCAGCGGCACGGTGAGCGACGCCGAACCCTCAAGCGGCACCACCGGCGTGACCGTAACGGTCGGCGGTCAGACGCTCGCGGCGACCGTTAGCGGCAACGCGTGGAGCGTCACGATTCCGGCGGCTCTGGTCGATGGCCGCTACGACATCGAGGCGCGCGTGAACGACATGGCGGGCAACGGCATCATCTCCACCCTGCCGGAAGGACTGATCGTGGACACGGTAAAGCCCGTCGTGACGGTCGATCCGCTGAGCACGAATACAACCACGCCGATCATCAGCGGCACCGTGACCGACCCCGAGCCCGGCGGCGGAATGGCAGCCTTGACCGTGGTGGTCAACGGGCAGACGCTCGTGAGGATCGTCAGCGGCGGCGTCTGGACCGCCGAAGTCCCGACCGCCTTGCTGGATGGCGCCTACGACGTGCAACTCACGGCGACCGACAGGGCCGGAAACGTCGTGCGCGATGCGACGACGGACGAGTTGACCGTGGACACGGTCGCTCCCATGGTGACGGTGGACGCCCTGAGCACCGAAAACAGCACGCCGACGTTGAGCGGCACGGTGATCGACGCGTCGCCCAGCAGCAGGATCGCAGGCGTGAGCGTCGTGGTCGGCGGGCAGACGCTTGCGGCAACCGTCAGCGGTGTGACCTGGAACGTCGCCGTTCCCGTCGCCCTCCTAGACGGCATCTACGACGTGCAGGCCACGGCCAACGACCGGGCCGGCAGCACGGGCGCAGACGCGACGCAGAGCGAGTTGACCGTCGACACCGCGCCGCCCCCGATCGCGGATGCGGACTTGGAAGCGGCGGTGCGCGATACGCTGGGGCTTCCGGAGGATCATCGGGTGAGCCGGACCGACTTGCTGGGGCTCGCGTCGCTGGTGGTCGACACGAGCGTGGTCGCCAGCCTGAGCGGTCTGGAGTACGCGACGAACCTCGAGTCGCTCAGCCTCCTGCCCAGCGACTGGTCGGTGGCCGGGCAACTGGGCGACTTGAGCCCGCTGTCGGGCCTGAGCAGTCTCCGTTCGCTGTCCCTGGTGGGCGCGGGGATCGGCGACAGCCAGCTTCCGGCATTGGCGTCGCTGTCGGGGCTGGAGTTGTTGGACCTTCGCTACAATGCGATCACCGACGTGTCGGCCCTGGCCGCGCTGCCCAGACTGGCCCGGCTGGAATTGCACGGCAATCCGGTGACGGATTTGTCGCCGCTGGCCGGCAAGCTGCTCCGCGTCGATCTTCCGGACAACGGCGCCGATGGGGCCCAAACAGTGGCCGAGTTGGCCCTTGCGCTGCACAAACTCCCGCTGGCGATCTACGAGTATGTGCTCAACAACTTCGAGTATCAGCCGTATGCCGGGGCCAAGAAGGGCCCGCAGGCCATGCTCGAAACTCGCGCGGGCAACGACTGGGACCAGGCCGCCCTGTTGGCCGCGTTGCTGAACGAGGCCGGCATTGCCACTCAATATGTCAGCGGCAAGATCGAAGCGCCGATTGAGACCGTTATGCAATGGCTGGGCGTGACCGATGCCGGCGTGGCCGCCTCGGTCCTGGCGACCGCCGGCCTGAACGTTGTGAGGATCGTCGACGCCAACGACCAGACCGTTGCCTTGCGCTTCGACCATACGTGGCTCCAGGCGCAAGTCCCGGACGGCGCCGGCGGCCAGCGCTGGGCGGACCTGGATCCGTCGTGGAAGTTCAAGGACTATCGGCCGGGCGTGCCGGGGATCGCCTCCCTGGTGCCCTTCGATGGGGCCGGCTATCTCTCGCAAACGCGGAGCGAGATGCCTTATGAATACTATGAGAACCAGGTGGCCGACTATTTGGCGGTCAATCGGCCCGACGTGTCGCTGGCCGACGTAGCGTACGACGGGCCGATCCGCACCCAGGTCATCGACGTCCTTCCAGCCGCCCTTCCTTTCACGGTCCAAGAAACGACGGCGACCTACACGCAGATCCCGGATTCGCTGACGTACCGCGTGGGCCTCACGTTCATGCAGGGTGACGCCACGCTGTGGCAGCAGATGCTGGTCTTGCCGCAGATGAGTCTCGATCGGGTGACGATCGGCTACGCGGACGCCGGCGCCGGTCTACTGACCCCGCAACTCCTGGTGGGCGGCCAGGTGGTGACCCAAGGGCCGGCGGTGGCCGATCGCAGCACCGTCGAATTGGTGCTCAATCACTACGAGCCCGGCAGCGATGCGGTGTTCAGTACCGAAACCTACCCGCGCTACGCCGGCCAGTACATCGCCGTGGGCATCGCCGCCGGGCAGATCAGCAGCGTCTACCTCGCCCGGCAGCAGGCCGACGTCAACGCGGCGGCCGTCGCCGCCCGCAACGGCGAACCGGTATCGAACGAAGATCAGGTGGGCGCCATGTTGGCCTTGGGCGTGGCGACCTACTTTTACAATTACGACGTGGCCGCCCGGTCCATCGACGCGCTGACCCACGCCCTGCCGGTCTACTTCCACGTTGCCTCCGGACTGGCCACGGGCGAGACGACCGTCGCCTACCACTGGGACCTCCAGAACCCGGCGATCCCGCAGGGATCGGGGGCCTACATCGATATCGGCAGCAACTTTACCGCGGAATTCGCCATCGACGGCAGCACCTCCGGCGACGCGGTGCGTTACGAGGTCCTCGGTTATGACGGCTCCGCCCAAGAACATGCCGTGTGGGAACAACTCCTCAACATTCCCGGTATCTCCGCGGTCAAGTCGCTGCAACTGGCCAACGAGCGGGGCATCCCGATCTTCACGATCGATTCGGAAACCGCCCCCGCCCTGATCCCGCAACTGACGCTCGATGCGAACACGATCGAAGGCATCCAATCGAAGGTCGACGCCGGCAACACGGTCACCGTTCCCCGCGATCCGACGCCGCTAGGAAATTGGCAAGGCGTGGGCTACATCGCGCTTGGCGGGTCGGGTGGCGGTTACATCATCTCCGGCGGGCTCCGCACGCAGTCGCCGACGAATCTACAAGGCGGCAGCGTCACCAGCCTCACGCCGAAACAGATCGAAGAACTGCTCTTGTACCTCAAGAACGGCGAATATGCCTTCGTCGGCGATCCGATCAACATCGCCACGGGCAACGTGGTACACGACGAGACCGATCTGAGCGTGCCCAGCCCCGGGCTCAGCTTGAGCTTTCAGCGGCAATATAACTCCCAAGCCGGGAGTTTCGACTGGGGCATGGGGATCGGATGGTCCCATAGTTTCAGCGACAAACTGTGGCGCGACGCGGCCAACGATTCGTACATTTGGAGCGACAGTCAGGGCATGCGTTCGACCTTCACGTCGGATGGTCAGGGAGGATACATCACTCCGCCGTCGCTCCACGGCACGTTCGGCTTTTATGGATCGGAAAGCCTCCGCGAGCCTTACTTCCGCTCCAAGGACGGCCTGACCCGCTTGTTTCATCCGCAAACTGGCAAACTGCGCCTAATCCTCGACCGCAACAACAACGCGCTCAACCTTGGCTACGACTTTGACGAGACCTACGGCTTTCTCCTCACGAGCGTCTACAACGTGTGGGACCCCACGATCCGGTTGACATTCACCTGGACCGACGGCCACATCACGGCAATCACCGACCCCACGGGCCGGCAGTGGACCTACGGCTACACGGGCAATTATTTAACGCGCGTCGACGCCCCGTCCGACGCCCAGACGCCGCGGGCCACGACGCTTTACGACTACACGCAGACGACGGAGGACGGCGGGCAGTTGAGCCGGATCACCGCGCCGAACGGCGGCACGACGCAGTTCACCTACTACAATAACCGCCGCGGCCGCCAGGTCATCGACCCGGCGGGCTACACGCAAACCGTCTCTTACGATCTTTTCAGCAACGAAACCACCTTCACCGACGAGCGCGGCAATCGCACCATCTACACGTACAATGAGCAGGGCAACCTCGTCGCTTTGACCCACCCGGACCGCTCCCGCGAGTCCTTCGCCTGGGAAAACAGCCTGAAGAAGTCGAGCACCGACGTCTTCGGCCAGACCGAGACCTACCAGTACGACACGCTGGGCAACATGACACGCCTGGCCGACCGGGCCGGCAACGTTACCACGTATGTCTACGAACCGGCCTTCAGCAATGTGACCAGCGTCACGGAACCCGGCGGCCGGGTGACGACCTACGCCTACGACGCCCAAGGCAATCCGACCCGCATCACCGACGCGCTCGGCAACGCCACGACCATGACCTACGACAGCCGCGGGCTGGCGCTCACACAGACCAGCCCCCGGGGCAACCAGACCGGTACGTCGGGCGACTTCACCACGACCTACACCTACAACACATTGGGCCAGGTGCTGACCCGCTCGACCGATCTGCCCTCGACGGAGAGCTATACCTATGACTCCCGTGGTCACCGGATCACCTCCACCAACGCGCTGGGCAGGACCGCGACGTACAGCTACGATTTGCTGGATCGACCGCTCCGAACGACCGACCCGCTGGGAGGCGTCAGCACGAGGAGTTATGACGTCATGGGCAACCTGACGTCCTCGACCGACGCGCTGGGCCGCACGACGCGCTATGTCTACGACGTGCGCCAGTACGTCGTCCGTATCGTCAACCCCGACGGAACGTTCAGCGCCACCGAGTACGACCCGGCCGGAAACCGCGCGCGAGAGACCAATGAACTTGGGCGGGTCACGCGGACCCGATTCGACAATCGCAACCGGCCGTACGCCACGATCCGGCCCGACGGGACGACGAGCTACGTGAAGTACGACCGTGGCGGACGGACCGTCGCGACCACCGACCCCATGGGAAACATCACCCGGTTCTCCTACGACAAACTCGGTCGCCTGGTGAGCACCGTGGACGCCCTTGGACAAGTCGCCTTGCGGACCTACGACGCCGTGGGCAACCTGCTCGCGGTTACCGATCCGCTCGGCCGGACCACGCGATTCACCTACGACCTGCTCAACCGGCGGACTTCGTTCACCGATTCGCTGGGCAACGTCACCACGTCGACCTACGACGCCGACGGAAACGTCGTCTCGGTTCGCGATCCGTTAAATCACGTGACGTCGTACTCCTACGACGTCCGCGACCGGCAGACCTTCGCGACGAACGCCTTGGGCCACACGATGAGTTCGGCCTACGACGCGGCAGGGAATCTCGTGTCGAGCACCGATCCGCTGGGGCGTACTACCCAATACGCCTACGACGCGATTGGGCGGCAAACTTCGGTGGCCGACCCCCTCAGTCAGACGACGACGACCGCCTACGACGCCGCCGGCAACTTCACGTCCGTGACGGATTCCTTGGGCCGCACCACGTCCTACACCTACGATGTCCGCAACCGGCGCATTTCCAGCAGAGATGCGTTGGCGCAGGTCACAACCTGGAGTTACGACGCGGCAGGCAACGTCCGCTCGACGACCGACCCGTTGCGCCGCACGACCCGGTTCGCGTACGACACGCTCAACCGGCAGATCTCCGTCGTCGATCCCCTCTCCCACACCACGACGACCGCCTACGACGCCAACGGAAACGTCATCCGGATAACCGATCCCTTGGGTCATGCGACGCAATTCAGCTACGACAAGCTTAATCGGCGAACATCGAGCACCGATGCTTTGGGCCAGAGAACCGCCTGGAATTTCAACGCGGTGGGCAACGTGGTCTCGATCACCGATCCAGCGGGCAATACGACCAGCTACGCCTACGATCCCGCCAACCGGAAGACCTCCGAGACCAACGCTCTCGGTCAGGCCCGGACGTTCAGCTACGATGCGGCCGGCAACCTGACGACGTCCACCGACCGCAACGGTCGCGTCACGCGGTACACGTACGACGCGATCGACCGGCGAACGGCCGAGCAGTGGCTGGATGGAGTGGGCGCTTCGATTCGCACCTTCGCCTACACGTATGACGCCGCCGGCCAGATGACCGCCGCGAGTGATCCCGATTCCAACTACGCCTACACCTACGACTCGCTGGGGCGGTTGACGTCGGCCGACAACCAGGGGACGCCCGGCGCCCCGCGCGTCCAAACGTCGTACGCCTTCGACGCGGTCGGCAACGTCCTCTCGATTGTCGATACGATCAACGGCGTCGCCCAAGGGGCCGAGTCGCGAACGTACGACGCGTTGTACCGCAATACCCGCATCACCCAGACCGGCATCGGCGTCGCCGATAAGCGGATCGACTTCGCTAACGCCGCCGCGAGCCGACTCGCCACCCTGACCCGCTATGCCGACCTCGACGGCAGCTCGCTGGTCGCCACGACGGCCTATACCCTCGACGGCGCAAACCGGTTGACGCGGCTGGCTCACACCCGAGGCGCCGCGACGCTGGCTCGGTACGCGTGGACGTTCGACGCTGCGGACCGGATCACCTGGCAGACGAGCCTTGACGGCACGAACGCGTACACTTACGACGACACCGACCAACTCGCCTCCGCCACCTATACCTACCAGTCGACCGAGAACTACACGTACGACGCCACGGGCAACCGCGCCGGTCCGGACGTCCAGACAGGCCAGGACAACCGGCTGTTGGCCGACCGCGCGTACGGCTATGAATACGACGCCGAGGGGAACCTCGTCCGTCGCACCGAGACGGCCACCGGCAACGTCGCCGAGTACACCTGGGACTACCGCAACCGTCTGACCCGCGTGACATTCAAGGACGCGTCGGGCGCGATCGCCAGTCAGTCGGACTACGCCTACGACGTGAACAACCGGCGGATTGCCGTCTCCGTGGACCCGGACGGCTCTGGATCGCAGCCTGCCGCGGTCGCTCGGTTCGCCTATCATGGCGAGAACGTCGCTTTGCAGTTCGACGCTGGCGGCGTTCAGACGCACCGCTACCTGCACGCCCCGGCCGTGGATCAGGTGCTCGCCGACGAAAGCCCCACGGGCGGCATCTCGTGGTTGCTCACCGACAACTTGGGGAGCGTTCGCGATATCGTCGACTCCAGTGGGGCGAACCTCGACCACATCCGCTACGACGCCTTCGGCCGGATCATCGCCGAGAGCAACCCGGCGGCCGCCACGCTCTTCGCCTACGCGGGCGGCATTCTCGACCGGGACACGGGCCTCCAATACCACCGCGCCCGGTACTACGATCCCGCCTCCGGCCGCTTCCTCAGCCAGGACCCGATCTCGTTCCGCGCCGGCGATACGAACTTGTACCGCTACGTCGGCAACAACGCGCCCAACCTGACCGATCCGTCCGGGCTGCGTGCGAAACGTGAGTTTGAGTCTCTGGACTGGGACCAGAAAGTGGCCGTGATAGCGATGCTTATCAGGCTCAGGGAGGGCAGGGTGCTTCCGAGAACGAGTGACCGCATTTCTCCCTACGACTGGGACCCGCCGGCCTGGACGTTTTCAGATTTGCGGAATCAACTCCGCGAGGCATTCTCCAGGGCCGGGGATTCGATCGGACGCGATTCGAGCGAGCTACTTCTATTCGGCGGCACGGCGGAGGGCGGCTCTGTCAGTCCTCGGGACGAGCGCCGCTTTGGGGATTTCGACTTGGGCGGAGCGATTACCGGTGCCATTGGTGTTGCACGTTCCGAAGACGGACAGTTCGTTGTGTTTCTCGAAGGTGGTGGGTTCGCCAATGTCGGCGGTCTGCACATTAGTCTCCTGCCTGAGAGGCCGGGCGGGGATACCGTCACGGGCGCGCTCATCACAGCGGGTCCAGCGTATGGAATGTCAAACGCGGGCGGCCAGGGTCGCGACTTAGGGGACGACGTCAAGGAGAGGTTTGACGGATGGAACATGAACACCCCGGCGGGGAGCGCCAACGTTCAGACTGGAGGCCCCGTATCCGTGACCACTATTAGCCCCCCCGGCCTGGGCGGAAGCTTCAGCGCTTACCCGACGTATACCATAATACTCCTCAGTGATCGCCAGATATCCGAAGCTGCTGAGACTTTCAACAGATTGATGTCAGAGGGTCGTGATGCGATCAATGACGCGTTCTTGGCACCTAGCCGCGCGATTCGGGACGTATATTCCGAATGGTTTCCGTGAATCGGTCGGGGTGGCACGCCCTGAGTCCGCGAAGGGCGTGGTTGGATTGAGCAAGGAGGGGTGGAAAACGGGACAGGTCCGATATTGGAAAGCAGGGCAATGGACGAATTCCGGGGACACAATACTAGTATTGTCAAATTGGAGAAGAATTGGTGGGTTTGGGGTCAGAGCGCACTTAGCTCTACAGCAAGACTTTTGCTATTGGGTCGTTC